>NZ_WBMR01000243.1 GCF_008923365.1 Actinomadura montaniterrae
GTCCGGTGCGGGCGCGCCGCCGCTCTCCCGCCGCGGCGCCGCCGCGCCCACCCCCGCCGCGCCCGCTGCTCCCGCCGCTCCTGCCGCTCCTGCTGCGCCCGGCGCGCAGGCGACCCGCGTCGGGCCGCGCTCCCAGGTCTCCGCCCGCTCCCCGTTCTTCGACCGCGCCGACTGACGCCTGCGCGCCCCCCGGGCGGCTGCCCGGTCGTTCCGGATGATGAGCGACGCGCCCGGCGAATCGCCGCGCAGAGGGATGAAATTCGCGATCACCCCCTACCATCCTCGAGTTGTGCGCATCCTCATCAAGGTCGTCATCACCGCGATCGCCCTCTGGGCCGCCACCGCGCTGATCGACGGCATCACGCTCACCGGCCGGGACACCGCCCACCGGGCGCTGACACTGCTCTGCGTCGCTGTCATCTTCGGCCTGGTCAACGCCGTCATCAAGCCGATCGTCAAGACGCTCGGCTGCGCCTTCTACATCCTCACCCTCGGCCTCATCGGCCTCGTCGTGAACGGCCTGCTGCTCTGGCTGACCAGCGCGCTCGCCGGCCGCCTCGACCTGCCGTTCCACGTCAGCGGGTTCTGGCCGGCCTTCTGGGGCGCGATCGTCGTCGGCATCGTCGGCTGGCTCCTCCACGTCCTCGTCCCCGGCGACGACGATGACGATGATGATGACTGAGTCATAGACCGTTAAGTCATAGACCGTTCTCGGCTAGCCGGGGTGCGGCGACCGCGCAGCGGGCGAAGGTCCCGTGCCCCGGCTGCTCGTCCTCGGGCGAGCCCACGAGGATCCAACGGCCCGCCCTGACGGCGCCGACGAGGAAGTCGGCGTCGTCGAGCGCGCCCACGGCGACGAGCGCGCCGAACCGCTCGTCCGGCACGGCCGCGCCCACGCCCACCGGCGTCCCGATCACCAGGTCGGCGGCGGGCAGGAGGGCGGCGCCGTCCACCTCGCCGTTCTCCAGCAGGCCGCTGAGCTCCTCGATCCGCGCCATCGCCGACCGGCGGCGTTCGCCGATGACGTCCGGGTCGTCCGCGGGGTCCGCCCCGAACACGTCCCGGACGTTCTGCCGCGCGCGCGCCTCCGTCTCCACCGCCGCTCGCAGCTCCGCCTCACCGGCGGTCGTCTCCGCCTCACCCTGCGCGCTGCGCCGGTCGAGCTCCGCCCGCGTCTCCGCGGCGCGAGCCACCGCCGCCTCCGCGTCCGCACGCGCCTGCGCCACCGCGGCCAGGGCCTCCTCCCGGCCCGTCCGCGCGGCCTCCACCCGCTCCTCGATCACCCGTGCGGCCTGGTGCGCCGCCCGCGCCTCCAGGCCCGCCTGCGTCGCCCGGTCCACCGACTCCGCCGCACGCCGCGCCTGCTCCTGGTGCTCCGCGCCCGCCGTCTCGCGCTCCGTCGCCAGCCACGCCAGCTCCGTCGTCAGCCGCTCCTGCGCCTCTCGCGCCGTCGCCAGCCGCGGCCCGCTCTCCGCCACGAACGTCGCGAGGCCCTGCCGGTGCGCCTCCGCCCGCTCAGCGGCGTCCTTCGCCTCCTGCGCGCGCTTCGCCGCCTCGTCCGCGTCCCGCGTCCGCGCCCGCACCTCCGCGCGGATGCTCTTCAGATCCGACGGCGGCGCCGCCACGTGCAGCCGCTGCGGCAGCGTCATCTTCCGCCGCACCGCCGCCAGCGCCGACTCCGCCGACACCAGCCGGTAGTAGGCGGCATGCCCCTCCGCCGACGCGTCCGCGTCCACGGCGGCCAGCCTGTCCGCCTCCTCCATCGCCGCCGGCAACGCCTCCTGCGCGCGCGCCAGCTCGTCCTTCAACGACGCCTCCACCTGCTGGGCGCCCCGGAGCTCGTCCTGCGCTTCGCGGGCCCGCTGATCCAGCTGCGTACACCGCGCGTACGCCTCGTCCGCGACCCGCGTCAACTCGCTCGCTTCGGCGCCCGCCGCGTCCGCGGCCGCCTGCAACCGCTCCGCCTCCGCGCGGGGGCCCGCCAGCTCCTCCTCCGCCTCGCGCTGCACCGCGACGAGCCGCTCCGCCTCGGCCTCCGCTTCGGCGGCCCGCTCCTCCGCGCTCTGCGCCGCGTCCCGCGCCTCCTCGATCCCGGCCGCCAGCGCCGCCAGCTCCGCGTCCAGCGCCTCCTTCCGCGCGGCGACCTCCGCCCGCACCGCCGCGAGCGCCTCCGCGTCCCGAGGCCACTGCTCCAGCAGCATCAACCCGCGCCGCAGCACCCCCGCTTCGGCCCGCCACGTCCGAGGCCACCCCTCGCCGACGGCCCGCAGCCCGGCTCCCATGACCCACGTCTCCGGAGCCCCGCTGCCCAGCAACGCCTCGGACACCCCGTGCCCAGACCCCTCACCCGCGTCGTGCGCGGGCTCATCCTCCGGACGCGCCGGGTCGGGGGCCTCGGCGTCACTCGTGACGACGGGAAGCGCCTGGGTCTCCGCAGACGGGGCGCCGGCGCTCGCGTCGGGGCTGAGCTGCTCGGCCGGCGTCACCTCCGGGACGTCCGCCTCGGGGGCGATGGGCTGGGCGTACCAATCGGCCGGTGAGCTCTCCCTCGGCTCCGCGCCGGGCGGGACGTCGTCGTCGATGGGGCCGGGCAGGGGCTCGGCTCGGGTCGTTTCCGCGGCGCTCGCCTCGCCTGCGGGCGGTGCGGCGGGCGGCGGGGTGTCGGCCTGCACGGGGGCGGGGAGGGGCTCGGCTCGCGTCGCGCCTGCGGCCGCCGCGCCGGGCTCGGGGAGGCCGGTCACCGGCTTGAACTCGACCGTTCCGTTGGAGCCGTAGCCGTCCCTGGACGTCACCGCGGAGTCGGAGCCGGAGTCGGAGATGGTGTCGGGAACGGGCGGGAGCTGGAGGGTCCCGTCGGGCGTGGCGGGCGGCCGGGGCGGGTGGGTCTCGATGAGGAGGGTGCGGATCTCCGCGTCGTCCTGGACGGCCTCGACCAGCTCGGCGGCCTTCTCGGTGGTCGGGGCGAGGAGCAGGACGCGCTCGCCGGCGGCCTTGAGGGCCGTGACGAGGGACCGGACGGTCGCGGGTTCGTCCGCCGTCCGGACGAGCCGGACGGCGTCGGTCTCGTCGAGGGTGCCGGGGGCGACGAGGAGGCGGGCGAGGGTCTCCCAGTCGCCGGCGACCTGCCCGGTGCGGAGGGCGCGGAGGGCGGCGATCTGGGCGGTCCAGCCGAGCGCGTCGTCCTGGAGGAGGGTCTGGAGGTGCTCGTACCGGTCGGTCAGTTCCGCGTAGGCGGTCTCGACGAGTTCGGCGCCGCCCCAGGGGACCTCCTCCACGCCCAGCGGCGGGGTCTCCTCGGCGGCCGGCTCGGTCAGCGGCAGCGTTTCGAGGTCGGGGCGGGCGTCGGCCTCGGGCTCCGGCGCGCCGTCCGGCCCGTTGGGTTCCGTTGAGTGGTTCACCGACGCCATCCCGTCCGAGTTCGACCCCGGGGCCGTATGTGTCCCCTTCTGCCCGCGTCTAACGTCTCACATCGAAACGATCATCTGCGCGGGCGTGATGATCTTCACCCGGCGGTCAGTGCGGGTTGGTGGCCAGGAGCTCCGCGAGGAGGTCGTCGAGGGTGACGATGCCGGCGAAGCCGCCGCGGTCGCCGTTGACGACGGCGAGCTGGGCGCGGGCGCGGCGCATCCGGCTGACGGCGTCGAGGACGGTGGTCTCCGCGGTGAGGGCGGGCGCCGGGTAGGCGAGGTCGCCGGCGGAGCGGTCGCCGTCGGGTTCGGTGATGGCGGCGCGGACGTGCACGATGCCGGTCGCGGCGCCGTCCGGGCCGCGGACGAGCAGGCGGCTGTGGCCGCTCGCGGTCGCGGTGCGGCGGATGTCGGCGGCGGACGCGCCCGCGTCGATGGTGGTCACCGACGAGGCCGGGATGACCAGGTGTCGGACGGTGGCCTCGCGCGCGGAGATCGCGCGGCGGAGCAGCTCGTGGTCGTGGCGCCCGATGAGGCCGAGGCGGCGGGACTCGCCGACGAGGTGGCTGAGCCGGGCCGGGTCGGTGTGCTCGTCGAGCTCGTCGCGGGGGGTGACCCGGACGAGCCGCAGCAGCCCGTTGGTCGTGGCGTTCAGCGCCGCGAGGATCGGGCGGGACACCTTCGCGAACCCGCGGAACGGCAGCGCGAGCAGGACCGCGGAGCGTTCCGGGTTCACGATCGCCCACGACTTCGGCGCCATCTCGCCGACGACCATGTGCAGGAACGTGATGACGCCGAGGGCGCAGGCGAGGGCCGCGGCCTTGGCGCCCGCCTCGGGGACGCCGATGGCGTGCAGCGGCGGTTCGAGGAGGTGCTCGAACGCGGGCTCGGTGACGATCGCGAGGCCCAGCGAGCACATCGTGATGCCGAACTGCGCGCCGGCGAGCATCAGCGACAGCTCGCGGACGCCCGCGACGGCCGCCGCGGCGGGTCGGCTGCCCTTCCCGGCGGCGCGTTCGAGCTGGGACCGGTTCGCGGCGACGAGCGCGAACTCCGACGCGACGAAGAAGCCGTTCCCGATCAGCAGCAGGACGGTGACGAGCAGGGAGGTCAGCGGGTCCACGACGCCTCCTCGGGGCGCGGTGCGGCGCAGGGCGGGTCGGAGATCTCGGGGCGGTCCGCCGGCGCCGGCGCGGCGGCCGTGCGGATCCGGATCTTCTCGGCGACGCGGCGGGCGACGCTGACGACCTCCAGCTCGGCGTGCCCGGACGCGCCGTCCGGCTCGCCGTGGCCGGACGCGCCGTCCAGCGCGACGGTGAGCCGGTCGCCGGGGCAGGGGAGGCGGCGCAGCTCGGCCATGACGAGGCCGCCGAGCGTGTCGTAGGCGTCGCCTTCGGGCAGGTCGAGGCCGGTGAGGCGGACGACCTCGTCGATGCGCATGCCGGCGTCGACGAGCCAGGACCCGTCGGGGCCGGTGGTGGGGGCGTCCTCGCGGGCGTCGGTCTCGTCGGCGATCTCGCCGACGAGCTCCTCGGCGACGTCCTCGAAGGTGAGGATGCCGGCGAGGCCGCCGTACTCGTCGACGACGCAGGCGAACTCCTCGCCGGACTCGCGCATCCGCTCGATGACGCCGTACAGCGGCTGGCTGCCGGGGACGAGCAGCGCGGGCCGGGCGATCCGCCCGACCGGGGTGGCGGGGTCGAGCGCGTCGTCGGCGACCTCGCGGACACCGGCGACGCCGATGACGTCGTCGACCTCCCCGTCGTAGACGGGGTAGGCGCTGTGCCCGGTCTCGCGGATCAGCGCGACGAGGTCGGCGGCGGGCGCGGTGGACGGCAGCGTGCTGACCTGCGGGCGCGGGACCATGACCTCGTCGGCGGTGAGGTCGCCGAACGACAGGGCGCGGTCGAGGAGGCCGGACAGGTCGGCGGGCAGGTGCCCGGAGCTCTGCGACTTGCCGATGATGTCGCCGAGCTCCTCCAGGGTGGCGCCGCTGTGCAGTTCCTCGACGGGTTCGACGCCGACGGTGCGCAGCAGCCGCGTGGCGGCGCGGTCGAACAGCCGGATCAGCGGCCCCGCCACCGTCAGGTAGACGAGCGTGGACGAGGCCAGCGCGCGCGCCAAGGACTCGGCGCGGGCCAAGGCGAGGTTCTTGGGGAACAGTTCGCCGAGCAGCATCTGGATCAGCGTGGCCAGGACGAACCCGGCGGCCAGCGCGATCGCGCCGGTCGCGCCCTCGGGGATCCCGGCGGCGTCCAGCAGCGGCTGGATCAGCCCGGCCAGGGCGGGCTTGGCGATGAACCCGACGACCAGCGTGGTCATCGTGATGCCGAGCTGCGCGCCCGACAGCATGAACGACAGCCGCCCGATCACCTTCGCGGCCCGGCGGGCGGACGCGTCACCGCGCGCCGCGGCCTGCTCGAGGGCCGCGCGGTCGGCGGCGACGTAGGCGAATTCCTGGGCGACGAAGTATCCGGTGGCGGCGGTGAGAACGATCACCGCGAGCAGTCCCAGCGCCGCGCTCAGCATGGGGCACCGGGTCTATGGCTGGGGTCCGACACCGCGGACTCACCACTCCTCTCATCTGGGCCTACCTGCGTAACGCCGCCTCGGGCGGCGAGGTTCCCGGCGCACCAGGGTACGGGCCCGCGCTGATCGTCCCACCCCCGCGGGGGCCTGTCCCGCGAGGACAGGCGCTTGTGTCGCCAAGTGTCACGGATCACACTTGTTGGAGAGAGCGTGCCCGATACTTGAGCGGTCCTTTGCTCCCAGGCCGCCGGGACCGGGGGGCGCGCACGGGGCCGAGAGAACCGAACGCGGGGCTGAGGTGGACGAGAGCGGGGCCGGGGCCGCCGCGCCCATGAGCCGGGAGGGGGTCGACCATGCCCTCCGGACGCTCGGCGCGGAGCGGGAGCGGATCGCGGCGTCCCTGCTGGAGCTCGACGGCCACACCGGCGTCCGGCTGCTGAAGGGCGCCCGGCTCGCGGGCGAGACGTGGCGGCGGTGGGAGAAGGTGCGGGCCCGGCTGACGCTGCTGTGGCGGGTCTTCGACGCCTACCAGCGGGTGCTGGACGAGGCGTGCGCGCTGCGCGACCGGTCGTCGCGGCCGGACGTGGCGACGCTGGTGGAGCTGACCGGGATGCTGTCGGGGCGGTCGGTGGAGCTGCCGGACGGCGAGATCCCCCTCGAGGACCGGACGCTGCTCGGCCCGCAGGAGAAGCGCGCGACGCTGGACGAGGCGGTCGGGATGATGTCCGACGCGTTCGCGTTCGTGGCGAAGGAGGTCGCGGCGGCGGACGCGGCGTGGTCGGCGCTGCTGGCGCCGCTGGAGGAGGCGGAGGAGAGCTGGCAGCGGACGGCGCGGCTGGCGCACTCCCTCGACGGCACCCGGCATCCGGACCTGGACCGGCTGGGCCGCGAGCTGACCGCGCTCGGCCGGCTGGTCCGCACCGACCCGCTGTCGCTGTGCCCGGACGGCAGGCCCGACACGTCCCGGCTGGACCGGGTGCGGGCGTCGCTGCGGTCGATCGAGGACGAGCTGGCGGGCGTGGCGCGGCTCCGCGACGAGTACGCCGAGCTGGTCGCGGGCCTGGGCGAGGCGATCGAGCGGGTGGAGGACACCGAGCGGCGGGCGTGCGAGGCGCACGCGACGGTGCTGCTGAAGATCCACGCGCCGAACGTGCCGCCGCCGGCGCGGGGGCTCGGGGACGGGCTGCGGCACCGGCTCGCGGCGCTGGAGCGGCTGCGGGAGGCGGGCCGCTGGGTGGAGATGGCGGGCCGGGTCGCGGCGCTGGAGAGCGCGGCGGCGGAGGCGCTGGAACGGGCGCGCGACGATCTGCGTCTCAGCGAGGGGCTCCTCGACCGGCGGGGCGAGCTGCGCGGGCGCCTGGAGGCGTACCGGGCGAAGGCGGCGCGGCTCGGCCTCGCCGAGGACGAGGCGCTCACGGCGCTGCACGGGCGGGCCCGTGACGTGCTGTGGTCGGCGCCGTGCGACCTGCGCCGGGCGACCGCGCTGCTGGCCGAGTACCAACGCGAGATCAGGGCGCGCGAGAACGACGGGACGGGGACCACATGACCCGATGCACCCAGCCCGGCTGCACCGGCGAGGTCGGCGGGGACGGCTTCTGCGACGTGTGCGGGATGGCGCCGCTCGCCGAGCCGCCGCCCGCGGACCCGGGGGGATCGGGCCCGGTGACGGCGCCGCCGTCCGGGCCGCTCGCGGGGCCGCCGTCCGCCGGTTCCGTGCAGGCGCAGGCACGCGGTTCGGCACCGGCCTCCGCGCAGGCTCCGGCTCCGGTGACGGTGGTGAACGCGCCGGCGACGTCGGTCGAGCGGCCGGCGTCCTGGCGAGGAGGCGACGGGCCGGGCGCCGGTGCGCCGCCGGGGACGCGACCGTCGGGCACCGGCGCGCCGGCTTCGGGCACGGGCCCCGGCTCGGGGACGGGGCCGTCCGGTCCGTCGGGGACCGGCGGGTCCGGCGGGACGGGCAGTGAGCCGACGAGCGGGTCCGGGGGCTCGGGCCGCACCGCGTCGCGCGGCGGGACGCGCGGGACGGGCTCCACCGGGTCGGCGCGGCGCGGGATGCTCGGCGCCGGGCTGGTCGAGGTGCCGCCGGTGCCGTTCCGTGACCCCGCGTCCGCGATCATGGAGAACCCGGAGGTCCCGGAGAACCGGCGGTACTGCAGCCGGTGCGGCGAGAAGGTCGGCCGCGGCCGGGACGGGCGGCCGGGCCGCACCGAGGGGTTCTGCGCGTCCTGCGGGCACCGGTTCTCGTTCACCCCGAAGCTGAAGCCCGGCGATGTGCTCGGCGGGCAGTACGAGGTGCTGGGCTGCCTCGCGCACGGCGGGCTCGGCTGGGTGTACCTGGCACGCGACCACAACGTCAGCGAGCGGTGGGTGGTGCTGAAGGGCCTGCTGGACACCGGCGACGCCGACTCGCTCGCCGCCGCCGCGGCCGAGCGGGCGTTCCTCGCCGAGGTCGAGCACCCCAACATCGTCAAGATCTACAACTTCGTGCGGCACGGCGACTCCGGCTACATCGTGATGGAGTACGTCGGCGGCCGGTCGCTGAAGGAGATCCTGCTCGCGCGCCGCGACGAGGAGGGCGACCAGGCGGCGCTGCCGCTCGGGCAGGTGCTGGCCTACGGCCTGGAGGTGCTGAGCGCGCTCGGCTACCTGCACGGCGTCGGCCTGCTGTACTGCGACTTCAAGCCGGACAACGCGATCCAGTCCGAGGAGCAGCTGAAGCTGATCGACCTCGGCGGCGTGCGGCGCGCGTTCGACGTGGACAGCCCGATCTTCGGCACGCCCGGCTACCAGGCGCCGGAGATCGGCTCGACGGGGCCGTCGATCGTGTCGGACCTGTACACGGTCGGCCGGACGCTCGCCGTGCTGAGCTTCCCGTTCCGCGGCTACACGCGGCGGCACCTGCGCAGCCTGCCGCCGCGCGAGGAGGTGCCGCTGTTCCAGCGGCACGAGTCGTACCACCGGCTGCTGCGCCGGGCGACGCATCCCGATCCGGAGCGCCGGTTCCAGAGCGCCGCGGAGATGGCCGAGCAGCTGACGGGCGTGCTGCGGGAGGTGCTGTCGGCGGAGGACGGGAAGGCCCGTCCGGCGCCGTCGCCGCTGTTCGGGCCCGAGCAGCACACCGCCGGGACCGACATCATCGAGCCCGACCCGGCGCGGAACGGGGCGGCGCCGGTGCTGGCGCCGCTGGAGCCGGCCGCGGCGGCGATCGCCCTGCCCGTCCCGCTGGTGCATGGCTCGGACCCGGCCGCCGCGTTCCTCGCGGGCCTGACCGCCCGCGACCCGGGCGATCTCGCGGCGGCGCTGGCCGCGGCGCCGGTGGCGTCGCGGGAGGTGCGGTTCGCGCTGGTCCGGGTGCGGATCGAGCTGGGCGACCTGGACGTCGCCGCGCGGCTGCTGCAGGAGCTGGAGGCCGAGCAGCCCGACGACTGGCGGGTCGACTGGTACCGGGGCGCGCGTGCGCTGGCGGACGGCCGCGCCGCCGACGCCGCCGCCGTGTTCTCCGACCTGTACGACCTGATGCCGGGCGAGCAGGCGCCGAAGCTGGCGCTCGGCTTCTGCAAGGAGCTGCTGGGCGAGCACGTGGCGGCCGGGCGCTTCTACGCGACGGTCTGGCGCACCGACCCGACGCACGTCAGCGCCGCGTTCGGGCTGGCCCGCGCGTACCTGGCGGGCGGCGACCGGGGCAGCGCGGGGCGCGTCCTGGACTCGGTGCCGCGGATCTCCAGCCACTACCTGGCCGCGCAGCTCGGCGCGGTCGGGGCGGCGGTGCGGGGCCGTCCGGCCGGGGAGCTGAACGCGGCGGCGCTGGTGGAGGCGGGGCGGCGGCTGCGGTCGCTGCGGCTGGACACCGAGCGGTACTCGGCGTTCGTCGCGGAGGTGCTGGAGGCCGCGCTCGGCTGGCTGCGGGCCGACCGGACCCCGGCGCAGCTGCGGCCGGAAAAGGACATCCTCGGCATCCCCCTCGAAGAGCCTCGACTGCGGGCGAAGCTGGAGGAGACTTACCGGGTGCTCGCCAAGCTCGCGGACGGCCCGGGACACCGCCACGCGATGGTGAAGCGCGCCAACGCCGTCCGCCCGAGGACGCTGTTCTGACGATGAACGGGGACCGGAACGCGGGCGCGCACGGCGGCGCCGCCTGCCGCGACTGCGGGAGCTGGGCCGTGACGGCGGACGGGTTCTGCGAGGCGTGCGGGCTGCGGCAGCCTGGCGCGGACGAGCACGCCGAGGCGCACCTGGTGGTGGACGGGCGGCCCGCGCTCGGCGCCGGCATCAGCGACCCGGGGCTGCGCCGCGTCCACAACGAGGACGCGTTCGCGCTGGCGCGGCTGCCGGACGGGGCGTGCGGGGTCGTCTGCGACGGCGTCGCGACGGCGCCGGGGTCGCGGGAGGCGGCGCGGGCCGCGGCGCAGACGGCGTCGGCGGTACTGCTGGACCGGATCGCGGCGGGCGCCGGCCCGGGCGAGGCGACCCGGGAGGCCGTGGGGCGGGCGGGCGAGGCGGTCGCGGCGCTCGCCGACGGCGACGGCGGGCCCGGCCCGGCGTGCACGTTCGTCTCGGCGGTGGTGGCGGCGGGGCGGGTCACGGTCGGCTGGCTGGGCGACAGCCGCGCCTACTGGCTGTCGGCGGGCGAGTCGTACCCGCTGACCACGGACGACTCGTGGGCGGTGCAGGCGGTCGCGCGGGGCGAGCTGACCGCGGCGGCGGCGCGGGCGGACCGCCGCGCGCACATGCTGACGGCGTGGATGGGCGCGGAGGCGGGCGCGTTCGAGGCGCACCTCGCCGCGTACGAGCCGGACGGCCCGGGGCTCGTGCTGATCTGCAGCGACGGGCTCTGGAACGATCTTCCGGACGCGGCGGCGCTGGCGTCGGTCGCGCTCGGCGAGGCGGCCGGGGCGGCCGGGGCGGGCGGTACCGGCGGGGAGGCCGGGGCCGGCGGGGAGGCGGCCGGGGAGGCGGGGCCGCTGGGGGCGGCGCGGCGGCTCGTGCGGGCGGCGCTGGACGCGGGGGGACACGACAACGTGACGGTGGTGGTCATCGAGTTCCCGCCGCCCGACCCGACGAGGGAGCCCGGCTGATGAGCGAACGTCCCGAGTTCACGATCCGCGTGGACCAGAACCCCTACCTCCCGGCGGGCGGGCGGGAGATGCACGCCATCGTCACCGTCGAGGCCCGGCGCCCGGACGCCGACGACGACGGCCCGCCCGCCGAGGGCGGCGCCGCGGAGATCATCATCATCGACACGTCCGGGTCGATGTCGTACGGCGGCAAGATGGCCGCGGCGCGGCGCGCGGCGAAGGCGGCGGTCGGGGTGCTGCGCGACGGGGTGCGGTTCGCGGTCGTCGCGGGCGCGAACCGGCCGAGGATGATCTACCCGCAGGGGGAGCGGCTGGTCGAGGCGAGCGCGTCGACGCGGCGCAGCGCGGCGAACGCCGTCGGCCGGCTGGAGGCGGCGGGCGGCACCGCGATCGGGTCGTGGCTGCGGCTTGCGGACCGGCTGTTCGAGGGCCAGGACGGCGCGGTGAAGCACGCGATCCTGCTGACCGACGGCAAGAACCAGCACGAGAGCGCCGAGGAGCTGGACGCGGCGCTGCGGCACTGCTCCGGGCACTTCCTGTGCGACGCGCGCGGCGTCGGCACCGACTGGGAGGTCGCCGAGCTCCGCAAGATCACCTCGGCGCTGCTGGGCGGGTTCCTCGACGTCCCCGACCCGAAGGACCTGGAGGCCGACTTCCTCGCGATGACGCGGTCCGCGATGAGCAAGCACGTCGCGGACGTGGCGCTGCGCGTGTGGACGCCGCAGCACGCGGAGCTGCGGTTCCTCAAGCAGATGGTGCCGGCCGTGGACGACCTGACCGCCAAGCGGAGGGAGTCGGGCGCGCAGACCGCAGACTTCCCGCTCGGCGCGTGGGGCAGCGAGAACCGCGAGTACCACCTGTGCGTGGAGGTCCCGCCGGGCGACATCGGGCGGCAGATGCGGGCCGCGTGGGTGAAGCTGATCGCGCCGGGCTCGGACGGCGCGGGCGAGCGGGAGCTGGCGTCCGGGAACGTCCTCGCCGAGTGGACCGACGACGAGGCCCGCTCGACGCGGATCAACGGGCGCGTCGCGCACCACACCGGGCAGTCGGAGCTGGCGGACGCGATCCAGGAGGGGCTGGAGGCCCGGCGGGACGGCGACGAGGACACCGCGACGGCCCGGCTCGGCCGCGCCGTGGTGCTGGCCCGCGAGGTCGGCAACGAGCAGATCGCGGGGCTGCTGGACAAGGTGGTGGACGTCATCGACCCGGCGACGGGCACCGTCCGGCTGAAGGCGGACGTGGCGAAGGCCGACGAGATGTCGCTCGACACCCGCTCGGTGCGGACCGTCCGGACCGCCCGCACCCGCAAGAACGACCTGCCCCCGGCCGCGCCGCCTGCCGACACCCCGGCCGCGCCGCCGCAGGACGCGCCCCCGCCGCAGGACGCGCCGCCCGACGGACCGCCGGGCACGCCGCCGGACGAGGCCGGGAGCTGAGGTCCATGCCGGTCTGCGCGAACGGGCACGTGTCCGCCGCCGACGACTACTGCGACGTGTGCGGCGACCTCATGGAGGGGGCGCCGCGCGCCGAGTACACCATGGTCGAGCACGGCGCCGTCTCGATCGCCGAACCCGCCGGGGCGGGCGCCGCCCCGCGCCCGGCGCAGGAGGAGCCGTCGCCCGAGGCCTGCCCCGACTGCGACACCCCCCGCAGCGGCCGGTTCTGCGAGAACTGCGGCTACGACTTCGCGACCGGAACCGCGCAGGCGGGCGAGGAGCCCGGACCCGCGCCGGACGCCCCGGCCCGCTGGTCCGCGGTGATCACCGCCGACCGCGAGTACTACGCCTCGGTGATCGCGCAGGAGGGCCCCGACTCGGGGTCCCTGGAGTTCCCGCCGTACTGCCCGGAGCGCCGCGTCCCGCTGCTCGGCGAGCAGATCAGGATCGGCCGCCGCAGCGCGTCCCGCGCGACCGTCCCGGAGATCGACCTCGGCGGCCCGCCCGAGGACCCCGGCGTCTCGCACCTGCACGCGGTGCTGCTCGCCCGGCCCGAGGGCGGCTGGCTGCTCGTCGACCCCGGCTCCACCAACGGGACGACGGTGAACGGCGGCGCCGACCCGATCGCGGTGAACACGCCGGTCCCCCTCGGCGACGGCGACCGCGTCCACGTCGGCGCCTGGACGACCATCACGCTGTCCCTTCAGGAGGGCTCCCCATGACGATGACGCCCGCGCAGCCGGCGGCGCCGCCCGGGGCCCGCCCCCTCGGCGACGGCGACCGCGTCCACGTCGGCGCCTGGACGACCATCACGCTGTCCCTTCAGGAGGGCTCCCCATGACGATGACGCCCGCGCAGCCGGCGGCGCCGCCCGGGGCCCGCCCGCCCGGCGCGCCCGCGCCCGCCCCCGGCACGGAC
>NZ_WBMR01000244.1 GCF_008923365.1 Actinomadura montaniterrae
CCCCATCACCTGCCCAGGGGCCGCAGAGGCTCCAAAGTCAAGGGTGGACGAAGTCCATCGCGTAGCGACGCCGAAGGCGCCCTTGACTTTGGAGGGGCGGCCCCGTACGCCAGCGCCGCCCCCACCGCCTCTGCGCCCAATCCCGCCACTTCCCTACTCCACTGCCCCGGGACACCCTTCTCCCGATCCCCCGTGACTCCGCCCCCAAGACTCCGCCCCCGAGGGACGGCCTCCCCGAGACCCCTGAACCCCCGACCCCGAGCCCTCGACCCCCAAAGCGCCCGATCCATCGCAGAGCCCGGGCCCTCAAGTGCCCGATCCCCATGCGTGCCCCAGCGCGGTGTTGGTGGTGGCGGGAGACGGCGGGCGGGCGGGCTACTCGGTTAGTTCGGTCTCGAAGAGGGTGCGGACGCGGGTCCAGGAGTCCTGGGCGGCGGATTCGTCGTAAGGCTCGCGGCCCGGGAAGAAGAAGGCGTGCTGCGCGCCCGGGTAGACGATCTCCTCGTGGCGGACGCCGGCGGACTCCAGGGCGGCGCCGATCTGGTCACGCTGGGCCGCGTCGATGACGTGGTCCAATTCGGCGAAGAACATCAGCGTGCGGACGTCCCGGGCGGCGAGGGCGGGGGCCTCGTCCAGCAGCGGGGCCGGGCGGCTGAGCGCGGTGCCGGCGACGGGGAGCCAGCCGGGGTAGTAGATCGCGGCGGCGGCGAGGTCGAGGCGGGTGGCGGCGAAGAAGGCGATGTGGCCGCCGAGGCTGAAGCCGAGGACGCCGGTCTTCCCGGCGGCGCCGTGCTCGCGGGCGTGGGCGACGCAGGCGCGGAGGTCGGCTTCGACGTCGTCGCGGGTGAGGCGGCCGAGGAGCTCGAAGGCGCGGGTGCGGTTGGCGTCGCTTTCGGGGAAGCCGGACGCGGTCTCGGGGCCGGAGCGGTGGTAGAGGTTCGGTGCGATGGCGACGTAGCCGAGGGCGGCGACCTGCCGGGCGATGCCGCGGACCTGGTCCGTCAGGCCCCACAGTTCGGAGCAGACGAGGACCGCCGGGTGCGGGCCGGTCCCGGATGGGAGGGCCAGGAACGCGTTCATCGGCGCGGGCCCGCCGACGTCGACCTGTACCTCGTGCGCGGTGATCTCGGCTGTCATGGGAGCCCCCGTCGTCCGGTCGCGCGCCTGCGGCGCGAACCCGATGATCCTAGCGGCGGGCCACGAAGCCGCGGATAACGCTACAAGTAGGCGTGCATGGGGGCGGTGAAGGCGGGTTTGGCGGAGTGGGCGGGCAGGAGGGCGACGCGGCTGCTGCCGGAGCAGGCCGGGGCGTCGTAGAGGCTGACGAAGTACGGGGTGTTGTTGACGCCCGACTGGACGGTCTGGGGCAGGGACGCGCACTGGGAGGGGAGCCGGTCGAGGCGGAGGACGGTGACGGCGCCGGTGAAGTCGGGGTTCTCGTAGAGGCACACCGCGTCCTGCAGGCATTGGGGCGGGTCGTCGGCGGCGGCGGGCGGCGCGGCGGGCGCGAGGGTTCCCGCCGCGAGCGCGAGCGTGGTCGTCGCGAGCCGGATTCGACGGAGCATGATGGTCCCCCTGCTGGCCGGTGCCTCTGCGTCCAAGATCATAACGGAATGTGATCGTAGAAGCGCGGACGGTCAGGGAGTGGCGGCGGTCCGGGTCTTGCGGACGAGGGTGGCGGCGAGGAGCAGGACGAGCACGACGGCGATCGCGGTGAGCGAGGCGGCGACGCCGAGGGTGTCCGCGGCGAGCACGGTCAGCAGCGTGAGGACGACCGCGACGGCGATGAACAGCGGCGGGATGGTGACGCTGCCGAGCGGGGCGTGCAGGGCCCACAGCATGGCGAGGACGATCGCGACGGGGACGGCGATGGCGGCGACGACGGTGGCCGGGCCCGCCTCGATGGTGTGCTCGCCCTCGCCGGCGGACGCGACGGCGACCTCCAGCCCGGCGCCGAGGGCGGCGAGGGCCGCGAACATGGCGTAGTGGCCGTAGCCCCAGATGAACGAGCGGTCGCGGCGCGCTTCGAGGCCCTCACCGGCGGGTTCGGAGAAGTAGATCCACCAGATCGCGAACAGGACGGCGAGGCCGGCGAGGGCGATGACGACGAGGCCGGCGCTGAGGCCGTGGGCGACGGCGCCCTGGACGGCGTTGGTGGCGGCGAGGACGCTCTCGCCCAGCAGGATGATGGTGAACAGGCCGTACCGTTCGGCGATGTGGTGCGGGTGCCAGGTGGTCATGCCGGGGCGTTCGGCGAACAGCGGGACGGACAGGTCCGCGAGGGCGCAGACGACGAACGCCCACACCGGGCCGTCGCCGGGCAGCGCGAGCCGGGACAGCCACAGCACCTGGACGAGCGAGACCCCGATCGCGTAGCGCAGCGCGGTGGCGCGGCCGTCGGGGTGGGCGATGGCGGCGCGCACCCACAGGCTCACCAGGCCGACGCGCATGACGAGGTAGCCGATGGTGACGGTGGTGAAGTCGCCGTCGAACGCCGACGGGACGCCCGCCGCGAGGACGAGGACGCCGGCCATCTGCACGAACGTCATCACGCGGTAGGGGACGTCGTCGGTGTCGTAGGCGGACGCGAACCAGGTGAAGTTCATCCACGCCCACCAGATCGCGAAGAACACGGCGAGGAACGCGCCGGCGGCGTGCCCGGCGTGGCCGTCCTCGGTCGCGTGGGCGAGCCGTCCGGCGATCTGCGACACGGCGGCGACGAAGGTCAGGTCGAACAGCAGCTCCAGGGGGCTGGAGACGCGGTGGGGTTCGGCCTGGTCACGGGCGACCATCCGGGTGCGCAGCGAGGGCATGCGATCACCCTAGGGCGCGGGCGGGGAGGCGGTCAGAAGAAGGCCGGGCCGCGGCGCAGCAGCGTGTCGTACAGCATCTGCTGGACGTTCTCGCGGACGTGGTCGGTGAGGTTGAACAGGGTCATCGGGTCGTCGGCGTCCTCGGCGGCGTACTCCTCCAGCGTCATCGGCTCGCCGAACCGGATCATCCACTTGGACGGCAGCGGGACGAGCCCGGCGGGGCCGAGCAGCGGGAACGTCGGGGTGACGGGGAAGTAGGGCAGGCCGAGCAGGCGGGCGAGCGGCCGCAGGTCGCCGATCTTGGGGTAGATCTCCTCGGCGCCGACGATGGCGGCGGGGACGATCGGGACGCCGGCGCGCAGCGCGGTGCCGACGAAGCCGCCGCGGCCGAAGCGCTGCAGCTTGTAGCGGTCGGCGAACGGCTTGCCGACGCCCTTGAAGCCTTCGGGGAACACCCCGACGAGCTCGCCCTTGCCGAGCAGCCGGGCCGCGTCGGCCTGGCAGGCGAGGGTGTGGCCGGCCTTGCGGGCCAGGTGCGCGAGGACGGGCACCTGGTAGACGAGGTCGGCGCCGAGGAGCCGGACGCACCGGCGGGCGTTGTCGTGCAGCGCGACCGACAGCATCAGCGCGTCGAGCGGGAGGGTGCCGGAGTGGTTGGCGACGATGAGCGCGCCGCCTTCGGCGGGGACGTTCTCGACGCCTTCGACCTCGACGCGGAACCAGTGCTCGTAGAGGGCGCGGGCGGCGGGGAGCAGGATGTTCTCGTTGAAGTCCGGGTCGTAGCCGAACTCGTCGACCTCGTACTCGCCGGAGATGCGGCGGCGCAGGAAGGCCAGGCCGGACGCGATGCCGCGTTCGAGCGGCCCGGGACCGGCGCCGGCGTCGCCGCCGGACTCCTTCGCCTCGCCGCCGTCGTGGCGGGCCGAGGCGAGCCGGATGACCTGCGCGCCCTCGTCGTCCTCGTGGCGGGCGTGCATCATCCTGCCTCCTTCCCCGCGCGGCGCGGGCCGCGCGGTGTCCTCCCCCGGGCCCGCCGCTCGGCGCGCGGCGGGCGGGACCCGGTCAGCCGCGCAGCAGCGACGCCAGCCGGGCGGCCGGGCCGTGGTGGCCGAGCCCCTGGGCGGCGACGAAGTCGGCGAAGGCCGCCTCCGTCCCGTACTTCGGGCGCCATGCCAGCTCCTCCTCCAGGGCCGCGGTGTCGATGACCCGGCCGTAGGTGAGCCAGCGCAGCAGTTCGGGCGAGAACCCCGACATGCCCGCGAACCGCCGTCCCATGTCGCCGAACAGCGAGATCGACGGCGCCGGGACGGGCACGTAGGGACGGCCCGCGCGGCGCAGCGCCTGCGACAGCAGGAGCACGCCGTCGCCCGCGACGTTGTAGCAGCCGGGGTGGTCCTCGACGGTCATCCGCCGCAGCACCTCGATGCCGTCGTCCTCGTGCACGAACTGGAGCCGCGGATCGAAGCCCAGCACCGTCGGGACGACCGGCATGCGCAGGTACCGCGTGAGCGGCGAGTCGACGCCGGGGCCGACGAAGTTGGCGAACCGCAGCACCGACACC
This sequence comes from Actinomadura montaniterrae, assembly GCF_008923365.1. Taxonomy (GTDB): domain Bacteria; phylum Actinomycetota; class Actinomycetes; order Streptosporangiales; family Streptosporangiaceae; genus Spirillospora; species Spirillospora montaniterrae. Next base: position 4,375 of record NZ_WBMR01000244.1, read on the forward strand.
GTCAGGTCGGAGCGGCGCCGGGTCAGCCCGCGGACGTACCCCTCGACCTCGACGGCGTCCTTGGCGTACCCGGACGTCGGCGCCTCGACGGGCTCGTCCCGCTCGGTGAACACGGCCGGGTCCATCGCGGAGGAGCCGTACACGGCGGCCGAGGACCGCACGACGAGCTTGCGCGCGTCGGGCGAGCGCTGGCACGCCCCGAGGAGCTGCATCGTCCCGATGACGTTGAGCTCTTTCACCTTCGCCCGCGGCACCGACGCCGAGGTGACCAGGTTGAGGTGCACCACGGTGTCGACCCGGGCGGACGAGATGATCTTCGCGATGCCGGGCGTGCGGATGTCCACCCGCACGAACTCGGTGCGGCCGAGCGGCATCGTGGGCGGCACGGTGTCCACCCCGATGACCCGCTCGATCCCCGGGTCGGCCTGCAGGGCGTGCGCGACCCGCGCCCCCAGGAAACGGGAGACGCCCGTGACGAGGACGACACGGGCCGCGGCGGGCCTTGCGGGCCCCGGCTCGGCAGGCACTGTGCGCCCCACCCCTTACGGCTGAGCGACCGGCGTGCTCACTTCTTGTTGCGGCGCTGGATGCGCGTCTTCTTCAGCAGCTTGCGGTGCTTCTTCTTGGCCATCCGCTTGCGGCGCTTCTTGATGACAGAGCCCACGAGACCTCGCTCGGCGTATCGGGTGTTGTGCAGGAGACGAACGTGCCGCAGGCGAGTGATGACTCGATACGCGCGCACGGTCCGCTGCCCAAGGGTACCGCTGCGCAGGTGGAGATCTCGCCGCGGCATGGCGCGCGGCGACCGGCACCGCGCCGCGCGCGCCGCGGTGCGGCGCCGCCCGCGATGCCGGGCACCTTTCCGCGCGGGCGGGCGGCGGTGGTGAATCCGCCCGTCCCGCGGTGTCCGGACCGGCCCCGGACCGGGGGTCGCGCGGGGCATCGGCGATGCCCCGTCCGCCCGGTCCCCGGGTCCGGCGGCCTGCCGGCCGCCGGCCGGTCCTCGTCCTGTTTCCCCAGCTCCGGGACGGTCCTCGCGGGTCGTCCCGGCGCCCCCTGCACGGCCGGGTGGCAGGTTCGGCGGGTGCCTGTCGGCCCCGCCCTCACCCGTTATCCGGCTTCGATGTACGCGTCGCGCAGGTAGTCGTGAACGGCCTGTTCGGGGACCCGGAACGAGCGGCCCACCCGGATGGCGGGAAGCTCGCCCGAGTGGACGAGGCGGTAGACGGTCATCTTGGACACCCGCATCACCGAGGCCACTTCGGCCACGGTCAGGAACCTGACCTCGCTGAGAGGTCGCTCGCCTGAGCTCATCGGACGCCCTCTTCCACACGTGCCGCGCACCGGCCCTTCGGGTGACTTTGATCACGCACGTGTACTTCCTCCAGCGTAAATCGCGTATCGGCAGTCGCAAGAGGGGAGTTCCGCACATTTCCGTATCCGACCCTGACCGGGCGGCCACAGCACTGCTCCCGCACGGAGCGCGAACATGACGGCACAGGGCGTGGCAATCCAAGCGGTTGTCAACCGAAAACAGGCGATGACCTGCGACTCAGAGGTTCGCGATAGGGCGGCGCGAACCCAGGAACACCGTTACGGCAGCCCTGTCACACCCAGTGACAGGATGGGCGGCCGCGCCGGAAGGTAAGCAAGGTCAGTCCTTCGGGGACAGGCCCGCGCGGGCGAGGAGATACGCCGTCAAGGGCGCGTAATGGTGCGGCGATACGCCGTCGTCCAGCGGAACCACGACGTCGATCTTGCCTTCCGCGGCGCCGGCGAAGAGCGCGGGATCGTTACAGTCCGCGAATCCGACGGTGTCGATGCCGGCCTGGCCGGCGGCGCCCGCCCAGCCGTGATCGGCAATGGCCAGATCCGGCCAAGAATCGTGTTTATCGTTCATGGTCTCGCCGTTTCCGCTATTGGCGGACGCCGGTGAGGGACCACCCGCGGCGGAATCGGCGCCGGTCGAGGCGAGCTCGCGGAGCATCGCCTCCATCGGGTGCGGGTCGTGCGTGTGGTGGGTGCGGAAGTCCTCGCCCTCCAGCATCGCCACGCCCGGCTCGGCGTAGACGATCCGGCGCAGGTCGGAGCCGCCGTAGTCGACGTCGATCTCGTACGTCCAGCCCGCCGCCGGGGTCAGGATGCGGCAGCCGGCGCCCGCCAGCGCCCGCGCGACCGCCTGGTACAGCGGGGTCAGCGTCGCCGGATGCCCGGTCGCGACCACGACGGTCTCCCCGCGGCGCGCCGCGAGGCCGATCCGGTCGCCCATCGCCTCCAGCGTGTCGAGGGTGATGTCGGGGTCGATCGTGTCGTCCCCGTACACGTGCCTCGGATCCGGGTTCACGCCGCAGCGCTCGACCATCATCTCCAGCACGGACCGCTCCGTCCACGACGGCTTCAGCTCCAGCCCGAACTGGTAGTACGGGTTGCCGGCCGCCATCCGCCGGTAGTGCAGCAGGTTGTTCTGCCGCGGTGTCGCCACGTCGCCCGCGATCATCGTCCGGACGAGGTGCGCGCGCAGTTCGTCCCGCGTGGGGGGCTTGCCAGGGTCCGCCATCACTCGTCCGCCATCACTCGTCCGCCGTCGGCCGCCGTCGGCCGTCGTCGCTGCTCGTCCGCCGTCACTCGTCCGTCATCGGGTCGAGGCCGTGCTCGGGGAAGACCTCCCGCCGGGTCGCCAGGATCGCCTGGTCGACGGGGTTCGCCGGGTCGTAGCCGTTCCCCCACCGGTGCACCTCCACCACGTCCGTCCCGTCCGTCATCCGGCGCGGGGCGATCTCGCCGGTGCGCTGTCGCACGAACTCGCGCCAGCCCTCCGGGGTCTCGGTGCCCGGCGGGACCGGGTCGCCGGACGCCTCCGCCAGCAGGTGCGTCCAGGCGCGCGGCACGACCTGGACCAGCTCGTAGCCCCCGCCGCCGGTGAGGACCCAGCGGCCGCCGGCCGTCTCGTGCGCGAGCCGGTGCAGCGCCGCGTACGCCGTCCGCTGCCCGTCCACGCTGAGGATCAGGTGGGCGAGCGGGTCGAGGGCGTGCGAGTCGGCGCCCTGCTGGGTGACGAGCACCTGCGGGCGGAACCGGCGCAGCAGCTGCGGGACGACCGCGTCGAACGCGCGCAGCCAGGACGCGTCGTTGGTGCCGGGCGGCAGCGAGACGTTGACCGCGGTGCCGTCGGCGCCGGTCTCGGTGGGGAAGCCGGTGCCGGGGAACAGCGTGCGCGGCGTCTCGTGCAGGCTGATCGTGAGGACGCGCGGGTCGTCGTAGAAGGCGGCCTGGACGCCGTCGCCGTGGTGTACGTCGATGTCGACGTAGGCGACGCGCTCGGCGCCGTTCTCCAGCAGCCACGCGATCGCGATCGCCGGGTCGTTGTAGACGCAGAAGCCGCTCGCGGCGCCGCTCAGCGCGTGGTGCAGGCCGCCGGAGATGTTCGCGGCGTGCTCGGCGCGGCCCGTCCACACCGCCTCGGCCGCGGCCACCGACGCGCCCGTGACCAGCGCGGACGCGTCGTGCATGCCGAGGAAGACGGGGTTGTCGTCGGTGCCGAGGCCGTGCCGCGGCTCCGGCAGCCCGGTCGCGCCCGCGTGCTTGACGGCCGCGATGTAGGCCTCTTCGTGGACGAGCCGGAGGAGCTTGTCGTCGGCCGGCGCGAACCCGGAGACCCGCACGCCTGGGCGGTCGAGGACGCCGAGCTCGCGGGCCAGCGCCATCGTCAGCTCGACGCGGACGGGGTTCATGGGGTGGCCGGGCCCGAAGTCGTAGGAGACGAGCCGGTCGTCCCAGAAGATCTCCAGCCCGCAGCCCGTGGCCGGGGAGGGCGGGGACGGCGGCGCGACGCTCATGACCTCACGGTATCGCGGCGGCCCCGTGGCCAGGATCACAGACCCCACCGGTCCTGGCATGGCTCGCGATCAACCCGTGATGTTGATTACACGCCATAAATGGGCATGAACGTAACACAACGGAAACAGCAAGTGAGGTGCCCATGGACCCGAGCGTCCGCAGCCGCGCGATCTCCGGCGCGCTGCGCCTGGGCGTCCACCCGTTCATGCACCGGGTCCCCGGGCACGCCCCGAGCATCCGCACGGCCCGCTCCGCCGTCGACGCCGCGTCCCTGCTGCTGCGCGCCGGCTCCCGCGTCCGGGTGGTCCCGCTGGACGACCCGCGCGTCGAGAGCGGCGGCGGGCGGCCGGTCAAGGGCGAGTGGGTCGTCGCCCGCGGCGCGCCCGAGCCGTCCGAGGCCCCCGAGGGGCCCGCCGGGGGCGCGATCCTCTACCTGCACGGCGGCGGCTACGTCGTCTGCTCGCCGCGCACCCACCGCCCCATCACGTCGCGGCTCGCGCTCGACACCGGACTGCCCGTCCTCGTGCCCCGCTACCGGCTCGCGCCCGAGCACCCGTTCCCCGCCGCGCTGGAGGACGCCGTCGCCGCCTACCGCTGGCTGCTCGACCGCGGCGTCCCCGCGTCCGGGATCGTCGTCGCGGGCGACTCGGCGGGCGGGCACCTCGCCGCCACGCTCGCCGGCGAGATCTGCCGCACGGGGCTGCCGTCCCCCGCCGGGATCGTCCTGTTCTCCCCGTGGGTCGACCTGACCTGCGAACTCTCCACCCAGGCGCAGCGGCGCTCCCGCGACCCGTACATCAGCGCCTACGCGGCGCGCCGGGTCGCCCGCCTCGTGGTGGGGCCGGCCGGATTCGACGACCCGCGGCTGGCCCTGCTCACCTGCGCGTGGACGGACACGCCGCCGGTGCTGATCCAGGTCGGCGGCGCGGAGGTGCTGCGTCCCGAGGCGGAGGCGCTCGCGGACGCGCTGACCGCCGCGGGCGCCGACTGCGAGCTCCAGGTCTGGAAGGGGCAGATGCACGTCTTCCAGATGCTGAACCGGGTGCTTCCGGAGGCGAGCGCCGCGATGCGCGACGCCGCCCGCTTCGTCGCGTCCGTTACCGCGCCGGCGCCGGCGGAGTCGAAGCAGCCGGAGGTCGCGGCGTAGGCGGCGTCCTACCGGTCGCCGTCCTACCGGTCGCCGTCCTTGCGGACGGGACGTCGGTTCGCGGCCAGGAGCGCGGCCGCGTGGTCCGCCATGAACCGCGGCACGCCCAGCCTGATCAGCGTGCGGTGCAGCAGCGTCCGTTCGAGCGGGGACGCCGCGCGGGGCACGCCCGCGTCCCGCTTCCTCCGGTCGACCATCCCGCGCCTCCCCCGATGATTCCAAGATCAACGGGGATGGTAGCCACGGATCTGCCGGTTTCACCCGGAAATCAAGATCATTAGCCACGCTAGGGAATTCGTCGGTCACCCCGCGTCGCCCGGTTCCGGGGCCTCCGGAGTCAGAAGTTGCGGGCGTGCTCGCGCTCGAAGGACAGGTCGCCGCCCTGCCCCCGGCGCCGGACGGTGAGGAACCCGATCGCCGCCGCGACCGTCGCGATCCCCTCCCCGACCAGGCTGATCGTCTTTTCGGTGTACCAGACGGGCTCGTGCATGTCCGGCAGCGGGCCGAGCGCGCCCACGTCGACGTAGTAGTAGAGCAGGAGCGCGCCGACCGCGCTCCCCGCGACGAGGAACGCCAGCGCGTACGACCAGCGGGCCGCGTAGGTGAGAATGATCACCGCGACGACGGCGGCGACCCCGGCCTGGATGCGGAAGAGCACGTCGCCGTGGATGGAGCCGCCCTGGACGAACGCCATCTGGGGAGCGAACCTCCAGTGCACGACGGCGTCCGCGGCGAGTCCCGCGGCGACCAGCAGTCGGAGTATGAGTCCCATACTCCCTTACACGGCCACGCACCCCCGCCCGGCTCAACCGGATCATTCGGAATTGAACTTTTTCGGGCGGGCTGGGGGGACGGCCCCGGGTCAGCCGCCGGCGAGCTCCCGGCCGCGGTTGCGCGCCGCCTCGATCGCCTCCAGCACGGCGGCGCGGACGCCGTGCCGCTCCAGCTCCCGGATCGCCGAGATCGTCGTCCCGCCCGGGGACGTCACGGCCTCGCGCAGCAGCACCGGGTGCTCGCCGGAGTCGCGCAGCATCACCGCGGCGCCGACGGCGGACTGGATCACCATCTCCAGCGCGGCGGCGCGCGGCATGCCGAGCAGGATCCCGGCGTCGACCATCGCCTCGACCAGGTAGTAGAAGTACGCGGGCCCGCTGCCGGACAGCGCCGTCGCGCCGTCCTGCAGCGACTCGGGGATGCGCAGCACCTTCCCGACCGGCGACAGCAACTCCTCGGCGAGCCTCAGGTGCTCCTCGCCCGCGTGCGACCCGGCCGAGATCACGCTCATCGCCTCGTCCACGTGGACGGGGGTGTTCGACATGACGCGGACCACCGGCACCCCCGCCGGGAGCCGCTCCTCGACGAACGCCGTGGGGATGCCGGCGGCCATCGAGATCACCAGCCGGTCGCCGCCGACGTGCGGCCGGATCTCCTCCAGCAGCGCGCCCATGTCCTGCGGCTTCACCGCGAGGATCAGCGTCCCCGCCTTCGCGGCGGCGTCGGCGTTGGACACCGTCTCGATGCCGTAGCGCTCGCGCAGCAGCGCCGCGCGCTCCTCGCGGCGCGCGGTCGCCACGAGCTCGGACGGGCGGCGGCCGGCCCGGAGCACCCCGGACAGCAGCGCCTCGCCCATCTTCCCGGCACCCAGAATCGCGATCATCGGCATACCTTGACGTGGGGATCCAGTGACCGCACAAGCCTAGCGGTGGCCGCTCAGGCGTCGTCGCCGAGGCGCGGGGCGGCCGGGCCCGGCGCGGTCAGGCGCGGCCGACGAGGGAGCGCGCGAACAGCTTGAGGTTGGCCGGCCTCTCCGCCAGCCGCCGCATGAAGTACTCGTACCAGTCCCGGCCGTAGGCGACGTACACGCGCACCTGCGCGCCCTTCCCCGCGAGCCGGCGCTGCTCGGCGGAACGGATCCCGTAGAGCATCTGGTACTCGAACGTGTCGGCGTCGCGCTCGTTCAGCACCGCCAGCGCGCCGCCGATGTCGATGAGGCGCGGGTCGTGGGTGGCGAGCATGGGGTAGCCCTTGCCCGCCATCAGGACCTTCATACAGCGGACGTACGACTTGTCGATCTCTTCCTTGTCGGTGAAGGCCACCGCCTCGGGCGCCGCGTAGGCGCCCTTGCACAGCCGCACGCGGGACCCCTCGTACGCCAGCTCCGCGCAGTGCTCCTCCGCGCGCCGCAGATACGCCTGGATGACCGCGCCCACGTCCGGGAAGTCGCGGCGCAGTTCGTGGACGATCCGCAGCGTCGCGTCGACCGCGGTGTGCTCCTCCATGTCGAGCGTGACCGTCGTGCTGGCGGACCGTGCCGCGCCGCAGATGCGGCGCGCGTTCTCCAGCGCGAGCTCCTCGCCCAGGGAGAGCCCGATCGCCGACAGCTTCACCGACACCTCGGCGCGCGCCCCCAGCCCGGACTCCCCGAGCCGTTCGAGCAGCGCGACGTAGTGGTCGGCGTTCGCCTCGACGCGGCCGCCGTCCTCGGTGCCCTCGCCGAGCACGTCCAGTGTGACGAGCAGGCCCTCGGCGGTCAGGTCCCCGGTGACGCGCGCCGCGTCCTCGACCGTCTCCCCGGCGACGAACCGCCGGACGACGTCGCCGGTGAACGGCGCGGTCTCCATGATCCGGCGTGCGCCGCCACTGCGCGACGCGAACAGCAACGCCTGACGAAGCACTGGTGAACAACCCCTTGTCCGGCGGGACGGCCCGCTCCTTCACAGCCGCCGTCCCCTCCCGTCCAGGTTATGCCCGGACGGGCGCCGCGATCACGACGCCCCGGCCGCGGCGCCGCTCAGGACACCGTGCCGATGCCGTGACCGCCGCCGTACTTCTGGACGTACTGCTGCATCCCCGCCGTCTTCACCGCGTCGAACAGCGCGTTCGCCTTGGCCGGGTCGAGGAAGACCACGCTCTGCTTGTTGCGCATCCCGGTGCCCTTGTACGGCGCCGTAAGGAACGTCACGTCCCCGACGCGCAGGTGCCGCAGGCTCAGCGCGAGCGAGCGCAGGTCCCCCGCCGACTCGGTCGAGTCGACGCTGATCGACTTGGTGAACGCCGACAGGAACCGGTCGAGCTTCAGCGGGTTGGTGATCGTGCCGCCGTCCGCGGCCTGCTTGGCGAGCGCGCCGAGGAACGCCTGCTGCCGCTTGATCCGGTCGAAGTCGCCGTTCGGCAGGTTGTAGCGCTGCCGGACGAACAGCAGCGCCTCCTCGCCGTTCAGCTTCTGCCGGCCGGCGTTCCACTGCTTCTTGCGGGCCGGGTCGTACACGCTCTGCTTGATGTCGACGGTGACGCCGCCGAGCGCGTCCGTCATCGACTTGAAGCCCTCGAAGTCGATCGCGCCGTAGTGGTCGATCCGGATGCCGGTGAGGTTCTCCAGCGTCTCGATCAGCAGCGTGGGGCCGCCGAACGAGAACGCCGCGTTGATCTTCTGCTTGCCGTAGCCGGGGATCTGCACGTAGGAGTCCCGGGGGAAGGAGATGATGTACGCCTTCTTCCGGTCCGCCGGCAGGTGCATCAGCATGATCGTGTCGGTGCGCTGCTGGCCCGGCTTCCAGAGCTTGCCGCCGCCGTCCCCGGTGGTGCCGACGTCGGCGCGCGAGTCGGAGCCGACGAGCAGCCAGTTCTCGGTGCCCGCGATGTTCGGGCCGGGCCGCTTGCCGCTCGGCATGACGCCCTGGATGCGGTGGATGTTGCCGTTGTAGGACGACTGGCGCTGCCAGATCAGCCCGCCGATCCCCGCGACGACCAGCACGAAGAACACGCCGATCGCGATCAGGACGCGCGGCCAGCGCTTCTTGCGGGGACGCCCGCCGCCGTCGCCGTCGCCGCCGGGGCCGTCGCCCCAGAACGCCGCGCTGCCGGAGTCCTCGCCGCCGGCGCCGCCCGTCCCGCCGTCGCCGGGCCCGGACGGGCCGCCGGGACCGCCGGGACCGCCAT
>NZ_WBMR01000245.1 GCF_008923365.1 Actinomadura montaniterrae
GTCGCCATCGCCGGGGACCGGGGCGGCTCGCCGGACGGCGCGTCCGCGCGCAGCCGCGCCTGCTCGGCGCCGTGCCGGGACGCCTCGTCGCCGGCCCGCAGCGCGCGCACCGCCGCGGAGATCATCGAGGCGTCCGCGGTGTCGTCCGGGCGGAGCCGGACGATCTCGGCGGTCGGCGGCGGCTCGGCGCGCTGCGCGTCCGGCCGCGTCACGATCACGCCGCCGCCCGGCGACTCGGCGACCGGCGCGAGGCCCATCGCGCGCAGCCCGTCGAGCAGCTCGCCGCGGTGCAGGCTGGACGCCAGCACGGTCGGCGCGAGCCGGTGGAGGCGCAGCGCCGCCGAGCGCCGGTCGGCGAGGATCTCGTCGAGCGTGCCGGCGGAGTCCGTCCGCACGTAGGAGGACAGGGACCCGACCCGCAGGTGCCCGTGCCGGCGCGCGACGTCGTCGATGAGGTAGGTGAGCGGCTGCGGCAGCGGCGTCGCCGAGTGCCGGGCCAGCAGTCCGGCGACGTCGTCGGCGGTGCGCCCGGCGTCCAGGGCGCGGCGGATCGACTCGGCGGTGAACCGGTACACGGTCGCGCCGCCGGTCGACTCGACGTCGGCGGCGAGCGCGAGCTCCCGGCTCAGCTCGGTGACCAGCGGGCCCGGCGCGACGGCGGTCAGGTCCGCCTGGATGAGGATCCGGTCGACCGGCTCGGGCAGGTACTTCTCCAGGCCGGGCTCGGGGTCGTCGCCGGCGAGCAGGTCGCGGGCGAACGGCGCGAGCTCGCCGAACCCGGTGAGGCCGAGTGCCGCGGCCTCCCGCAGCGTCCAGCCGACGAGGCGGTCGCGGAACGGGCCGCCGCGTCGCGGCCGCAGCCACGCCAGCCGGGCCCGCAGCGCGTCGGCGTCCACGGGCGTGCCGCGCTCGGCGCCGGCGAGGATCTCCAGGGCCGTGCGGCGGGTGGCGGGGGCGCTGCTGCGCACCATCGCCTCGCTCAGCGCGTTGATCAGCCGGTCCCGGTCGTCGCGCTCCCCGGCGAGCCCGGCGGCCCGGTCCGACTTCAGCCAGCCGCGCGCCAGCTCCGTCCAGCGGCCCGCGGTGTCGCGCATCAGCCACAGGTCGTAGGCGGGGGTCGGCAGCCACTCGCCGTCGAGGTCGCCGCTGCGGGTCAGCAGGCCCGCCGCGTACGCGACCTCGACCAGCAGCGCCGCCTTCCACTCCGGGACGTCCAGCAGCGTCGCGGCGTTGCGCAGGTCGCGGACGGCGAGGCCGCCGCTGCGCAGCACCGGCGGCGGCTCCAGCCCCCACCGCTCCAGCAGCTCCTCGATCAGCCGGACCGCGTTGAACGCCTCGCCGGCGGCGGCGCGGACCACCATGTCCTCGCCGCGGGGAGTGCCGGACGGCTCCTGCCCGAGCGGCGGCGGCTCCGCCGGAAGGTCCTGGAACAGGCGGCCGCCGCGCAGGTGGAGCGCGACCTCGCGGGGCAGCGTGACCGTCCGGTCGTCCTCGGCGGCGAGGAGCCCGCGTGCGAGGAGCCGCTCGATCGGGGTCGCGGCGGTGTCGACCCGGACGGGACGGCGCGCGTCGGCGACCCGTCCCACCGGCGGTCCCCAGGCGAGCGCGTCCAGCGCGGACCGCGCCTCCGGACCGGCGGCCTCGACCAGCGGCGCCGGGTCGGCGAGCAGCTCGGCGAGCCGGCGCAGCAGCCGCGCCGCGTCGGCGAACCCGCGCGGCGCCTCGCCCTGCAGGTCGGTGACCAGCGCGGTGAGCCGCTCGACGGGGTACCCGGCGAACACCTCCTGGACCGGCGGGCCGAGGCCCGCCGGATGCGGCAGGCCCTGCCGGACGCCCGGCGCCGCGTTCAGCGCGCCGTCGCTTCCGTTCCAGACGAGCCCGAACCGCAGCAGCCGGTCGACGGCGTCCCCCACCCGGTCCGGGGCGGCGTCGAACGCGGCGGCCGGCGCGTCCGGGCGGACGGGCGGCGGAAGCACGAGCACCGCCTCCAGCACCGCGAGCGTGAACCGGTCGAGGCGGTCGAGGGCGCGGGAGACCGCGGCGGGCGTCGCGGCGCGCGCGGCGAGCGCGGTCAGGTCGGCGGGGACGGGCGCGAGCAGCTCCGGACGCGCGGACAGCAGCGCGCGGAGCTCGTCATCGGCTCGCGCGCGCAACCAGTCCGCATACGATTCCATGCCGTTCGCCACCTTAGTGTCGCGGGCGTCCCGGCTCGCCGCGCCCCGGAGGCGGGGCGTTTCCGCACGTCGGACGCCGCGGGTGCGGGACCCTCCCAGCGTATGGGCGGAGCGGCGCGGCCGGTGCGGTGCCGCGGCACGTGGAGGAACGCGTGCCGGACACGCCGTCCGGCACGATACGGGACCCGGCGGTGACGGCGGGTCAGGACGCCGGCGTGCGCTCCAGGTTCACGAGGCCGAGCCCGAGCCGGGCCCAGCTCTCCACGAACCGCTTCTCGTCGATCCGCGTCGGCGGCTCGTACATCGACTCGTTCGCCAGCCAGTAGTTGACGACGGCGCCGCCCAGGATCGAGGCGACCGCCGCCCAGTCCTCGTCGGCGCCCGCGTACTCCGGCTGCTGCGACAGCCACGTCGCGATCCCGTCGTACAGCGGGTTGACGATGCCCTCGCGCATCTCGGCGACCAGGTTCGGGAACTGGTCGAGGTCGCGGAACAGCACCCGGATCAGGTCCTGCTCCTCGCGCATCTTCGCCAGGCCCGCCTGGCAGGTCATCCGCAGCCGCACCTCGAGCGGGCGGTCGGCGAACACCTCCGCCTGGTCCAGCACGGTGCTGATCTGCTGCCGGGTCCGCTCGATGTGCTCCCGGATCGCGGAGGCGAGCACCTCCTCCTTCGACCGGAAGTGCCGGTACAGGCCCCCCGCGCCGGGCGACAGCCCGGCCGCCGCCTCGATCTCGGCCACCGAGGTCGCCGCGTAGCCCCGATCGGCGAACAGGCGCAGCGACTCGGCCACGATCCGCTCGCGCGTAGATGTCGTCATGGTGATGAATTCCTCCGGAAGAACAGTAAGGCATCTTCGACCTGCGGGCCGCTGCCGCGGCCCGGCGCGCCCGAATTCGTGACGCGTCTCGCCCCGTCCCGGGGGCGACTAGAGTTCGATGCCCCGCGCCCCTGTGCCGGAAGGGGCGTCGCCGGAAGGGTCGACGATGTTCATGTCTCCGCGGAAGGCGGCCGACGGGGCCTTCCTCCCCGAGGACTTCGTGGTGCCCACGCTGGTCGCCGGACCCCGGTTCCAGATCCGCCCGATCACCGTGCACGACGTCGTCAAGGACTACGGCGCGGTGATCGGCAGCCTGGACCGGCTCGCCGGCCGGTTCGGCCCGGAGTGGGGCTGGCCGGACCGCGAGTTCACCTTCGAGCAGGCGCTGATCGACGTCGCGTGGCTGCAGAAGGAGGGGCAGCTGCGCCGCTCCTTCAGCTACGTGGTGAACACGCCGGACGGGGAGCGCCAGCTCGGCCGCATCCACGTCGCCCCGTCCGGCGAGCCCGGCGCCGACGCCGTCGTGGTGTTCTGGGTCCGGGCCGACGAGGAGGACACCGCGCTGGAGAAGGACCTGGAGGACTTCGTCCGCGAATGGGTCACCACGGCGTGGCCCTTCGACGTCGTCCGCTTCCCCGGCCGGTAGCCCTCCGCGCCGGTCTCCTTGTTGTTCCGGTCGGTTGGTCCGGTCGCCGGGCGGCGGGCCCGGGTCAGGCGGCGCGGCGGACGACGCTCACGATGATCCGTCCGACGACGAGGTAGACGAGCGCGGCGAGCCCGTAGTTGACGGCGACGTCGACCTTGGCGTTGTCGGGCTGGAACACGTCCTTGAACTGCCAGGCCAGCTCGTCCGCGCGCGCGCCGAACCAGTGCACGATGTCGTTGCCGGTGTTCGCCTCGAACACCACGAACAGGATGTGCACCGCGAGGATCAGCACGACGATCGTCGTCACGACCGAGATCACCGCGGCGATCAGGTCGACGGTGCGCTTGCGGGCGGCCGCCGCGGAGGCGGCGAGCGGCCGCCGGGACCGGTGGTCACCGGGGTCGATGCGGGTGCCGGTCATGGCGTGCCGGCCGGTCGTGTCCGTCCCGGCGGGTTCGGTCCGGCCGGGGTCCGGCCGCACCGGTTCCTGCGCGGCGCTCGTGCGGTCCGTGTCGTCTGCCATTGGGCCCTCCTTCGCCGGGCCGGCCTGCGGCTGCTCGTCCTTGGGGTTCGGGTGGCTCGTTCGAGCCCTACGTTTTTCCTGGTCACGCGGTTTTCGCCAGGGGGCGCGGGTATCACGACGGCACGGGCGGCCGCCCGGGACCCGGCAGACCAGACCGGGCCGGGCACGCAAGGCCCCCGCGCCAAGAGTTCCCGCGCTCTCCTACTCGGATCCCGTCGCATCGCCACTACCGGGAGAGCGCGGGTACTTGCGTCCGGGCCCCTGCGGCCCGGTCCGTCCCGCGCGCGCCCCGGCGCTGGCATTCGCTCCATACCGGACCTTTACCCTGTGTGGCGTGCTGGACCTTGATTCGCCGAAGATTCCCCGTCCGGATGGTGCCGGATTCTCCGTCGGCTTCGACCTCGACCTCACGCTCGCGGACACCCGCGCCGCGATCGGCGCGGTGTACGCGGCGATCGCGGCGGAGACCGGCGTCCCCATCGACATCGACACCGTCGTCCGGCGGCTCGGTCCGCCGCTGGAGGTCGAGCTGGCGTACTGGTTCCCGCCCGAGCGGATCCCCGCGATGGCGGAGCTGTACCGGGCGCTCTACCCGGACGTCGCGCTCCCGGTGACCGCGGCCATGCCGGGCGCCGCCGCCGCGCTGGAGGCCGTCCGCGCGGTGGGCGGCCGGGTGGTCGTGGTGTCGGGGAAGAACCAGCGCGACACCGAGCGCACCGTCCGCTTCCTCGGCCTGGACGTGGACACCGTCGTCGGCGGGCTTTTCGGCGCGGACAAGGGCGCCGCCCTGCGCGAGCACGGCGCGCGCGCCTACATCGGGGACCACACCGGTGACGTGGACGCAGCGCGCGCCGCGTCCGCGGTGGCCGTCGCGGTCGCGACCGGCGCGTTCGACTCCGCCGCCCTGACCGCCTACGGCGCCGACGTCGTCCTGCCCGACCTGAACGCCTTCCCCGGGTGGCTGGAGGGGTTCGCGGCCGCCTGAAAGGGGCGGATATCGGGGTGCCGCGAGGGCGGTGTCCGGGATAGCTTCATCCCGTTGCCCCAGGGGGCTTCGCGGGGGTCCCGGCGTGTTCACCGGTACCCGGTGAGGCACTAATCTTGGGGTCGATTCAGGACGATTACCGAACGAGGTATCCCGTGCCGACTGGCAAGGTCAAGTGGTACGACTCCGACAAGGGGTTCGGCTTCCTCACCCGCGACGACGGCGGTGAGGTCTTCGTGCACTCCTCGGCGCTGCCGGGCGGCGTGACGACGCTGAAGCCAGGCCAGCGCATCGAGTTCGGCGTGGTCGAGGGCCGGCGCGGCCAGCAGGCGCTGCAGGTGCGCGTGCTGGAGAGCCTGCCGTCGGTCGAGCGGACCATCGCCAAGCAGCGGCGCAAGAAGCCGGACGAGATGGTCGTCATCACCGAGGACCTGATCAAGCTGCTGGACGGGATCTCCAACACCTACCGGCGCGGCAAGCACCCGGCGCCGGCCGAGGCGAAGAAGATCGCGACCGTGCTGCGCGCGGTGGCCGACGACATCAACCCCTAGCCGGGCACGGGGCCGCTACGGGTCGGCGCAGGTCGTCGCAGGTCGGCCGGGCGGGTCAGCCGGGCGGGTCAGCCGGGCGGGTCAGCCGGGGGCGCGCATCCGGGTGTGGGCGTCCTCGATCGGGGCGCCCGGCTCCGGGCGGACGCGGCGGTGCGCGCCCGCGCGGCGGGTCAGCAGCAGGCCGAGCGACAGCGCGAGCGCCGCCGCGACGATCGCCAGCGCGACCCGGCCGTCCGCGACGATCGACATGCCGAGGCCGAGCAGCCCGCCGACCACCCAGGCGAGCTGGTGCAGCGTCTCGGTCACCGCGAACGTCGACGAGCGGACCTCCTCGCCGATCTCCCGCTGGACGACCGCGTCCATCGACAGCTTGCCGAGCACCTGGCCGAGACCGGCCGCGAGCGCCACCGCGAGCGCGGCCCACAGGCCGAAGAACAGCGCGCTGACGGCGGTCACCGCGGTGACCGCGCCGAGCGTCGCGGTGACGATCAGCCGCGGCGCCCGCGCCTTCATCCAGGCGCCGAGCGCGGTGCCGATCAGGCCGCCGGCGCCCGCGAACGCCGCGAGCAGGCCGAGCGCGAGGTTGTGCGACACCGGGTCGAACCGCTCCTCGCGGAGCAGGAACGCCAGGTAGAGCACGAGGAACCCGGACAGGGCGCGCAGTACCGCGTTCGCCTGCATCGCCTCCGCGACGACCGGGCCGACGCGCGGCAGCGTCCGCCAGTGCCGGGCGGGCTTCGCGGGCCCGGCGTCCGCCGCCTCGGCGGGCGGCGGCGCCTCGCCGGCGTCGGGGAGGTCCACGCGCCGGGGCAGCCGCATCGCGAACACGATGCCGAGCAGGAACACCGCCGTGCCGATGCGCAGCACCCAGCCGGGGCCGATCAGCACGGCGAGGCCGGCGCCCGCCGGGGCGGCCACCGACGAGGCGACCAGCCCGGCGAACGAGGCCCGGGCGTTCGCCGTGACCAGCGTGATCTCCTCCGGCAGCAGCTGCGGGGTCACCGCGGCGCGCAGCACCCCGAACGCCTTCGAGGTGACCAGCACGCCGAACGCGGCGGGCAGGAAGGTGATCGGGTCGTTGTGCGCGACGGCGCCCGCCATGCCCCAGCACAGCAGCCCGCGGACCGCGAACGTGGCGGCCACCGCGTACCGGCGGACGTGCCGCATCCGGTCGAGCGCGGGGCCGATCAGCGGTGCGACCAGCGCGAACGGCGCCATCGTGACGAGCAGGTAGAGGGCGACCTGGCCGCGCGCCTGGTTGACGTCGAGGCCGAAGAACAGCGTCCCGGCGAGCGCGACCGTGACCATCGCGTCGCCCGCGGAGTTCAGCGCGGACGCCTCGATGAGGTCGCCGAGGCCGCTGCGCCCGGCGCCGCGCGCGTGCGTGACGCGCCGGGTGAGCCGGCCGGCGCCGCACGCCGCCGAGCGCATGCCGCGCAGCGTCCTGCCCATGCCGCCCACACCGGCGCGCACGGAGCGTCGCAGTCCCATCGCGCCCTGATCTCTCCTCGCGGGGTCGTGCCGTTCCCGGCCGTCCGCGGCCCGCCTGGCCGCGCGTCCGGCCGCCTGATTGAGAGTACGTTCCCTTTCGGCGGGCCGGATCACCTCGCGCCGGGCACCGCCCGCGTGTCCGGTCATGCCCCGGGATGCGCGAGAATCGAGATGTGAGCCCAACGCGTCAGTCCAGCCCCGCGCGTACCGCCGCCGCGCGCACCACCTCCGGGCCCGCCCGCCGGACCCGGCCGCCCGCCGTCGATCCCGCCTGCGCCGAGGCGGTGGACCTCGCGCGGACGGCGGCCGAGGAGACCGCCCGGCCCGCGCCCGTCGGGGAGCATCTCGGCCTGCGCGCCGAGGGCGACCGGGTGGTCACGCACTATTTCGAAGCGCTGGACCCGGCCTACACCGGCTGGCGGTGGGCCGTCACGGTCACCCGCGCCGCCCGCGCCAAGATCGTCACGGTGAGCGAGTGCGTGCTGCTGCCCGGCGACGACGCGCTGCTCGCGCCGCAGTGGGTGCCGTGGCTGGAGCGGCTGCGCCCCGGCGACCTCGGCCCCGGCGACCTGCTGCCGACCGCGCCCGACGACGTCCGGCTCGCCCCCGGCTACGCGCAGGTCGACGAGTCCGTCGAGCGCGAGGCGCAGTGGGAGCTCGGCCTCGGCCGCGTCCGGGTGCTGTCCCGGGAGGGCCGCGACGAGGCCGCCGCCCGCTGGTACGACGGCGTCGCGGGGCCCCGCGCGCCGATCGCCGCGTCCGCGCCGGCGCAGTGCTCCACCTGCGGGTTCTACGTCTCGCTCGCCGGCGACCTGCGGCAGATGTTCGGCGTGTGCGCCAACGAGTACGCCCCGGACGACGGCCGGGTCGTGTCCGCCGACCACGGCTGCGGCGCGCACTCGGAGGCCGTGAACCTGCCGGCGGCGTCCGAGCACAACCCGCCCGTGATCGACGAGCTGGGCTACGACGTCGTCCCGTCCGCCGGCGAGGACGCCGAGCCGCTGGACGACGAGGCGCTCGGGCACAGCTGATCGCGACGGGACCGGATCGGGGGCGCGGCCCGTCCCCGCGACGAGCCGCGGCCCGCGCGGCGAGGTGGTGACAGCGGTGGCGCCGGATCCGTTCGGCACGCGCGACTTGCGCGAGCGTGTGCTGCGCGCCTGGGACGAGTCCCCGGCGCGGTTCCGCGAGGACGCCAACACCGAGGAGGATCACGCCCTCGGCGGCTACCGGGACCGCGTCGTCATCGAGCTGGCGCAGAACGCGGCGGACGCCGCGCTGCGCGCCGCCGTCCCGGGCCGGTTGCGGCTGGCGCTGGACTCCGCCGGGGCGGTGCTGGCGGCGGCGAACACGGGCGCGCCGCTGGACGCCGCCGGTGTGGAGGCGCTCTCGACGCTGCGGGCGTCCGCGAAGCGCGACGACGTGGGTGCGGTGGGGCGTTTCGGCGTCGGGTTCGCGGCGGTCGTGGCGGTGACGTCCGAGCCGGTCATCGCGTCCCGGCCGGGCGGGGTGACCTGGTCGGAGGAGCGGGCCCGGGCGCTGGCAGGCGGCCTCGCCGGGGTCGCCGACGAGCTGGCACGGCGGGAGGGCCGGGTCCCGCTGCTGCGACTGCCGTTCGAGGCGGAGGCGCCGCCGGAGATCCCGGACGGGTTCGACACGGTCGTGCGGCTGCCGCTGCGGGCCGGCGCGGTCGATTCGGTGCGGCGGCAGCTGGAGCAGGTGGACGCGGCGCTGATGCTGGCGCTGCCCGCGCTGGAGACCGTCGAGATCGACATCGACGGCGACGTGCGGGTGCTCTCCGCGGAGCGGCGCCAAGCCGGGCTGGTCGTCGTCGACGGGCAGTCGTGGCGGACCGTCGAGGCGCATGGGGCGACGCCGGGAGAACTGCTTGAGGACAGGCCCGTGGAGGAGCGGGCACGCGCGTCCTGGCAGGTGCGGTGGGCGCTGCCTGAGGACGGCCTACCGGACGGCACGCCCGCCGTCGTACACGCGCCCACGCCCAGCGACGAGCGGCTCGACCTGCCGGCGCTGCTCATAGCGTCGTTCCCGCTCGCCCCTGACAGGCGGCATGTCGCCCCTGGGCCCTTGACCGACTTCCTGGTGGAACGGGCCGCCGAGGCGTACGTGGACCTGCTGAAGGCGCGTCCGGCCGAGCCGCGGCTACTTGACCTCGTCCCCGGGCCCGTCGGTGCGGGAGAACTGGACGCGCAGCTGCGGCGGGCCATCCGCGAACTCCTGCCCGAGGCGGCTCTGCTGCCCGTCCCAGATGACCCTGAAGGCCGCCGTATGCGCGGCCTGGACGCGGTGGCACTGGACGCCCCCGCCCTCTTCCTGGACCTCCTGGCGGGCCGCGCCGGTGACGAGGGCGTCGTCGGCGGGCTCCTGCCACCCGGCTGGCCCGCGCGGAGCCCGTCGCTGGCCGCGCTGGGCGTCCGTCGCGTCGAGCTGGCCGATGTCGTGGACGAGCTGGCCGCTGTGGACCGCGGACCGGACTGGTGGCACCGGGTCTACGAGGCGCTCGCCGAGGCCTCCAGAGACGCTCTGGGGGCGCTCCCGGTCCCCTTGGCGGGCGAGACGGGACGGCTGGTGCGCGGTCCGCGCGGCCTGCTGGTCGCGGACGGCGTCGACCCGGCCGGCCTGGACGCGCTCGGGCTGCGGTTCGTGCATCCCAGCGCCGTCCACCCGCTGCTGCTGCGGCTGGGCGCGGTGGAGGCGGGCCCGCGGGCCGTGCTCGCCGACCCGGCGGTGCGGGCAGCGGTGGAGGACTCCTTCGACGCCGACGACCCCGGCGCCGTCGCCGAGGCCGTGCTGGGCCTGGTCGCGGCGGCCCGGATCGACCCCGGTGACGAGCCGTGGCTGGCGGAGCTGGCGCTCCCCGGCGACGACGGCGATCTCTATCCCGCCGGCGAGCTGCTCCTGCCGGACAGCCCGCTGCGGACCGTGATGGCCGAGGACGCGCCGTTCGGCGTCGTCGCGCCGGAGACGCTGGAGCGCTGGGGCGCCGAGACCCTCACCGCCGCGGGCGTGCTGGACGGCTTCGCCCTCGCCCACGCCGAGGACGTGAACCTGTCCGGCCTCCTCGACGAAGCAGAAACGCTCGAACTCGATGACGAGGACCGCTGGGCCGACGACGTCCTCGAACGCATCGGCCCGCAGGAACTGCCGCCGCACGTGCCGGAGTTCCAGGCCGTCCGCGACCTGGAATTGGTCGACGACTGGGCGACTGCATTGCGGCTGCTGGCCGCGCCGCCATGGCGCGCCGCGATCGTGGAGCCCGCCCATGTCGCCCTCTACACGGGACACCGCGCCGTGGTCCCGTCCTACACGGCGTGGTGGCTGAGCCGCCGTCCCATCCTGGACGGCCGTAGGCCGGGCGAGTTCCGCCTAGAGGGCGACGACGCGCTCGCAGGTCTCTACGACCTCGCGCCTACGGGATTCGACGAGCAACTGTTGCTGGCCTTGGGCGTCCGTACAACGCTGGCGGATCTGCTGGACGAGCCCGGTGGCGCCCAAGAGCTGCTCGACCGGATGGGCGATCCGGGACGCACCGTCAGCCGCGTCCAGCTCGGCGGCCTATGGACGGCCATCGCCGACGCCGACGTCACGGTGGAACCGCCCGAGAACGTGCGCGCCGTGGTGGACGGCGTCGTCGAGGTGGTCGACGCCACCGACGCCCTCGTCCTGGACGGCCCCGACGTCCTGCCGCTGCTGGCCGGGCAGCCCCTCGTCATCGCCGCGCAGGGACGCGACGCACGGCTCGCCGAACTCCTCGACCTGCCCCTGGCCGGCGACGAGGTGCCCGGGGCGGTGGAGACGGCGGGGGAGAAGCGTCCCGTGCCGGACGCCGTGCGGGCCGTCCTGCCGGACGCCCCGGGGACCTACCTCGCGCACGAGCGGCTCATCGTGGACGGCCAGGAGGTCCCGTGGTGGACGAGGGACGGCGAAGTCCACGCGAGCGGGACCGGCGGTCTCGCGCGCGCGCTCGCCTGGTCCTGCGGGGACTGGGCGGCCCGGCTCCTCGCCGAAGCCGTCCTCCGCGACCCGGACGCCCTGCCCGTGCTGCTGGCCGAGGACGACCTGGAGCCCTAGACGTCCGCCTCGGACGTCTCCGACGTCTCTCGCGGCTTCGCGGCGGCGTCCTGGCGCGTGGCCCCGGGCCCGGGCCCGGCGGCACCGCCCTCGGCGGGCTGCGCCGCGTCCTCGACGGCGGCCTCGCGGCGCGCGGCGCGGGACGCCTCCAGCCGCTCGCGGCCCGCCTGGAGCCGCGGGATGTACCAGACGCCGAACAGGCCGGTCACGACGCCGGTGACGCACACCCACAGCCACCAGCGGTCCCCGGACGGCGTCCCGGCGACCAGCAGGACGACGAGCGCGACCGCCCACGCCGCGGTGCCCGCGAGGGCCACGCGGACGTCGTTGGTCCGCATGGGCGGCGGGTCCGGGCGGCGCGGAGGGGTCATGTGATCAGGTTACGCGGCGGGTCGGGGAGAGGGACGTCACACCCTGGGCCGGGAGAAACCCGAGGTGAAGAGGGTGATGAGCCGCTCGTAGCTGGCCTCCAGGTCCTCCGGGAGGCCGAAGCCGCCCGCCGCCTCCAGGATGGCGAAGCCGTGCACGGCGGAGCGCAGGCACCGGGTCGCGTGGACGAGGTCGGGGCCGTCCAGGCCGTAGCCGCGCAGGGCGGCGAAGATGACGCCGAGGAGCCGTTCGGCCGCCGCCTCGCTGAAACGCGCGTCCTCGGCGGACTGCTCCATCGACGCGTAGCGGCTAGGGTGCTCCACAACGTAGCCGCGGTAGGCGCGCATCACCGCCGCCACGGCGTCGTCCCGGGAGCGTCCCATGGCGGCGGTCCCGAGGCGGTCGGCCAGCTCGTCGAGGATTCTCGCGGTCACCAGTTGTCGCAACTCGGCCAGGTTGCGGACATGCTTGTAGAGGGAGGGGGTCGCGACCCCGGCCCTTCCGGCGACCGCGGCGAGCGTGAGAGCGCCGGGTCCGCCGGCGTCCACGACGGCGATGGCGGCGTCCACCACCGCGTCCGGCGTGAGGCCCGCGCGCGGCATCCCGATCCTTTCTTCGACTACTTAATAGCCAAAAAGCTAATAGGGTTAGCTGAACGTGTCAAGGAGCGGGCGTGGCAGCATGGGTCACCAGCACGGGAGAACGATGACGATGACAACGCCACCGACCGGCGGCCGGACCGCCTCGCCCCCGGGGCTGGCCGAGGAGCTGCGCATCTCGATCGCGCGGCTGTCGCGCCGGCTCCGGCACCTGCGGCCGCCGGCGCCCGACGGCGGGCCGAACCCGCTGTCGCTCACCCAGTTCGCGGCGCTCGCCGCCATCGAGCGGCACGGCTCCATGACGCCCCGCGAGCTGGCCGACCACGAGAAGGTGCAGCCGCCGTCGATGACGCGCGTCATCGCCTACCTGGAGGACCGCGGGCTGGTGGTGCGCAACCCGCACCCGACCGACGGGCGCCAGGTGGTGCTGAACGCCACCGAGGACGGCTCGTCGCTGCTGCGCGCCGAGCGGCGCCGCAAGGAGGCGTGGCTGTCCACCCGGCTCGGCGAGCTGACCGACGACGAGCGCGAGATCCTGCGCCGCGCCGCCCCGATCATCGACAAGCTCAGCCGCTCCTGACCCCGCCCGGACGCCCCTGACCCGCCCGGCCTCGCGCGGCCGGTTCCGCGGCCGGTTCCGCGGCCGGTTCCGGTGCCGGTTCCGGTGCCGTGACGCCGTGCGGTTGCCGGAATAGCGGTCGCGCGATTATCGTTAGCCTTGATAATGACTTCTGCTAACGATGGACACGATGAACCGGACGGTGCCCCGGCGCGCGGGGCGCGCTCCGGGCGGGCCGGGCGCTCCGGCGCCGCCCTCCCCGTAGCGTCCCGCGCGCGCCGTCGCCGCCCCGCCCCCCGCACCCCTTCCCGCCCCCTCCACGCCGCCCCGCACGCGACCGCCCATCCGGCG
>NZ_WBMR01000246.1 GCF_008923365.1 Actinomadura montaniterrae
CGGCCGCCGCGATCACCTCGCCCGGCGGGCGGCCCGCGGCCCCCGGCACGGCCAGCCGGCCGTCGTTGACCGCCGCGAGCAGGTCGGGGGCGTCCGCCGCGAACAGCGCCCGCAGCCGGTCCCGCGCGGCCTCCGCGCGCTCGCCGTCCGCCAGGTGGACGAGGGCGTGCCCGGCGCGCAGCCCGGCGCGAAGGTAGGCGGACAGCACGGCGTACCGTTCCGCGCCGTTGTCGTAGGCGAGGAAGAAGTGGTCGCCGAAGCGCATCTCGCCGACCGCCGCGGGGTGCCCGACCGCCATGCGCGAACCGTCCCTCCGCTCAGCCGGTCCGTTCCTCGACCGACACTCCCGACCGCGCCAGCAGCCCCGACTCGCGCAGCCGGCCGGCGAGCTCGGGGGCGGCGCCGCGCAGCAGCAGCCCGCGGCCCAGGCCGAGGCCCGGATTGTCCGCGTCGGCCAGCAGCCGCAGCCCGGCGTCGTCGCAGCCGGTCAGGCCGTGCAGGTCCAGGCAGAGCAGCCCCGCCGTGGACGCGACCGACGCCAGCACCTTCTCCGCGGCCGGAGCGGTCCCGGCGTCCAGCACCCCGGCCAGCGCCGCGCCCGGCGGCGTGAACGTCGGCGCGATGCGCAGCGCGCCGTCGTCGTAGTGGTCGTTCGCCCGGACCCGGCCCATGTGGCCGGCCTCCAGCTCCGCCAGCCGCGCCTCGTCGAACCAGCGGCGGTCGAACTGGCAGATCGCCATCGCCTTCAGGTCGGTGGTCATGAACACCTGGTCGAGCATCCGCTCGAAGTCGCCGTGCCGCTCGGTCCCGGGCCAGCGGCGCAGCGAGAACCGCGCCTCCCCGGCGATCCGGACCCCCGAGTAGCCCTGCACGAGCGCCAGGTCGATCTCCGTGGCCATCAGCGCCAGGCTCTCGTCCGGGTCGAACCGGCCGCTGGCCAGGAACGTCTCCTCGGCGGTGCGGACGACGAAGTGCCCGGCGTCCATCGCGGCGGCGAAGTCGAAGCCGGTGTCGTCCTCCCGCGGCGGGCGGACGGTGTCGGGCCCGCCGTCGCCGCCGCCGAGCCAGGCGGCGACGTCGCGTGCGGGCACCGCGTCCGAGATGTAGATCACCTTGTGGTTCGCGCGCACCCCGTCGCGGACGTAGGCGGCCATCACGGACCGCCGTTCGGCGTCGCTGTCGAAGAAAAGGCACAGGTGGTCGCCGAGCTCCATCGAGCCGACGGACTTGCTGTGACCGGTCTCTGCCGGCATCGCGGCCTCCGGTTGGCGTAAGGCCCGCCTCGCGCGGCGGGACTGGCGGCGTCCCCTCGCTCTCCAGTGGACACCACTCAGGGCGTCCGCGTCCCGACAATCGGTGATGTCGCCGATGGCCGGGTGCGGACGGGAACGCCCTCCCGGCGGCCGGACCGGCCGCTACCAGAGGGCCCGGACGAGCCCTTCCTGCAGCATCGTCAGCCAGTCGTAGGCGGCGAACATCGGCGTCCGCGGGTCGCGCGGGTCGAGCTGCTCGGCCTCCTCGTACCACTCCTCGCTGATGTCCAGCCGGGTGCCGAGCGCCAGCCGCACGTCGTTCAGGGCGCGCAGCCAGATCTGCGCCTGCTCCTGGTCGAGGACGATGTCGGAGCCCGGGTCCTTCAGCGCGTCCAGCACCGTGCGGGCCGCCTCGCGCTTGCCGTCGCGCAGCCCCATCTCGGTGTAGCGGCGGAACTCCCCCGCCGCCTCGCCGTCCTCCCGGTAGGCGTCGGGGAACAGCCGCGCCAGCACCGGGTCGTCCGGCTTGACGGCGTTCTCGGCGATGCCGACGGAGGCCAGCTCGCCGTCCTCGCCCGGGACGTCCCCGAGGAGCGTGACCAGCTGCTCCATCAGCGCCCGCACCAGCGCCGCCTCCTCCGGCTCCAGCCGGACGACGACGCCCTTGCGGGTCTTCTTCACGTTGCTCATCGGATCGCTCCGCCCAGAAAGGCTTCGGTGGCTCCCGAGGGGGGACGGCGGCCCCGCACCCCCGGAACGCCGTTCGGGATCGGTTCAGTCGTCCCGCTTGACGGTGGCCCACAGCCCGTAGGAGTGCAGGATCTCCACGTCCCGCTCCATCTCCTCGCGGGTGCCCTTGGCCACGACGGCGCGGCCCTTGTGGTGGACGTCCAGCATCAGCTTCTCGGCCTTGCTCTTGGGATAGCCGAAGACGGTCTGGAACACGTACGTGACGTACGACATCAGGTTGATCGGGTCGTTCCAGACGATCGCCAGCCAAGGCCGGTCGGCGCGCACGTCCTCCTCGGCGTCGGGCCGCTCCAGCTCGACGGGTGCGGGCGCCGTGCTCATGAGCTCGCTCCGCCCGGCGTGCTCGAAGGCCCCGCCTCGCTCGCCCTGCTCGTGACGCTCATCGGCCGCGTCTCCCCCTTCCCCCGCGTTGTCGGTCCGCCCACGGCACCCGATGCTATGCGCCCGCGCGCCGTCCGGGGCGATCTTCACCGCGCCCGGTGTGATCTCCGCCGGGTGCGGCGGCCCGCACCTCCATGGTGCCCGCACCTGGCCTTAGGGTTCCACCTGTGGACGTTGACGACGGAACCGCCCTGCTCACCGACCAGTACGAGCTGACGATGCTGCAGGCCGCGCTGCGCAGCGGCACGGCCGGGCGGCGCGCGGTCTTCGAGGTGTTCGCGCGCAGCCTGCCCGCGGGCCGCCGGTACGGCGTCGTCGCGGGGACCGGGCGGCTGCTGGACGCGATCGAGGCGTTCCGGTTCGACACCGCGGAGCTGGAGTTCCTCACCGCCAACGGGATCGTCGACGACCCCACGGCGCAGTGGCTGGAGAAGTACCGCTTCTCCGGGAACGTCTGGGGTTACGCCGAAGGCGACTGCTACTTCCCGGAATCGCCGATCCTGGTGGTCGAGGGGACGTTCGCGGAGGCGGTCCTGCTGGAGACCGTCGTGCTGTCGATCCTCAACCACGACTGCGCGATCGCGTCCGCCGCGTCCCGGATGGTGCAGGCCGCGCAGGACCGGCCGATCATCGAGATGGGGTCGCGCCGCACCCACGAGCGCGCCGCCGTCGCCGCCGCCCGCGCCGCCTACATCGCCGGGTTCACCACCACGTCGAACCTGGAGGCGGGCCGCCTCTACGGCGTCCCCACCGCCGGGACGAGCGCGCACTCGTTCACGCTCCTGCACGACAGCGAGCGGCACGCGTTCGAGGCGCAGCTGGCGTCGCTCGGCGACGGGACGACGCTGCTGGTCGACACCTACGACGTCGAGCGGGCCGTCCGGACGGCCGTGGAGCTCGCCGGGCCGTCCCTCGGCGCCGTCCGCATCGACAGCGGCGACCTCGGCGTGGTGGCCCGCCGCGTCCGCGAGCAGCTCGACTCGCTCGGCGCGCACGACACCCGCATCGTGGTGACCGGCGACCTCGACGAGTACGGCATCGCCGCGCTCGCCGCCGCGCCCGTCGACGGGTACGGGGTGGGGACGTCGCTGGTGACGGGGTCCGGCGCGCCGACCGCCTCGCTCGTCTACAAGCTCGTCGCCCGCGCGGACGCCCCGGACGAGGCCGCGGCCATGCGCCCGGTCGCGAAGCGGTCCACCGGCAAGCCCAGCCGCGGCGGCCGCAAGTCCGCCGTGCGGCGCATCGACGCGCACGGCACCGCCTACGCCGAGACGGTGTCGGTCGGGGAGCCGGCGCCGGGACGGCGCGACCGCGTCCTGCACGTCCCGCTGGTCCGCGACGGGGAGATCGTCGGGCGGGAGTCGCTGCGGGACGCCCGGGACCGGCACGTCCGGTCCGTCGCGGAGCTGCCCCCGACGGCGCTCCAGCTGTCCAAGGGCGAGCCCGCCGTGCCGACCGAGTTCGTCGAGGGCGGCCCGCGCGCCTGACGGCGCCCGCGGAAGGGCACGGGCGCCGCTGGGGTAGCGTCGACGGCGGGGAGACACCGGTAGAGGAGCGGTCATGGGCAAGAAGGCTCTGATCATCGTGGACGTGCAGAACGACTTCTGCGAGGGCGGGTCGCTCGCCGTCGCGGGCGGCGCGGGCGTGGCCACGGCCATCTCCGGCCACGTCGCCGAGCGCGGCGGCGGCTACGCGCACATCGTCGCGACCCGCGACTTCCACCTCGACCCCGGCGACCACTTCTCCGACCGGCCCGACTTCGTCGACAGCTGGCCGCCGCACTGCGTGATCGGCACCCCCGGCGCCGACTTCCACCCGAACCTGGCGCTCGCCCCCATCGAGGCCGTGTTCAGCAAGGGCCGCGAGACCGCCGCCTACAGCGGCTTCGAGGGCGTCTCCGACGACGACGTCCCGCTCGCGGACTGGCTCGCGTCCCGCGGCGTCGACGCCGTCGACGTCGTCGGCATCGCCACCGACCACTGCGTCCGCGCCACCGCCGTCGACGCGGCCCGCGCCGGCCTGCGCACCACCGTCCTGCTCGCCCTGACGGCGGGCGTCGGCACGGCCACCGTCGACCGCGCCCTGGACGAGCTCGGCCGCGAGGGCGTCACCCTCTCCGGCGACCCGGTCGTGAGCGGCTGAACGTGAGCAATCCCCCCGATATCGAGGTCGTCCTGATCGCCGGCGTGTCCGGCAGCGGCAAGAGCACCGTCGGCGGCCTGCTCGCCGAGCGCCTCGGCTGGGACTACGCGGAGGCCGACGCGTTCCACTCCCCCGCGAACGTCGCCAAGATGCGGGCCGGGCATCCGCTGACCGACGCCGACCGCGCCCCCTGGCTGCGCGCGATCGCCGCGTGGATCGACGGCCGGCTCGCCTCCGGGCGGCCCGGCGTCGTCAGCTGCTCGGCGCTGAAGCGCGCCTACCGCGACCAGCTGACGGGCGGCCGCCCCGCTGTCCGCACCGTCATGCTCGACGGCGACCGCGACGTCATCGCCGAGCGGATGCGCCGGCGGCACGGCCACTTCTTCGGCGCCGGCCTGCTGGACAGCCAGTTCGCCGACCTGGAGCGCCCCGCCCCGGACGAGCACGTCCTGACCGTCCCCATCACCGACTCCCCCGAGGAGACGGTGGCCCGCATCATGAAGTCCCTGGACCTGACGCCCGGGCACTGACCGCCCGGGCACTGACCGCCCGGCGGGCCGGTCAGGCGCGCTTGGCGGCCCATTCGCGGATCTTGCCGATCCGCTTGCGGATCTCCTCCGCGCTGGCCTGCGGGACGGGCGGCCCGCCGCACGCCGTGCGGAGCTGGCTGTGGATCACGCCCTGCGGCTGGCCGGTGCGGTGGTTCCACGCGTTGACCAGGCCGTTCAGCTCCTTGCGCAGGGCGTGCAGGTCCTCGGCGGCGGTGCGGTCGGCGCGCGGATCGCCGGTCTTGCGCCGCCGCTCGCTCGCGATCTGGTCGGCCTGCCGCTTGCGCAGCAGCTGCGTCACCTGCTCGGGCTCCAGCAGCCCCGGGATGCCGAGGAACTCCTCCTCCTCGGCGGAGCCCGGCTGGGCCTGCATCCCGAACTCGCCGCCGTCGTACAGCACGCGGTCGAACGTCGCGGACGCCTCGACGGTCTCGAACGGCAGCTCCTCGCCGACGTCCGGGGTGTCCTGCCTGCGGTTGGCCTCGGCGAGCAGGTCGTCGTCGAGGCCGTCCTCGCGGACCGGACGGTCGAGGACGTGGTCGCGCTCCTCCTCCAGCTCGGCGGCGTGCCCCATCAGCGTCGGCACCGACGGCAGGAACACCGACGCGGTCTCGCCGCGCTTGCGGGCGCGGACGAAACGGCCGATCGCCTGCGCGAAGAACAGCGGCGTGCTGGTGGACGTGGCGTACACGCCGACGCACAGCCGCGGGATGTCGACGCCCTCCGACACCATCCGGACCGCGACCATCCACCGGTCGTCGGTCTCGCTGAACGCCTTGATCTTCTTCGACGCGGTCGGGTCGTCCGACAGCACGATCGTGGCGCCCTGCCCGGTGACGGCGCGGAGCATCTTGGCGTAGGCGCGGGCCGTCTCGTGGTCGGTGGCGATGACGAGGCCGCCCGCGTCCGGGATGACGCGGCGCAGCTCGGTGAGGCGGCGGTCGGCGGCGGCGATGACCTGCTTGATCCAGTCGCCCTTGGGGTCGAGCGCGGCCCGCCATGCCTGCGCGGTCTGGTCCTGGGTGAGCGGCTCGCCGAGCGTCGCGGTGATCTCGTCGCCGGCGCGGGTGCGCCAGCGCATCTCGCCCGCGTACGCCAGGAAGATCACCGGCCGGACGACCCCGTCGGCGAGCGCCGGGCCGTAGCCGTAGGTGTAGTCGGCCTGGCTGCGCTTGATCCCGTCCGGGCCCTCCTCGTAGCGGACGAACGGGATCGGGTTGATGTCGGTGCGGAACGGGGTGCCCGACAGCGCGAGCCGCCGCGTCGCGGGCTCGAACGCCTCCCGGACCGCGTCGCCCCAGGACAGGCCGTCGCCCGCGTGGTGCACCTCGTCGAAGATCACCAGGGACTTGCGCGACTCGGTGCGGTTGCGGTGCAGCGCCGGGCGGGCCGCGACGGTCGCGTAGGTGACGGCGACGCCGTGGAAGTCCTTGCCGACCGGGCCGTCGCCGTTCTGGTACTCGGGGTTGATCTTGATGCCGACGCGGGCGGCGGACTCGGCCCACTGCCGCTTGAGGTGCTCGGTCGGGCAGACGATCGTGATCGCCGCGATGATCCGCCGCTCCAGCAGCTCCCGGGCGAGGCGCAGCGCGAACGTGGTCTTACCGGCGCCGGGCGTCGCGACGGTGAGGAAGTCGCGCGGGCCCGGCTGCTGCCCGTCCGTCCCGCTGTGCTCACCCGGGGAGCGACCCCCGGAACCCCCGAAGTAAAGCTCCAGCGCCTGCTGCTGCCAGGCGCGCAGGGACTGCGCGGTCCCCCAGGCGGCCCGCTCGGGGAACGCGGGGGGCATGCTCGATGCGGCGAAGGTGCTCACGGTCATAGCAGGCTACCGAGCCCCACCGACAGATCGCGCCGCCCCCGCCCCTCCTGTGCCGCGATCCACACCGCCGCCCGCCCGCGCGCCGCGCCGCTAACGCCCATGCCCCGGCGCCCGGTACGCGGCCCACACGGCCCGGATCCGGCGGCCCTGACCTGGGGTGAAGCTCCGCATGCACGAGTCGAACCCGTAGTTCATGAAGTTGTGGACGGGGTCGTCGCCGCGCTGCGGGCAGGTGTCCTTGTAGTGAGGGCATCCTTGCGCGGGCGTCGCCTCGTACGGGGTGTCGGACACCCCGTCGCCCGGAGGCGTGCACCCGCCCTGGAACGTGTGCAGCAGCCCCAGCCAGTGCCCGATCTCGTGGACGGCCGTGTAACCGCGGTTGAAGCGCCGGTACGAGCCGCGCGGAAGGCTGCGGTAGTCGACGACGACGCCGTCCATCCGCGGGCTCTTGCGGTACCACTGCGGGAAGGTCGAGAACCCGAGGACGTCGCTGCCCACGGAGGCCGAGTAGAGATTGAGGGTGCCGCGCCCGCCGCGGCGCAGCCTGGGCTTGAAGCGGC
The DNA here is from genome assembly GCF_008923365.1 of Actinomadura montaniterrae. GTDB lineage: Bacteria > Actinomycetota > Actinomycetes > Streptosporangiales > Streptosporangiaceae > Spirillospora > Spirillospora montaniterrae. The sequence continues at coordinate 7,454 of NZ_WBMR01000246.1, forward strand.
TCTGGTACTTGCGCGGGTGGTAGAACCAGGACGCCCTGTTCGTCACGTCGTAGCCGGCGAGCCGGAACCTCACGCCGGTGTCGGCGCCGCCCGTCCGCCCGCTGTACGCCGCGTTCAGCGTGGCGATCTGGCCCTGGACGGCCGCACCGGACAGCCGTCCCGTGCGTCCGGCGGCGAGGGCGTGGAAGCGGACCGGGATCACGAGCGTCCGCCGCCGCGCCGTGTCGAAGCGCCGCTCGTCCGCCGTCCCGTACCGCTCGCGGAGCGTCCTGCTCAGGTCGCCGAACATCGCGGCGGCCTGGCCGCGGGTCAGCTCGCCGTCCCGGTCGCGCGGGTGCGCCACCCGGGCCGCCGCGCCGCCCTGCTCGCATCCGTCCCTGCCTGCCGCGACCGCCTGGCCTGCCGCGAGGGCCCTTCCTGGCGCGACCGCCTGGCCTGCCGCGAGGGCCTTGCCCGCCCGGACGGTCTTGGCCCGCGCGCGCGGGCCGTCACTCATCGAACTCGATGCCACACACACCGTGACCGTCAGTGCGCACAGCGAAACCCCGGCGAACCGCCGCATCTGTCCCCCGTATGTCCCCGTTTGGAAAGCTGAACTGGAAAAGCGGGCGCGGAAAGGCGAAGGCCCCGCGGTGACGCGTCCGCCCTGCCGGCGGACCCCGACCGCGGGACCGTCACGGGCGCGCGCGGACCCCCCGGTCCGGCGCCCTCATCCGGCTCTCAGCCGGCCGTCACTCGTCGCCCTTGTCCCCGCCCGGCTGCATGGACTCGTAGATCTCCTTGCACTCCGGGCAGACCGGGTACTTCTTCGGGTCCCGGTTCGGCACCCAGACCTTGCCGCACAGCGCGATCACCGGCGTGCCGGTCACCGCGCTCTCGGTGATCTTGGCCTTCTTCACGTAGTGGGCGAACCGCTCGTGGTCGCCGTCACCGTGCGAGAGGTCCGGCCGGACGTCCTGCTGGGTGTCGCTCTCGGGAAGGATCTTCGTACTCACGTCCATCACCTTAGTTCAGCGTCGGGTCCTCGGGGAAAGTGGAGACGAACGCCAGGTCACCGCCCTGGCGGCGGAGCACCTCCTGCCACAGCCGGTCCGGGTCCCCGGCGAACACGTCGCCCGCCTCCGCCGGCACCAGGTACCACGCGCCGTCCTCGATCTCGCCGCGCAGCTGCCCGGCCGACCAGCCGGCGTACCCGGCGAACACGCGCAGCTGCAGCACCTCCGGCGCGAGGAGCCCGGGCGGGGCCTCCAGGTCGACCAGGCCGACGCGGGCGACCTCGGAGCCGCCCTCCAGCGCCCGCCAGCCGAGCGGCTCGTCCTCGCCGGGCAGGCGGGCCAGGGCGAGCGCGTTGTCCAGCGCGACCGGGCCGCCCTGGAACACCACCGACGGCCCCGTCACCAGCTCGGCCCACGGCGGCAGCACCCGGTCGACCGGAATCTCGGTCGGCCGGTTCAGGACAACCCCCAGGGTGCCCCCGTCGACATCGTGCTCGACCACCAGGACGACGCTGCGCCTGAAGTTGGGATCCTCCAGCTGAGGCGTCGCGACCAGCAGAAGCCCCACCCTGATGCCGTCTTCCATGGGTTCCATCATGCGTTGCGCGGACCTCCCACGGCACGTCCCCCCGCTCGTTAGCCTGTTAGGCATTCCTAGCGATGGGGATATCGGCACCACAACCGCCTAGGTTAAGAATGATCCCGGATCACCCGGCGCCCGCTCAGCCCCCCACGGGCCAGGAGGACAGCGATGCAGTTGCCCAGGGTCATCATCGCCGCCGTGTTTCTCGTCATCGGCGCACTGATCGCCGTACCGGCCCTGATGAAGTCATCGGGCTCGGGCGCGCGCGCGTCCTCCACCACGTCGACGTCGGCGAGTCCCAGCCCGAGCGGCACCGGGACGTCGCCCACCCCGACGAAGACGTCGCACAAGCCGTCGAAGACCCCGACGAGCACGGCGGCGCCGCAGCCCGTCTCCGCCACCATCGGGTCGGTGTCGTGCCCGTCGCGGTCCGTCCGCGTCACCGTCCGCAACACCGGGACGCAGCGCGAGGACTTCACCGTCCTGAAGAACGACGACTCCGCCACGGTCCCCGCGACGGTCGCGCCGCATGACAGCAAGACCGTCACGGTCGAGCTGAAGGAGGACCGGCGGACGCTCGTCCAGGTCGACTGGGCCAACAAGCAGATCGAGACCCGCTCGCTCACGGCGAACTGCAAGCACGCGGCGGCCGCGCCGCACAAGACCGCGCCGAGCAAGCTGCCGCACACCGGCCCGGACACCGTCCTGTGGGCCCGGGCCGCGACCGGCGTCGGCGTGATGCTCACCGGCGTGGTCATCTTCTGGTACGGCGGGATCTGGCCCCGCCGCCGCGACCAGGTCTTCGCGAAGAAGACCACCGACTAGCCGCGGCCGGGCGGGCGCGTCAGGCCTCGGTGCGGGGGCGGCCGCCGGCCGCCTCGCGGACGGCGCCCGCGACGCGCGACGCCACGTCCGGGTGGAACACGCTCGGCACGATGTAGTTCGGGCCCAGCTCGCCCGGCGTGACGACCTCGGCCAGCGCCTGCGCCGCCGCCGCCAGCATCGCCTGGGTGACCCCGTCGGCCTGCGCGTCCAGCAGCCCCCGGAACACGCCCGGGAACGCCAGCACGTTGTTGATCTGGTTCGGGTAGTCGCTGCGGCCCGTCGCGACGACGGCGGCGTGCTCGCGCGCCTCGTCCGGCGACACCTCCGGCTCCGGGTTCGCCAGCGCGAACACGATCGCGCCGTCGTTCATCGTCGCGATGTCGTCGCCGTTCAGGATGCCGGGCGCGGACACGCCGATGAACACGTCCGCGTCCTTCACCGCGCCGCGCAGGTCGCCGGAGTAGCCGGCGGTGTTGGTGTGGTCGGCGATCCAGCGCAGCGAGTCGTCCAGGTCGTCGCGGCCCTTGTGCACCGCGCCCCGGTAGTCGCAGACGATCAGGTCGCGCGCGCCGGCGTGCATCAGCAGCTTCAGGATCGCGGTGCCCGCGGCGCCCGCGCCCGCCATCGTGATGCGCACGTTCCCGATGTCCTTGCCGACGACCCGCAGCGCGTTGGTCAGCGCGGCCAGCACGCAGATCGCGGTGCCGTGCTGGTCGTCGTGGAACACCGGGATGTCCAGCAGCTCGCGCAGCCGCCGCTCCACCTCGAAGCAGCGCGGCGCGGAGATGTCCTCCAGGTTGATGCCGCCGAACGCGGGCGCGAGGATCTGCACCGTCCGGACGATCTCGTCGGTGTCCTGGGTGTCCAGGCAGATCGGCCACGCGTCGATCCCGGCGAACCGCTTGAACAGCGCCGCCTTGCCCTCCATCACCGGCAGCGCCGCCTCCGGCCCGATGTTGCCGAGGCCGAGCACCGCCGAGCCGTCGGTGACGACCGCGACGCTGTTGCGCTTGATCGTCAGCCGGCGGACGTCCTCGGGGTTGCGGGCGATCGCGAGCGACACCCGGGCGACGCCCGGCGTGTACGCCATCGACAGCTCGTCGCGGTTGCGCAGCGGCACCTTCGACTGCATCTCGATCTTGCCGCCGAGGTGCATCAGGAAGGTCCGGTCGCTGACCTTGTGGATCTTGATGGAGTCGATCTTCTCCAGCGCGCTGGCGATCGCCTCGGCGTGCTGGGTGTCGCGGGTGGCGATCGTCACGTCGATGCGCAGCGTCTCGTGCCCCGCCGTGTTGACGTCGAGGGCCGTGACGATGCCGCCGGCGTTCTCGACCACGTGCGTGATCTGGCTGACCGCCTTGCCGCCGGCCGGGACCTCCAGCCGGACGGTGATGGAGTACGAAACGCTGGGCACGCTCGCCACGACAACCTGCTCCCTCTTGCTACCGGGTACGTCCTCGTCCCGGCCGCCACGTCCCATGGGGGCACGGGACGCCCGGGGGCCGTCGCCCTCTCCGCCTGCGGCTCACAGCGCCCGCGCCGCGGCCGCGATCAGGTCGACGGCGGCGGAAGCGGGCAGCCTCGTGGTGTCGATCACGAGATGGTAGAGCCGCGGATCGGCGGGGTCGGCCCCGTAAAAGTGCTTCACGTAGGCCGTGCGGGCGCGGTCGTTGTCATCGAGCATACGCTCAACATCGCGGTCCGGCGTCCCGGTCGCCCCACCCGGACCCCGCGTCCCGCCCGCGGCGCGGCCCCGGCGCCCGGCCGGCGCCGCCGTCCCGGCCTTCGCCAGCTCGTACGCGGCGACGGCCAGCCGCCGCTCCCGCGGACCGTCCAGCCGGACGTGCAGCACGCCCGGCAGCCCGGCCAGCACGACGGCGGCGGCGCGGCCGAGCAGCACGCCCCCGCCCTGCTCCGCCGCCTGGTGGATGACGCGCTCGGTGTGCTCGACGAACTCCTCGGGCCGGATGATCGCCTGCTCGGGGAGGTAGACGTCCATGGCGCCGAGCGCGACGTTCGGCAGCCGCGCCGCGCCCGCGAGGATGCGGCCGATGCCGCTCTCGGCGCGCCCGTCGTGCGCGAGCGCCTCCTCCAGCGTGCAGCCGATCTCGCCGGCGACCTGCACGGGTATGGCCCGGTCGAGGAACGGCAGCGCGAGACGTTCGGCGACCGCGGGGCCGACCACGTCGCCCCGCGCGCCGAACGCGGCGGAGATGGTCACGACACGAGCGCTCACACCGCACTACATGCCCGATTCAGCGCGCCCCAACGGCCCCGACCCGTCGCAATCGCCGTCAGGCAGGGCGATCCGACGCCCAGCCGTCACGCGAGCGCGCTGCGCCGGGCCGTCAGAACAGCGCCGACTGGAGGGAGCGGCGGGCCTTGGCGACGCGGGGGTCGTCCGGGGGCAGCAGCTCGAACAGCGACAGCAGGTGCGTGCGGGCCGCGTCGCGGTCGTCGCCCGCGCTGCCGCGCACCGCGGTGAGCAGCCGCCCGAACGCGTCCTCGATCCGGCCGGACACCATCTCGACGTCCGCGGCGTGGATCTGGGCCTGCACGTCGCCGGGCTTCTCCGCCGCCTCCTGGACGGTGCGCTCGGGGTCCAGCCGCTCCACGCGCAGGCTCAGCTCGACGAGCGCGAGGCCCTGCTTGGCCTGGCCGTCCCTCGGGTTCCCGGCGAGGATCCGCTCGAAGGCGGCCTTCGCGCCGTCGAGGTCGCCGCGCTGCAGCGCGTCCTCGGCCTCGGAGTACACCGACCCGGCCGGGGCCGCGGCCTCGCCGGCGGCGGCCTCCTCGCCCGGCGGGGGCTCCGGCAGGATGCCCTCCTGGCGCAGCGCCTCGAAGAGCTGGTCGATCGCCTGCCGGACCTGCGGCTCGGGGGCGGCGCCGTTCAGGAACGGCAGCAGCTGCCCGGCGACGACCGCCGCGACGAACGGGATGCCGCGCACGCCCATCTGCTGCATGTACGCGCCGAGCTGCGGGTTGGCGTCGATGTCGACCTTGGCGAGGATCCACTTGCCGGCCGCCTCGGTGGCGAGCTTCTCCAGGATCGGGCCGAGCTGCTTGCACGGGCCGCACCAGTCGGCCCAGAAGTCGACGAGGACCGGGACGGTCTGCGACCGCTCCACGACCTCGGTGTTGAAGGTCTGGTCGGTGACGTCCACGACGTACGGCCCGCCGGCGGGCGCGCCGCCGGCCGGGCCGCCCGCGGGCGCGGCACCGGCCTGCGCCCGGCGCTCCTGCTGCTTCCTGGCGGCCGCCTG
>NZ_WBMR01000247.1 GCF_008923365.1 Actinomadura montaniterrae
CCACAACAGGTTCAAGCGCCCCCATATTTCGTCAAGCACGCCCCAAGACCCCACCCGACCAGCAAAGACCACCCAAAACTCCCCCAACGCAAGGGCTGCAGCCCAGTTCACCCACCCCAAAAAAAGTTTGGAACGATCTCCACAGAGGCGGAAAACCCGCCCGTGGATCACCCCCAGAGCGCCCCAGACCACCCGCTGAACAGGGGCTTCGACCCACCTCACGCACCTGGAAAGCCCCCGCGCGGCCCTGGTCCGGCCCGTCCCACACCCACGCAAAGGCCCCTTTGGACGGGCCGCTACCCGCCCCACCAGCCGCCCCTGGGGCACGGGGGCAGGTCCTTTGTGGAAGGGGAACGTAAAGCGGGGCGCGCACCGGCGGCCGGTGCGCGGCCCGCTTCCCAGCAGGGGCCTGAGGGTCAGGAAACGGGAGTCTGGGGTGGGTCTCCGCCCAGGTAGGCGCTGCGCATGCGCGGGTCGGCGGCGAGCTCGGCGGCGGTCCCGGACAGCCCGATCCGGCCGAGTTCCAGTACGTAGCCGCGGTCGGCGACCTCCAGGGCGGCGCCCGCGTCCTGCTCGACGAGGAGGACGCCCGTGCCCGTCCCGGCGATCCCGGCGAGCCGCTCCAGGATCTCGTCCACGACGAGCGGCGCGAGGCCGAGGGACAGCTCGTCGATGAGCAGCAGCCGGGGCCGGCCCATCAGCGCCCGCGCGATGGCGCACATCTGCTGCTCGCCGCCGGACATGCTGCCCGCGACCTGGCCGAGCCGGTCGGCGAGCCGGGGGAAGAGCTCCAGGACCGGGCCGAGGTCGCCGTTCCTGGGCACCCAGCCGCCGAGCCGCAGGTTGTCCCGGACGGTCAGCCCCGGGAACAGCCGGCGACCCTCGGGGACGTGCGCGACCCCGGCGGCGGCGATGTCCTCGACGGCCGCGCCGATCAGCTCGCGGCCCGCCACCCGGACCGACCCGCTCCGGTCCGGGATCATCGCGGTGACGGCCCGCAGCAGCGTGGACTTCCCGGCGCCGTTGGGGCCGACGAGCGCGACGATCTCCCCTTCGTCCACCGACAGGGACACCTCGTGCAGCACCCGCACCCGGCCGTAGCCCGCGGTGAGCCGGTCGATCTCGAGCATCATGAGCGGTTCTTCCTCGTGTACCGGTGGCCGAGATACGCCTCGATGACCCGCGCGTCGCCCAGCACCTCGTCCGGCGGGCCCTGGGTGAGGACGGCGCCGTGGTGCAGGACGAGGATCTCGTCGGAGACGGCGGCGATCGCCTGGACGATGTGCTCGATGACCAGCAGGGTGAGGCCCTCGCCGCGCAGCTCGTCGATGAGCCGGAGCGCCGGGTCGATCTCGGCGGCGCGCAGCCCGGCCAGGACCTCGTCCAGCAGCAGCACGCGGGGCCGGAGGGCGAGCGCCTTGGCCAGTTCGAGGCGGCGGGCGTCGGCGACGGGCAGCTCGGCGGGCGGCAGGTCGCCCTTGCCGCCGAGGCCGACCCGCTCCAGCACCCGCTCGGCCTCCCGGCGGGCGCGGGCGCGGGAGCGGATCCGGGCCGGGCCGAACATCACCGCGACGGTGACGTTGTCGGCGACGGTGAGGCCGCGGAACGGCTTGACGATCTGGAAGGTCCGCGCGACGCCGGCGTGTGCGATCCGCCAGGGCCGGGCGCCGGTGAGGTCGGTGTCGCCGATCAGGACGGACCCGGCGGTCGGCTTGAGATGGCCGCTGATCAGGTTGACGAGGGTGCTCTTGCCCGCCCCGTTCGGGCCGATCACGCCGAGGACGCGCCCGGCGGGCAGTGCCAGGTCGACGCCGGAGACCGCGAGCAGGCCGCCGAACCGGCGCTGCAGCCCGCGGACCCGCAGGACGGGGGTGTCGCCGCTCACAGCCGGTACCTCCGGACGTTGGACAGCAGGGAGAGGTCCCGGGTGCGGGCCGCGTCCCGGGCGAAGTCGACGACGCCCTGCGGCAGCAGGACCACCGCGATGATGATCAGCGCGCCGAGGGTGAGGTCGTGCGCCTCGGGCAGGTGCTGGCGCAGGTACTCGGAGGCGATCGCGATGCCGGCGGCGCCGAGGATCGGGCCGAGCACGGTGCCGGCCCCGCCGAGCACCACCATCACGATCATCAGGACGGTGATGTCGACGTCGAACAGCCGCTGCGGGTAGATCGTGACCTGCTGGAACGCGTAGGCGGCGCCGGCGGCGCCGGTGAGCGCGGCGGACACGGCGAACGCGGCGGTCTTGGCGACGGTGGTGTTGACGCCCATCGCGGCTGCGGCGTCCTCGTCCTGGTTGACGGCGCGCAGCGCGTAGCCGGCGCGGCCGCGCGAGATCAGCGCGACGACGGCGGCGGAGACGGCGGCGATGCCGAGGAACAGCAGGTAGAAGCCGTCGTTGCCGAGCCATGGGGTGATCGCCCGGTCGCCGGTGGACGGGATCGTCGCGCCGGATCCGCCGCCGGTCCAGCGGGGGACGTTGGTGACGAGCTCGCGCAGGCCCTCGGCGACGCCGAGCGTCGCGACCGCGAAGTAGTGGCCCTTGAGCCGCAGCAGCGGCAGCCCGACCACGGCCGCGAACACGGCGGCGACGACTGCGGCGGCGGGCAGCGCGACCCAGAACGACAGCTTCGCGTGGACCATGAGGACGACGGTGGTGTACGCGCCGAGGCCGAAGAAGCCGACCTGCCCGAAGCAGGCGTAGCCGGTGTAGCCGCCGATGAGGTTCCAGGCGGCGGCGAGCGCGACGAACATGAAGACGGTGGTGACGGTCCGTTCCTGGCCCGTGTAGAGCTGGCTCTGCAGGCCGAGGCAGCCGAGGACGAGGAGGATCCCGCCTCCCCACGGCCACCAGGCGGGCAGGCGCGGGCGGCGTCCGCGAACGGGGCCCGCGGAGGTCTCCGCAGGCGCGGCGGTGCTGGGTTCGGCCATGGTCACACCTCGACCCGGGAGGAGTAGAAGGCCCGTCCGGCGATGCCCTGGGGCCGCACGGCGAGGACGATCACGAGGACGGCGAACGCGACGGCGTTGACGAGGGTGCCGGGCAGCAGCTGCCCGCCCCACGCCTCGACGAGGCCGAGCACCATGCCGCCGATCAGCGCGCCGTACATGTTGCCGAGCCCGCCGAGGACGGCGGCGACGAAGCTGAACAGGGTGAAGCGGCCGGCGTCGGCGGGGCTGAAGGTGCCGACGGCGCTGACCGCCGCACCGGCCGCGCCCGCCATCGCGGCGGCGAGGCCGAAGGTGAGGGCGTAGACGTGCCGGGCCCGGATGCCCATCAGCTGGGCCGCGCCGCGGTCCATGCCGGTGGCGAGGATGGCGAGGCCGGTGCGGGTGCGCCGCATCACCGCGACGAGGGCCAGCGTGAGCAGCAGCGCGACGGCCGCCGCCAGGAGCCGTCCGACCGGGACCCGGACGCCCGCCATCAGGGCGAACCCGTCGGCGGCGTAGCCGGTGGTCACCGAGCGGTAGTCGCCGGAGTACAGCAGGATGAGGCCGTTGACCAGCAGCAGGTTGAGGCCGAAGGTGAGCAGCAGGGTGATGAAGATCGGCGCCTTGACCACCAGGTTGATGAGCCCGCGCTGGACGAGGTAGCCGGCGGCGAACAGGGCGGCGGCGACCGGGACCATCGCGGCGAACGGGTCCAGGCCGAGCCGCCGGTTCAGCTCGAAGGCCAGGTACGCGCCGACGAGGACGAACGCCCCGTGGGCCAGGTTGATCACGTTCATCACCCCCCACACCAGGGAGAACCCGACGGCGATCAGCGCGAACAGGCCGCCCTGGAGCAGCCCGTACACGGTCGCCTGGAGGAACTGGCTCATGACCGGTTCCCGGTGCCGGGCCAGATCAGCGGGGCCTCGGCGGCCTCCTTGGGCCAGACGGTGACGGGCTTGCCCTTCCGCACCTGGACGACCTGCATGGTCTTCGTCAGGTTCTGGCCTTCGGGGGTGAACTTCAGCGGCCCGAAGAAGGTCGGCTCGTCGAGCGCGGCGAGGGCGTCCCGGACCTTGCCGGGATCGGTGCTCCCGGCCTTCTCGACGGCGTCGACCAGCGCGATGCACGCGGCCGTCGCCTCGGCGCCGTGGTATTCGGGTGCCCGGCCGCCGAACATGGCGGCGAACTGGGTGGCGTAGTCGGCGGCGGTGCCGATCCACTTGTCCTTGCCGGCCGTCTTCTCGGTCCACTGGGTGGAGCCGAGCACGTTCTCGGCGTCGGCGCCGAGCGACTTGGCGAAGTCGGGGGTGGGCGGCGCGACGGTCTCGGCGAAGCCGCCGGACGGCCGCACGCCGAGCTCCTTGGCCTGCTTGATGATCGCGATGCCCTCGGCGACGTGTACCGAGCCGACGACGACGTCCGGCCTCATCGGCTTGATCTTGGTGAGCGCGGCGGAGACGTCGGAGGTGCCGCTCGGGAAGTACTCGGTGGCGACGACGGTGAAGCCGAGCTTGCGGGCCTGGTCGGCGCCGGACTGGGCGACGGTCTTGGAGAACCCGTCGTCGGCGGACAGGAACGCCATCGTGCGCGGCTTCGGCCTGGCCAGTTCCGCGATCGCCTGGACCATGGACGCGGCGTAGGAGTGCGCCGGGGACAGCGCGGCGAAGGTCCGCCTGTAGCCCTTCTGGAAGATCTTGTCGTCGGCGCCGGAGCTGTCGGCCATCACCTGGCCGTTGCGCTCGATGACGGCGGCGGCGGCCTCGGTGGTCGCCGAGCCGTACGGGCCGAGGATCAGCTTGACGCCCTTGTCGTTGAACTGGTCCACGATCTGGGCGGCGGTGTCGGGCTTGGACGTGTCGTCCTGGTACTTGATGTCGAGCTTGAGGTGCCTGCCGCCGGCCGCGACGCCGCCCTTGGCGTTCACGGCCTTCTTGCAGAGCTCGTAGCCCTCCTTGGTCAGGCCGCCCTCGCGGGCCAGCGACCCGGTCAGCGACATGGACGCCCCGATCGTCAGCGTCGAGGAGTCCCCGCCGCTCTGCTTCTCGCCCTTCGATCCGCATCCGGCCGCGATCAGCGCCACCGCGGCGGCCAGCGCCGCCGCCTTCCTGGTTCGCATCGGGATCCGCCTGTTCCTCTCGGTCCGGGACGGCCGGCCATCCGCCCCGTCGAAGGCGCGGCCCGGAGGCGCGGTGTGCGCGCCCTTGCCGGGAAGGTAGGCGCGGGGCGGGCCGCGGCCGGAGGGCGGAGCGGCAAATTTGAGAAACTTCTAGGATCTGGCCCGTAGGCAGGGGACGCCCCGCTTTTTACGCTGTCCCCACCATGCGAATCCTTCTCGTCGACGACGACGACCGGTTCGCCGACGCGCTCACGGTGGCACTGCGCCGGCAGGGCTTCGAGGTGTGCCGGGCGGCGACGGGCGCGGCGGCGCTGGCGGCGCCGCCCGCCGATCTGGTGCTGCTGGACCTCGGCCTGCCGGACCTGGACGGCATCGAGGTGTGCCGGCGGCTGCGCGCCGGCGGCGACGTCGCGATCATCGCGGTGACCGCGCGGGGCGAGGAGCGCGACCGGGTCCTCGGGCTGCGCACCGGCGCCGACGACTACCTGGTCAAGCCGTTCGGGATCGCGGAGCTGGCCGCCCGGATCGACGCGGTGATCCGCCGGGTCCGGCCGGCGGCGCGGCCGGTGGTGGTGGCGGCGGGCGGGCTGCGGGTCGACACCGCGCGGCACCAGGTCACCGCCGCCGACGGGTCGCCCGTCGCGCTCACCCGCAAGGAGTTCGAGCTGCTCGCCGCGCTCGCCCGGCAGCCCGGCCTGGTCGTCACCCGGGAGCGGCTGCTGATCGAGGTGTGGAACGGCGTGTGGCCGGGGGCGCGGCGCACCCTGGACGTGCACATCGCGACGCTGCGCGCCAAGCTCGGCGACCCGGCGCTGATCAGGACGGTGCACGGGGTCGGCTACCGGCTGGCCGTCGAGGACGAGCCGGCCCCGCGGGCCGCGGCCGCCCCGGCGGGCGGGGCGGCGACGGACCCGTGACGGCGTCCCGGCCGCACCGGGCCGGGAGGTGAGCGGCATGCTGCGCCGCATGCTGGTGCTCTACGCGTCCCTGCTGCTGGTGGTGCTCACCGCGCTGGAGGTGCCGCTCGCGATCGCGTTCGCGGGCCGGCAGACGCAGAACCTGTTCATCGACCAGCTGAACGACACCGCCCGGTTCGCGTCCCTGGCCGAGCCGGCGCTGCGCAGCGGCGAGACGGTGACGCTGCGCGCGGAGCTCAGCCGCTACGACGCCCTGTACGGGATCGCCGCCGCCGTGGTCGACCGCGACGGCGAGGTCGTGCTGGCGTCGCGGGCGGGCACCGACATCGGCCGGCGGGCGGGGAGGCGGCTGCGCGACGCGCTGTCCGGGGAGCGCTCCGACGTCGACGAGGTGGTGTGGCCGTGGCGGCGGGGCCCGCTGGTCGTCGCGGAGCCGGTGGGGCTCGGCGGCCGGGTCGTCGCCGCGGTCGTGACCATCGCGCCGACCACGCAGGTGCGGGCGCGGACGGTGCGGCGGTGGTCGGAGCTGGCCGCCGCCGGACTCGGCGCGCTGCTGGTGTTCGGGCTGGCGGCCGTCCCGCTCACCCGCTGGTTCCTGCGCCCGATCCGGGAGCTGGACGTGGCGACCGGGGAGCTGTCGGCGGGCCAGTGGCAGGCGCGGGTCCCGGTGACGACCGGGCCGGCGGAGCTGCGGCGGCTCGGCGAGCACTTCAACGAGATGGTCGCGGCGCTGGGCCGCGTCCTGGAGCAGCAGCGGTCGTTCGTGTCGTACGCCGGGCACCAGATGCGCAACCCGCTGGCCGCGCTGCGGCTGCGGGTGGAGAACCTCGCGCCGCACGTCCCGCCGGGCGGGGAGGACGACCTGGCGCTCGCGGTCGACGAGGTCACCCGGCTGGGCCGGATCCTGGACGGCATCCTGGCGCTGGCGCGCGCCGAGGGCGGCAACTACCCGATCCGGGTGGTCGACTGCGGGCGGGTGGCGCGGGAGCAGGTGGACGCGCGGCGCCGCGCCTCCCCCGGCGTGAGAATCCGCTACCGGGGCGCGTCGCACGCGGCCGCGTACGCGGTGCAGGGCGGCGTCGGGCAGATCGTGGAGGCGCTCATCGACAACGCGGTCAAGTTCGCGGGGCCGGGAGCGACCGTCACGGTCACCGTGTCCCGGCCGCGGGCCTTCCCGGACGCGCCGGACGTCCCGGTGGTCGGCATCGACGTGGTGGACGACGGCCCGGGGATGCCGGAGGCGGACCTGGCGAACGCGACGCAGCGGTTCTGGCGCGGCGCCGGCCAGCAGAACGTGGACGGCACCGGGCTGGGGCTGAGCATCGTCAGCGTGCTCGCGGAGGCGTCCGGCGGGACGGTGCTGCTGATGCCGGCGCGGCCGCGCGGCCTGCACGTCAGGGTCGTCCTGCCGGCGGCGACGGGGTCGGGGCCGCCGCCCGTCCCGCTCATCCCTCGCCCTTGGTCTCCCGGTAGTAGCGGATCGCCCCGGGATGCAGCGGCAGCGGATACGTCGACACCGCCGACCGCCGGTCCAGGTACAGCGCCGCGGGGTGGGCCGCCGCCAGGTCGTCCCGGCGGGTGAACAGCAGCCGGGTCAGCGCGTACGCCCGGTCGTCGGGCATCGAGGCGTTGACGACGAGGTAGTTCGGGACGCCGATGGTCTGCACGGGCCCGTCGAGGCCGTACGTCGAGGCGAGGATCGACTGCTCCTCGTAGAACGCCTGGTACTTCTTGCGGAGCGGGGCGGCGTAGTCGGCGAGCTCGACGAGCCGGATGGGCATCTGCTTCGCGAGCTCGGCGATCTGCGGGATCGGCAGGCCGCCGGAGAAGAAGAAGGCGTCGATGCGGCCCGCGCGCAGCGCGGTGGCCGCGTCGGCGAGCTGCGTCCGGCTCGCGCGGACGTCCTTGCGCGGGTCGAGGCGGGCGACGGTGAGGAGCCGCGTGGCGATCAGCTCGGTACCGGAGCCGTCCGCGCCCAGGGAGACGCGGCGCCCGCGCAGGTCGGTGAGCTTGCGAATGTCGCTGTCCGCCGCGACGACGAGGTAGGTGTAGTTCTCGTAGAGGCGGGCCAGGGCGACGACGGGTTCCTGCTTGGTGAAGGGCGGGCGGCCCTCGAAGGCCAGTTCCGCCGAGTCGGCGAGGGTGAAGGCGACGTCGGCGCGTCCGGACGCCACCAGCCGCAGGTTCTCCACCGACGCGGCCGTGGCCAGCACCTGGGGCCGCGCGCCGGGCAGATGGGCCGCCGCAGCCCGCGCGATCCCCTGGCCGTAGGCGTAGTAGACCGCCTTCCGGCCGCCCGCCGCGATGACGAGGCGCCACGGCCGCGCCGGGCCGCCGCCGCACCCGGACACCGTGGACAGCAGCGCCGCCGCGACGAGGACTATGACCCATCTCACAGCGGCTAACCGTACGCGCGGCCGGGTGCCGAGGACATCCCCTGCGCCGCGCGAAAGCGCAAGTCAGCCGGGTCCGGTCGTTCCTGCTCGGGCGGCGCCCGGTCAGCGCGGCGGTCCGTAGTGGCCCGTGCGCTGGTCGTCGTGATGGTAGGTCGGCCACTCGGCGGAGGCCGCCTTGCCTTGCGTCGTCCAGGCGAACAGGTAGCCCTCGCGGGTGGTGGCGACCAGGTCGGTGCGGCCGTCGCCGTCGAGGTCCCCGGCGGACGGGGACCAGACCGTCCAGCCGCCGGTGAACAGGGGGAACCCGGCGGCCTGGCCGGTCGGGCCGAAGGCGTGCAGGGTGGAGGTGTCGCCGCCGCCGATCACCTCGGCGCGGCCGTCGCCGGTGACGTCCGCGATGAGCGGCGACCCGAGGAAGGCCAGGCCGGTGCGCCGCTGCGGGAAGCCCGGCACGGGCAGCGCCGTGGCGGCGTCGTAGCCGCGCTGGTAGTTGCCGATCGGCTGCCCGCTGCCGGGGAACAGCAGCGCGGCGACCAGGGACGCCGCGCCGGACCCGCCCTCGGTGTAGCTCAGCCGGTTCAGCGGCCCGAACCTGCCGAACGCCCCGGACGTGGTGAAGGAGAGCGGCACGTCGGCGGGCAGGTTCCCGCCGAGCACGGCGGCCGGGTCGAGGGCCGGGTTGGCGAGCGGCCCGTAGTCGCGCAGGATCCTGCCGGTCCCGGAGATCAGGTAGGTGGGGCCGAACGACGGGCCGGTGGCCACCTCGTCCTTGCCGTCGCCGTCCACGTCCGCCGTGACGGGCTGGTTGACGCCCTCGGTGATGAACTCCTGCGCGCTGCCGTAGAACGTCATGACCGAGGCCATCCGGACGGGCCAGCCGGCGACGGGGGCGCCGTCCGCGTGGTAGGCGAACGCGTAGTTGGCGCCGTAGAACTGCTCTCCCCCGCCCTTGCTGTCCGACAGCTGCGACCGGACGACGATCTCCGGCCTGCCGTCGCCGTCGAGGTCGGCGACGGCGGGCGTGCCGGGCAGCTTGTGGTCGTCGATCCGGACGTACCCGTCGGGCGGTCCGTCGCCCGTGCGCACTTCGACGGGCCATCCGGGCAGGTCGGAGCCGTCCGGGCGCCAGGCGTGGATCCGGCCGTCCCAGCCGGCCTGGACGACGTCGAGCCGCCCGTCGCCGTCGAGGTCCACCAGGACGGGCGAGGCGGTCGCGCCCTGCACCGGCAGCCGCGTGAACTTCAGCGCGGGACGCGGGACCGGCGGCGCGGTCACGCCGGTGTCGAGGGTCTTCGGCCAGCCGGGAAGGAGCCGTCCGGACGCGTCGAAGACATAGGTACGGCCGGTCGTGCTGGTCGCGACGATCTCCTGGTGGCCGTCATGGAGCAGGTCACCGACGGCGACCGGTGCCACGACGGGCTCGTGACCTGGGTCGATGCCCGGATACGCGTGCTGCGGGACGGTCGGCCGCGTCGTGACCGGCCACCCGGGCAGCTCCCTGCCGGACGCGCCGTCGAGCGCGTGGACGCGGCCGTCGCCGTCGCCGTAGACGATCGCCTTCCGGCCCTGGAGCTCGGTGATCGCGGGCTGGCTCTCGTTGCCGACGCCGAGCCTCCTCGAGAATCCGGCGCGCAGCGCGGGGTCGTGGTGGACGGCGATGGCGCGCCGCTCCTCCGCCATCCGCCCGGACGCGTCCCACACGCGCAGCCGCAGCGTGACCGTGTACTGCTCGCTGGCCGACAGCGCCTTGTCGTCCGACAGCTTGTACGGCGCATCCCACACAGATTTCGGAACCTGCGACAGGTCCAGAGTGCCGATGCGGCCGTCGTGAGGTGAGGAGCCTGAGCCGGAGCCGGCCTGCCGGAACGCGGCGCCGGACGGCTCGATGCCCGGCGCCCAGTCCAGCTCGTACCGGTACCCGGACGAGCGCGGCGCCGCGACGTACCCGGTGACGTCCACCGACTTCGCGGTCACCGGATCGTAGAGCGAGTACCAGTCGGGCCCGGTGATCGCGCCGACGGGCGGGACGTTCCCGTCCTTCACCGCCTGCATGGCCCGGGCGACGTTCGGCCGCCCGTACCCGTACTGCCGGTCCCATCCCGGTTTGCCGGGCCAGGGCAGGGACGGGTCGTCGACGTCGGAGGCCGTCGCGCGCAGCACCTGGACGGCCTCCTCGTTCGTCAGCGGCTTCCCGGCCTGGATCCCGTAGGACAGCAGCAGCCCGAACACCCCGCCGGTCGTCGGCGTCGACTCCGACGTCGACCCGCCCTGCGTGGCGACGGAGAACATCGCCTTGGCGCCGAACGACGTCTCGTCGGAGCGCGTCCGGTAGGTGGTGGTCAGCGTGTTGGCGAGCGGGTCCGGGACCCCGGCCGTGTTCGGGACGAGGCCGTTGCCGGGGATGACGTGCGGCCAGAACATGCCGCCCTGGTGGTCGGTGGAGTCGAAGTCGTTGCTCGACTCGACCATGACGACGCCGTCCCGCCACAGCTTCTCGACGGTCTGCCGCATGAAGGCGGAGTAGCCGAGGTCGGCGGTCGTGCTGACGATCACCTTCGCGCCCATGTGCGCGGCGTACAGCCACGCCTGCGCCAGGTCGTCCGTCCGGTCGAGGGCCTCCTGACCTGCGCGGACGGGCAGGATCCGGCAGCGCGGGCACACCCCGGCGCCCTGCACGCCGTTGTTGGTCTGGGCGGCAAGCGTCTTCATCTGGCCGTTCGCGTGCCCGTAGGTGGAGTCGTAGGTGGCGGGGTCGTTCTGCCGCTCGTAGAAGTCCCAGCCGGAGATGTCGTCGGTGAAGCCGTTGCCGTCGTCGTCCTTGCCGTTGGAGAAGGCGGCGATCAGGTCCTCGGGGTCGATGCGCCCGTTGCCGTTGGCGTCCTTCACCCGCGGGTCGGCGGCGTAGTCGGCGGCGGTGACCGCGCCGTCGCCGTCCTTGTCGTACGTGGACGACCCCTCTGGCTTCGGCAGTTCGCCGGTGTTGAGGAACACCTTGTCGGCCAGTTCGGCCGCGTCGCCGTTGTGCCAGTTGATCCCGCCCTCGACGTAGGCGATCACGACGTCCGGCGACCCGGTCGTGTACTCGCGCCACGCCTTGTCGACCGACATCCCGGACGCGTTCTCCGGGTCCTTCGCGTTCGGCGCGCACTTCGGCATGAACGAGTAGAGCGCGTGCTGCTCCCCGTTGACGCCCTTGCCGCAGCCCTGCACCTCGGCGCTCGCGTAGTCCGGATCGTTCGGCGGCGACGCGGGGAACCCGCCGTCCGCGAAGGCGGCGGGAGCCCAGGCCACCAGTCCCGCCACGAGGATCGTCATCACCGGCCGCACGCGCATACCAGGCTCCCGACGTCACCACCAGCACGGAACCCGAATATCCCTCACCTTCACCGCCGCGCCTACTCACCCCGATGACACAAGAACGTCACACGGATGCGCTGAAGCACAGGGGTCAGGCGTCGCGGGCCCGGAGGAGGGCGACCGCGGCGAGCAGGGCGGCGGCGGCCCACGCGGCGAGCACCGCAAGGCCCCGCCACGGGGAGATCGGGAGTCCGGCGAGCCCCGTGGTGGCCTGGACGGCCAGCCCGGCGGGCATCGGCGCGATCTTCTCCAGGCGGCGCTGCCAGGCCGGGTCGCCGATGACGTTGATGACGATCGGGAACAGGTACAGCAGGCCGAGGACGGTCCCGATGGCGGCGGCCGAGTCCCGGACGGCGGCGGCCACCCCGAGCGCGAGCAGCGCGATCAGCACCAGGTAGAGGACGGACCCGGCGGCGGCGCGCAGCGTCGGGCCGTCCGCGAGCGAGATCGGCGGGCGGCCGTTCGCGGCCGTGAACCCGTTCCCCGGCAGGACGAGCCGTCCGGCCAGCAGCGACGCCGCGATCGCGACCGCCCCGGCGGCCAGCACCGTCCCGGTGAGGACCGTGCCCTTCGCGGCGAGGACGGCGGCCCGGCGCGGAACCGCGGTGAACGTCGTCCGGATCATGCCGGTGCCGTACTCGTTGCCGATGGCCAGGACGGCCAGGATCGCGACGGCGGCCTGGCCGAGCATCACCCCGGTCAGGCTGAGCCGCGTCACGTCCGAAGCGCAGTCGGGCGGCGCGCAGTGGGCGGAGCCGTCCGCGCCCGCGCCGAGCGCGACCGTCGAGGCGATCGCGGCGAGCAGCAGCCAGGCGGGGCCCGCCTCGGTGCGGAACTTCGTCCACTCCGCGTGCAGCGCGCGCAGGAAGGGCGGCCGGGTCATGCGTCCCTCCGGCGGAGCAGGTGGGCGGCGGCGGCGAGCGCCACGACGGTGTAGGCGCACATGACGGCGAAGCCCGCCCAGGGCGGCAGCGGGAAATAGCCCGAGGACGGCGCATAGACGGTGTCGACCTGCGGATAGCGCACGACGCTCTGCTGGATCGCGAACCCGGCGGCCGGGGTGACCCGCAGCAGCCACCCGGACGGCCCGTCCGGCAGCAGCCCGCCCGTGGCCAGGACGTAGGGCAGCACCAGTGCCGCGACGATGATCGTCACGGCCGCCGCGCCGCGCCGGATCACCGCCGCGACGGCCAGTGCGAGGACGGCCGCGAGCGCGAACAGCAGCGCGGTGCCGACGACCACGCGAACCTCGGTCCAGGTGGAGGCCGGCAGGATGAAGAAGCCGTGGCCGCGCGCCCGCGCGCCGGTGAGCGGGACGGCGACGGCGGCGGCGGCCAGCCCGGTGACGAACGCGGCCGCGCCGGCGACCAGGGCCTTCGCGGCCAGCACGCGGCCGCGG
>NZ_WBMR01000248.1 GCF_008923365.1 Actinomadura montaniterrae
CGGCCCGCGGCCCGTCCCGCCCGCCCGCCTGGCGGCCCCGCTGGCGCTGCTGCCCGCGCAGATCGTCGCCGACAGCGCCCGCGTCGCCGTCCTCGGCGCCTCCGGCGGCACCTGGACGCGGCTCGGCGTCGCGCCCGGCGCCGCCGACCGCGGCACCGCCACGCTGCTGGTGTCGACCTCGCCCGCCACCTACGTCGGCGGCGTCGACCCCGAGCACGGCGTGCTGACCGTCCACCGCCTCAGCCCGCACCCGTCGCCGTTCGAGCGGAGGCTGCGCGCCACCGGCCTCATCCGCTCCCCCGACGACGAACATGCCTCCGACGAGCGGCCCCCCGACGGCGGCGGGAGGGGGACGCGATGAGCATCGCCGTGCCCGCCCTGGTGATCCTGGTCGCCGCCGTGCTGCCCGCGCTGCTGACCACCCTGCGCGGACGCCCCGCCGACCGGCTCGCCGGCCTCATCGTCACCGGCCCCCTGGTCACCCTCGTGCTCGCCCTGCTCGCCTCCGCCTACGGGCGGACCTCCTACCTCGACGTCGCCCTGATCCTGGCCCTGCTGTCGTTCGCCGGGGCGCTGGTGTTCGCCCGGTTCTTCAGCCGGACCCTGTGAACCGGACAGGAGGCCCATGACCCTGCTCGCCGACACCCTCACCTGGGCCGGCACCGCCGTGTGCGTGCTGGCCGGGCTGCGGCTGGCGGTCACCCGCGGCGCCGCCGCCCGGCTGCACGCCGTCGCGCCCGTCACCGCGCTCGCCGCGCCGCTGCTGCTGGCCGGGCTGGCCCTGCACCCCTGGTCGTCCTGGCACGACGTCGTCAAGATCGCCGTGATCGGGGTGCTGCTGGCCGCGACCGGCCCCGCCACCGTCGTCACCGCCGGCCAGGCCGTCGCCCGCGCCACCGGCACCGGCACAGGCACAGGCCGCCCGGGGGACGCGGGAAGCGCGGGCGGCGCACGGGACGGGGAGCCGTCATGAGCGACCCGTTCTCCGGCCCGCTCGCCGACGCGCTCATCCTCACCGCGCTCGCGCTGACCGTCCTCATGGCCACCGCCGTCGTGCTGACCCGCCACCCCGCCCGCCAGGCCGTCGTCCTGTCCGGGTACGGGATGGTCCTCGGCGTGCTGTTCCTGGTCCTGCAGGCCCCCGACGTCGCCATGTCGCAGATCGGCGTCGGCACCGTCGTCGTCCCGCTCATCGTCGTCCTCGCCCTGCACGCCACCCGCCGCCACCGCAAGGGCGGCGACACCGGCGAGGACGACCGCCGCCCCGACCACGACACCTCCGGCACCGCCTCCGATGGCGACCCGGCGGGACGGGGCGCGGCCGGCGGGGACGCACCATGAGGACCCGCACCCGCACCCTGCTGTTCGCCGCCGGAGCCGCCGGCGCCGCCGCCCTGTTCACGGCCGGCGCCCTCGACCTGCCCCGCTTCGGCGGCGCCGTCCACCCCTACGGCGACCGCGCCGTCCGCCAGGCGCTGCGCGAGTCGACCACCAACACCATCTCCTCGGTCAACTTCGACCAGCGCGCCTTCGACACCATCGGCGAGGAGCTCATCCTGATGGCGTCGGCGATCGGCGCGGTGGTGCTGCTGCGCGTCGTCGGCAAGGAGGCCGAGGACCAGGGCGCCGCCCACCGGCACGGACCCGCCGAGGTGTCGGACGCGCTGCGCATCGTCGGCTACCTGCTGCTGCCCGTCACCCTGCTGATCGGCGTCTACATCATCGCGCACGGCGCCCAGTCGCCCGGCGGCGGATTCCAGGGCGGCGTCGTCCTCGGCACCGCCGTCCACCTGCTGTACCTCGCCGGCGACTACCCCGCCCTGCAGCGGCTGCGGCCCATCCCGGTGTTCGAGTCGACCGAGGCGCTGGCCGCCGGCGTGTTCGTCGCGATGGCGCTCGCCGCCGCCGGCGCCGTCCCCGCCCTCAACGGCGCCGTCGGCGTCGAGGTCGGCTGCGCGCTGGTCCTGCTCATCGGCAAGTTCTTCGAACAGGCGCTGCTCGTGCGCGAACCACCCGGGGGGACCCCGTGAGCCACCTGCCCTACCTGGCCGCCGGCTGGATCGTCATCGTCGGGATCTACGGCATCGTCACCAGCCGCGACCTCATCCACGCCGTGGTGTGCCTGTCGGTCACCCAGTCCGGCACCTACGTGCTGCTGCTGGCGATCGGCTACCGCGACGGCGCCACCGCCCCCGTCTTCTCCGACCGCCCGCCGCACGGACGCCCCGTCACCGACCCCGTCGTGCAGGCCATGACCCTCACCGACATCGTCGTCGGCGCCACCGTCACCGCCCTGCTGCTCGCCCTGGCCGTCCAGGTCGCCAAGCGCCGCGGCACCATCGACCCCGGCGAGCTGAGGTCGCTGGAATCGTGATCCTGCAGCTCACCGTCGCCGTCCCCATCCTGGCCGCCGCGCTGCTGGCCACCGCCGGGCGGTGGCTGCCGCGGCTGGTCGTCGACGTCGCCGCCGTGCTGGCCGTCGCCGCCGTCGCCGCGCTGGCCGCCCTCACCCTCACCCGCGCCCCCCACCACGCCCAGGTCAGCTGGCTCGGCGGCTGGGGACCGGCCACCGGCGTCGGCATCCCCCTGGCCGCCGACCCCTTCGCCGCCGGCCTCGCCCTCGTCACCGCGCTGCTCACCCTCGCCGCGCTGCTGTTCTCCTGGCGGTTCTTCACCGAGGTCCAGGCGATCTTCCACACCCTGATGCTGCTGTTCCTGGCGGCGATGGTCGCCTACGTCTACACCGGCGACCTGTTCGACGCGTTCGTGTTCTTCGAGCTGATGAGCGTCGTGGCGTTCGCGCTCACCGGCTACCGCTCCGAGGAGCCCTCCACCGTCCACGGCGCGCTCAACTTCGGGATCATCCAGTCGATCGGCGCCTACCTCACCCTCGCCGGGATCGCCCTGGTCTACGCCCGCACCGGGCAGCTCGGCCTCGCCACCGCCGGACGGCAGCTCATCGGCACCGGCACCGGGCACGGCGGGCACGGCGACGCGCTCGTCACCGCCGCGTTCGTGCTGATCTGCACCGGCTACCTGGTGAAGGCGTCCGCCGTCCCGTTCCACTTCTGGCTCGCCGACGCGCACGCCGTCGCCCCCACCCCCGTCTGCGTGCTGTTCTCCGGCATCATGGTGCCGCTCGGCGTCTACGGCATCGCCCGCACCTACTGGGCGACGTTCGCCGGGCTCGTCCCGCTGCGCGCCATCGCCGTCCTCGGCGCCGCCGCCGCGCTGCTCGGCGCCGTCATGTGCGTCCTGCAGCACCACATCAAGCGGCTGCTGGCCTACTCCACCGTCAGCCACGTCGGGCTGCTGCTGGTCGGCGTCGCCGCGCACGGGCCGGGCGCCCTCGCCGGCACCGCCTACTACCTCGCCGGGCACGCCGGCGTGAAGGGCGCGCTGTTCCTGGCCGCCGGCGCCCTGCTCAACCGGCACCAGACCGTCGACGAGCACGAACTGCGCGGCCGGGGCCGCGGCATGCCCGTCACCGGCGCCACGTTCCTGCTCGGCGCGCTCGGCCTGGCCGGGCTGCCCCCCTCCGGACTGTTCGCCGGGCACGCCGTCACCGAGCACGCCGCCGAAGAACTCGGCTGGTGGTGGTTCACCCCGCTGGCCATCGCCGCGTCCGCGCTCACCGCCGGCGCCGTCCTGCGCGTCTGGCTCGGGGTGTTCCGCGGCACCCCCGCCGAGGAGGACCCCGCGCAGGAGGACCCCGCGCACGGCGCCCGGCCGGACGCCGGCGGCGGGCACGAGGACCCCGAGACCCGCCCCACCCTGCGCAACCTGCCCTGGACGATGGTCTCCCCCGGCCTGGTCCTGCTCGCCGCAGCGCTGCTGGCCGGGCTGATCCCCGGCGGGCCCGTCGGCGCCGCCGCCGCGATGTTCACCGACCGCGACGGCTACGCCGCCCTGGTCCTGGACGGCCGCGTCCCCCACCCGCACTCCGTGCCCGCCGACCCCTGGACCGCCTCCGGCGTCGCCGGGTTCCTGGCCACCCTGCTGCTGGCCGCGCTCATCGCCGTGCACGCCGTGCGGCGCCGGGCCTCCGACCGCACCGGCGGCGGGATCCTCGCGCGCGCCGCCGCCGCGACGTCCGCGCGGCTGCACGCCCTGCACTCCGGGCACATCGGCGACTACGCCGCCTGGCTCACCGCCGGCGTCGCCGTCCTGGCCCTGCTCACCACCCGCTTCTGACCCGCCCCCGCCCAGGGCGCGGCCGTCCCGGTGCGGCCGTCCCGGTGCGGCCGGGGTTGCCGCCGCACGCATCGGCACGCGACCCTGGCACCCGGACGCCGCCGCGCCCCAGAGGGGAGGGACCGCCGCATGAACCACCGCACGGCCCGCCCCGCACCCGCCGCCCCGCCCGCACCACCCGGACGCGGCGCCCTCGGACCGCCCGCCGCACTCCTTACCGCGGCGCTGCTCACCACCGCCGCGATCGTCACCGTCCTGCTGTACCAGCGGCCCCCGCACCCGCCCGGCGCCGCGCCGCCCGCCCGCGTCCTGTCCCGCTACGAGACCGCCGCGCCCGGCAACACCATCGACCGCGACTGCGGCTACAGCGCCCCCCTCACCGGCCACCGCAGCCTCTGGCTGTTCTGCGACTCCACCTGGAAGGGCACCCGCCCCGGCCTGTGGCTCGGCGCGACCGCCGCCACCGGCACCGCCGCCCCCGGACGCGTCCCCACCGACCTCACCGAACTCCCCGCCCCCGGCACCCCCCGGACGGCCGCGCCCGGCGACGGGCCGCCGCAGGCGCTGCTCGCCACCCCGCCCGGCCTCCAACTGCCCGGCGGCGCCCCCTGCCACATCCCCGGCACCGCCTACAGCGCCTCCTGGATCTCCGGCGCCGTCCCCATGCCCGCCGACGGCACCGTGCTGCTCACCTACACCGACGTGTGCGTCCACGGCACCACCATCACCCCCCAGGGCTACGGCATCGCCGCCTACCGGCCCGCCGACCGGACTCTGCACGGCCAGACCCGCGTGTTCACCGTCCCCGGCGGCCTGCCGTTCCAGCTCACCCTCGGCTCACCCGTCCTGCGCGACGGCCACCTCTACCTGTACGGGTCGGCCTGCGACACCTGGACCGTCGGCGCCTGCGCCACCGGCCGCGTCACCCTCGCCCGCGTCCCCGCGAACCCCTCCGCCTGGCGCGACCCGTCCGCCTACCGCTACTGGTCCCCCACCGGGTGGACGCCCGACGCCTCACGCGCCCAGACCATCGCCCCCGGCGCCGCGCCCGCCGCCGTGCACATCGCCGACTACACCGCCGCCGGCCGCGGCCTGGTCCTCATCGAGCAGCGCGGGCTGGACGGCCGGTACCGGCTGTGGCGCGCGCCCGCCCCGCAAGGCCCTTGGCGGCCCGCCGCGGAAGGCGCCGTCCCCTGCTCGGGCGGCACCGGCAACGACCAGTGCCGCGCGTTCATCGGCCACCCCGAGCTCAGCACCCCGCAAGCGCTGCTGATGTCGTACTACAACCCCGCCGACCGGCACGTCACCGTCCGCGCCGTCCCCTGGTGACACCCCGGCCCGGGGTGATCGTCAGACGCTCCACAGGCGGCGCCTGCGGTAACGCGGCTCCCACCGCATCCGGTTCAGCTCCCGCACCTCCCGCGGCAGCGCCGTCAGGAACCGGCTGCGCTCCAGCGGCGCGATCCCGTCCACCATCCACGGCACCGTCCCCTCACCGCACCCGCCGCCGCCCGACGTGCACGCCGACACCGCGTCGCCCGCGAACCCCGCCCAGTCCGCCGGGCCGAGCACCCGCCGCGCCAGCGCCAGCACGCCCGCCTCCTCGTGCCGCAGATGCACCTCCAGCGCCGCCCGCAACGCGCGCACCGCCGACGCGACCTCACCGGGCCCCTGGTCGCCGTCCTCCAGCGCGGCGTCCACCGCCACCACCAGCGGCCCGATCCCGGCGTACTCCGACCGCAGCTCCGCCACCACCCCCAGGTCCGGCGCATGGCCCGCCACCGCGCGCTCCACCCGCGGCCACAGCGCGCCCTCCTGCAGATCGTGATGCAAGCGCAGCTGCTGCTTCAGGTTCTCCCAGCCCGCCCGCACCTGCGGCGCGTGCGCCCGGCCCGCCGCCGCTGCCGCCGCCAGCCGCTCCAGATCCCGGCGGAACGCCGCATGCCCCGCGCGCGCGAACACGTCCACGAACGCCGGCCCGGCCAACCCCAGCACGCCCGCGGCCGCCCGCCCGGCACCCGGCTCCGCCCACGCACCCGCCACCCCACCGGGCGGCGCGATAGAGAAAGTGTCCATACCAGGATGAGGGCTTCAGCCCCCTCGAATGTGACAGGTTCGCACCGAGATCCAGCTCACGTCCGAGGGCGCGCCCGTCAGCCGTCCGGCGCGGCGGCGCGGGCGATCGCCGCCTCGATGCCGTCCAGGACGAGTCGCAGCCCGCCCTCGAACGCCTCCCGCGCCGCCCGCTCCAGATACGACGCCCCGCCTTCCGCACCGCCATCCGCACCGCCATCCGCACCGCCGTCCGGCTCGACGGTCTCCCGCACGTCGGGGGCGCCCTCGGCGTCCAGCCACGCCACGCGCGGGAACCGCTGGGCGAACCCCGGCGCGACCTCCGGCAGCGCCCCGGCCCGCCCGTGCCACCACTGCGCCTCCGACAGGCCCGTCGCCCGCACCGCCTGCCGCGACTCCGCCACCGTCTGCGCCGCGCCCCGCACCACGCTCGACAGCGCCGCCACCGCGCGCCGCACCTCCCGCGCGTCCAGCCCGGTCGCCGCGAGCACCCCCAGCAGCGCCTCCAGCACCCCGTACTCGTTGGGCCCCAGCACCGGACGCGCCTGCGACACCTGCAGCACCCACGGATGCCGCAGATAGAACGCCCAGCCGTCCTCCGCCCACCCCACCAGCGCCGCCCGCCACCCCGCCGACACCTCGTACGCGGCGGGCAGCTCCGCCAGCGCCCGGTCGTACATCAGGTCCACCAGCTCGGCCTTGCCCGGCACGTAGGTGTACAGCGACATCGCCGTCCGGCCGAGCCGCTCGCCGACCGCGCGCATCGACAGCGCCGCCATCCCCTCGGCGTCGGCGACCGCGATCGCCGCGTCCACGATGGCCTCCACGCTCAGCCCGGGCCGCGGCCCCGGACGCGGCGCCGGCGGCGCGGGATCCGGCCGCCGCCACAGCAGGTCCATCGAGCGGCGCGGGTCGCCCTGCCCCGCGAACACGGTCACCGTACAACTCCGTATGCCGTAAACTGATTCATTCCACGATCTCTTTACACCATAAGCTATCAAGCCGATGCGAGGACGACGCATGCCCCTCCCGCCCACCACCGGCACCCCCACCACCCCGGCCGGCACCGAGTCCGCAAACGCCGGACGCGGCGCCGCGGCCGCCGACCGGCACGACGTCATCCAGGTCCGCGGCGCCCGCGAGAACAACCTCGCCGGCGTCGACCTGGACATCCCCAAACGCCGCCTCACCGTCTTCACCGGCGTGTCGGCTCGGGCAAGTCGTCGCTGGTGTTCGGCACCATCGCCGCCGAGTCACGGCGGCTGATCAACGAGACCTACACCGCGTTCCTGCAGTCGTTCATGGGCAGCCCCGCCCGCCCCGACGTCGACGCGCTGCGCAACCTGTCCGCGGCGATCGTCGTCGACCAGGAGCCGATGGGCGCCAACTCCCGCTCCACCGTCGGCACCGCCACCGACGCGCACGCCATGCTGCGGATCGTCTTCTCCCGCCTCGGCGTGCCGAGCACCGGGACGTCCTCGGCCTACAGCTTCAACAGCGCGGAGGGCATGTGCCCCGAATGCGAGGGCCTCGGCCGCACCACCGCCATCGACCTCGACCAGCTCCTCGACCGCGACCTGTCGCTCAACGAGGGCGCCGTCACCGTCCCGAACTTCGCCGTCGGATCCTGGTACTGGAAGGTGCTGGCCGGCTCCGGGTTCGTCGACCCCGACGTCAAGCTGCGCGACTACACCCCCGCCCAGTGGGACGACTTCCTGCACAAGCCCGCCACCAAGGTCCCCAACAGCGGCCTCAACACCACCTACGAGGGCCTGCTGGTGAAAGTGCGGCGGCTCTACCTCGGCAAGGACCGCGACTCCCTGCAGCCGCACATCCGCGCGTTCGTCGACCGCGCCGTCACCTTCAGCACCTGCCCCGCCTGCGGCGGCGCCCGCCTCAACCCCGCCGCGCTCGCCTCCCGCGTCGGCGGCCTCACCATCGCCGACTGCGCCGCCATGCAGATCAGCGACCTCGCCGGGTTCGTCGCGAAGATCGACGACGCGTCCGTCGCGCCGCTGGTCGCGACCCTGCGCGAGACCCTCGACTCGCTGGTGGAGATCGGCCTCGGCTACCTCAGCCTGGACCGCGAGTCCCCCAGCCTGTCGGGCGGCGAGGCGCAGCGGGTGAAGATGGTCCGCCACCTCGGCTCCTCCCTCACCGACGTCACCTACGTCTTCGACGAGCCCACCGCCGGCCTGCACCCCCACGACATCGCCCGGATGAACGACCTGCTGCTGCGGCTGCGCGACAAGGGCAACACCGTCCTGGTCGTCGAGCACAAGCCCGAGACGATCGCGATCGCCGACCACGTCGTCGACCTCGGCCCCGGTGCCGGAACCGCCGGCGGGCACGTCTGCTTCGCCGGCGACGTCGCGGGGCTGCGCGCCTCCGGCACCCTCACCGGACGCCACCTGGACCACCGCGCCCGGCTCCGCGAACACCCCCGCACCCCCACCGGGCACCTGCCGATCCGCGGCGCCGGCCTGCACAACCTCAAGGACGTCGACGTCGACGTCCCGCTCGGCGTGCTCACCGTCGTCACCGGCGTCGCCGGATCCGGCAAGAGCTCCCTGATCCACGGGGCGCTGCCCGGACGCGACGGCGTCGTCGTGGTCGACCAGTCCGCCATCCGCGGCTCCCGGCGCAGCAACCCCGCCACCTACACCGGCCTGCTCGACCACGTCCGCGCCGCGTTCGCCAAGGCCAACGGCGTCAAGGCCGCGCTGTTCAGCGCCAACTCCGAAGGCGCCTGCCCCGCCTGCAAGGGCATCGGCCTGATCTACACCGACCTGGCGATGATGGCGGGCGTCGCCGCCGTCTGCGAGAAATGCGAAGGGCGCCGCTACACCGCCGAGGTCCTCACCCACACCCTGCGCGGCAAGGACATCAGCCAGGTCCTGGCGATGCCCGTCGAGCAGGCCCTCGGCTTCTTCCCCACCGGCCAGGCCCACGCGATCCTGGACCGGCTCGCCGCCGTCGGCCTCGGCTACCTCACCCTCGGCCAGCCCCTCACCACCCTGTCCGGCGGGGAGCGCCAGCGCCTCAAGCTCGCCGTGCACATGGCCGGCAAGGCCGCCGTCTACGTGCTGGACGAACCCACCACCGGCCTGCACCTGGCCGACGTCGACCAGCTCCTCGGCCTGCTGGACCGCCTCGTCGACGACGGCAGGTCCGTCATCGTCATCGAGCACCACCAGGCCGTCATGGCCCACGCCGACCACATCATCGACCTCGGCCCCGGCGCCGGCGCCGAGGGCGGGCGCGTGGTGTTCACCGGCACCCCCGCCGACCTGGTCGCCACCGCCGACACCCTCACCGCCCGCCACCTGCGCGCCTACATCGGACGCGACTGACCCGGGCGGCTGACGTGGGCGGCGGGCCGGGCGCGGGGCGGTGCGGCCGCCTCCGCCCGGCCCGCCGTCAGCGGCCCGCCGTCAGCATCCGCAGGTAGTGCGGGTTGGTCATCACCCCGAGCACGTTGCCGAACGGGTCGACGACCGACGCGGTCGCGAACCCCGTGCCCTCCCCGCGCGCCGTGATCTTCTCGTGGACGCGGGCGCCCATCGACACCAGCCGCTCCACCGCGCCCTCCAGGTCGTCGACGTGCCAGTACGCCACCGCGCCGCCCGGCTCCCCCGCCACCGCGCCCGCCGCGCCCGGACGGAAGCGGGCGTCGATCAGCCCCAGTTCGTGCTGATGGTCGCCGACCCGGAACTCCAGATAGACCGCCCGGCCGTCCGGGCCCGGGACGCGGAAGTACGGGCGCGCCCCGAGCAGTTCGGCGTACCACTCGCCGGCCGCCTCCACCTCGTCCGCGAAGAAGCTGATCGTCGCCAGTCCGCGCAGCATGGCGTTCCTCCGTCCACCCGGGGACCGGACGTCTTCCGGTCCCGACGGCCACGACACTAGGACCGCATTAGGTCAGTGAACGTCCTAATGGGACGGCAGGATGGACCCCATGCGCGACCCCTCCGGACGGCTGCTGCGGCTGCTGTCCCTGCTGCAGACACCCCGCGACTGGACCGGCGCCGAACTCGCCGACCGCCTCGGCGTCACCGGGCGCACCGTCCGCCGCGACATCGACCGGCTGCGCACCCTCGGCTACCCCGTCCGCGCCGTGCACGGCAGCACCGGCGGCTACCGGCTCACCGCCGGCACCGCGATGCCGCCGCTGCTGCTGGACGACGACGAGGCGACCGCCATCGCGATCGGCCTGCGCACCGCCGGCGCCGTCACCGGCATCGAGGACGCCTCCCAGCGCGCCCTGGCCAAACTCGAGCAGGTCCTGCCGAAACGGCTGCGGCACCGCGTCACCGCCCTCGCGCAGGCCGCCGTCCCGCTCCCGCCCCACGCGGACGCGCCGCCCGCCGCCGACCCCGCCGTCCTGGCGCTGCTCGCCGCCGCCTGCGTCGCCGGCGAGAACGTCCGCTTCGCCTACACCGCCGCCGACGGCACCGAGACCCGCCGGCACGCCCAGCCGCACCGCCTCGTCACCGCCGCGCGCCGCTGGTACCTGGTCGCCCACGACGAGGACCGCGCCGACTGGCGCACCTTCCGCGCCGACCGCATCACCGGCCCGCAGCGCACCGGCGTCCGCGCCCCGGCGCGCGCCCTGCCCGGCGGCGCCGACGCCACGTCCTGGGCGATGGACACCCTCGCCGGCGGATCCGGGACGATCCGCGCCCGGCTGCTGCTGCACGCCCCCGCCGAGGAGGCCGCCCGGCACGTCACCGCCTGGCACGGCGTCCTGGAACCGGTCGACGAGCGCACCTGCCGCCTGCACACCCGCTCGGACTCGATGCGGTACCTGGCGCGCCGCATCGCCCTCCTGGACGTCGACTACACCCTGCTCGACCCGCCCGAACTGGCCGCCCACCTCACCGCCATCGCCGACCGCGCCGCCCGCGCGGCCCGGCCCTTCACCGGTCCCCCGCCCCGGTGACGAGGCGCGCGGTTCAGGCGCGGGAGGTGTCGCCGAGGGCCTCCAGCAGCATGCGCAGCCGCCCGGCCAGGTCCTCGCGCTCGGACGGGCCGAGCGAGGCCAGCAGCCGCGCCTCGTTGTCCACGTGCGCGCCGACCGCCTCGTCCACGACCGCCAGGCCGTGCGGGGTGAGCCGGATCAGTACCGACCGCCGGTCCGCGGCGTCGCGGACCCGCTCCACCAGCCCCTTGGCCTCCATCCGGTCGATCCGGTTGGTGATCGCTCCCGAGGTGACCATCGCCGCCTTCAGCAGCGCGCCCGCGGTCAGCTCGTAGGGGGCGCCCGACCGCCGCAGTGTGGCGAGGACGTCGAACTCCCAGTTCTCCAGCCCCCGCGCGGCGAAGAACGCGCGCAACTCCCGGTGCAGCAGCATCTGCAGGCGGGAGATCCGGCCGATGATCCCCATCGGCCACACGTCCAGGTCGGGCCGCTCCCGCGCCCACTGCGCGAGGATGTCGTCCACCGCGTCCGCCATCGCCGCCTCCTTATCTCAACGTTGAGAATATCAACCGGAGGCAGAGCGGGACGGGAACTCGGCGCCCGCCCGGGACGCGCCGGTCAGCCGTCCCGGGCGGACTCGCCGACGAACTCCCGGACGATCTCGGCGAACCGGTCCGGCTTGTCGAGGGGGACGAGGGTGCGGGTGCCGTCCACCTCGACCAGCCGCCCGCGCGGCAGCAGCTCCGCCAGGCGGCGCCCGTGCTCGGGCGGCATCACCCGGTCGCCGCTCGCCCACACCACCAGCGCGGGCCCGTCGAATCCGCGCAGCGCCTCCGCGGCGGCGGGCAGCGGGTTGCTGGCCGCGACCGCGCGCAGCAAGGCGACGGTGTCGCGGCGGATGTCGCGGCGCGTCCGGACCGGCTCGGTCCACCGCGCGACCGTCGCGTCGCCGCGCGCCGTCAGCCACCCGAACGCGATCGGCAGCCGCCGCACCGCCCGCAGCCGCATCTGCTGCATGAACAGGCCGAACAACCATGGAGGCAGCCGTCCGGACAGCACCAGCGTCCGGCCGGTGAGCCGCGCGGGCAGGTTGTCGAACGCCTCGCAGGACACCAGCACCGCCCGCGACACCCGCGCCCCGCCGTCCCGCAGCACCAGCTGGACGAGCGCGCCGCCGGTGTCGCTGCCGACGAGCGTGACCTCTCGCAGGCCGAGCCGGTCGACGAACTCGGCGACCAGCCGCGCGACCCCCTCCAGCGACAGATCGGCGCCGGGACGCATCGCGCGGCGGTGCGCGCCGAGCGGCAGCGTCGGCGCGACGCACCGGTGATCGCGCGACAGCTCGGCGACCGGGCCGTCCCACAGCGAGGCGTCCATCATCAGCCCGTGCAGCAGCACCAGCACCGGACCCTCACCGGCGTCGGTGTACTCGATCGTCCCCGCTTCCAGCTCGACCGTCGCCATCTCGCTCACCGCGCGGCGCCCGGCGCGACGGGCAGGTGGCGGTTCAGGAACTCCAGCTCGGCCTCGACGACCCGCTCGTGCTGCTCCAGGAACGGCGCGTAGTGCGTGCCGGGGACGCGGACCAGCTCCGCGCGGGGCATCCGGTGCGCGGCGCGGATCGCCGCGGGCGGGTAGGCCGCCGTGTCCTGCTCGCACACCACCACCAGCGCCGGGCACCGGACGCGCGGCGCCGCGCGTCCGGGCTCGTAGAGCGCGAACCGCAGCGCCGAGCGCGCGGCGATCTCCTGCCGCCAGCCGCCGTACCGGCCGTCGGGGTCCAGCGCCCGCGCGGTGTCCAGGGAGTCGGGTGTGGACAGCACCGCGACCTGCCCGGGCGGCGCCGCGAGCGGCACCGTCCGGGGCGGGCGG
>NZ_WBMR01000249.1 GCF_008923365.1 Actinomadura montaniterrae
CTCGCCGCGGCGGCCCTGCTGCGCACCCCGCCGAACGACCCGGCGCCCGCCTCGCCGGTCACGCCCGCGGCCCCGCCGCCGGGCCCGCTCCCGCCGCAGGAGGCCGGACCGCCCGCCGAGTGGGCGCCGGCCGACCACGACCTGCTCGCACGGCTCCGGGCCGCCCTGGTGGAACTCGGGTGACGTGCGCGACCGCTTCGGGAAACTGATCGAAAGGCTGACGAAGGTGGCCGTACCAGCGACGACCGCGACCGCACCGGCGGCGGAACCGGACGTGACGGCGGAACTCCGGACGCTGCGGGCCCGCGTCCCGCGGCTCACCGGGAGCCTCGTCGCGTCCGCCGACGGGCTGCTCGTCGCGGCGGACCTCCCGCCGTCCGTCGAACCGTCCGGCATGGCGGCGGTGACCGCGTCCGGGCTGTCCCTCGCGCACCGCATCGCGCAGACCGCGCACGGCGGCGCGTTCCACGAGGTCGTCATCCGCGGCGTCGACGGCTACGTCGTCACCTACGCCGCCGGGCCCACCGCGTCCCTCACCGTCCTCGCCGAGGCCGGCGCCAACGTCGGGCGCCTCCACCTGGAGGCCCGGCCCGCCGCCCGCGCCATCGCCGCGCACCTCGCCCGCACCTGACCCCGCGCACCTGACCCCGCGCACCTGACCCCGCTCACCGCACCGCGCCGCCCGTGACCGCGCACCACGACGAACCGAAAGGGAGACCCCATGTCCAACCTGGACCTGTCGCTCAAGGACATGATGACGATCGACGGCGCCATCGGCGCGGCCGTCGTCGACTACAACAGCGGCATGGCCCTCGGCCACCTCGGCAGCTCCAAGGCCCTCGACCTCACCGTCGCCGCCGCCGGGAACACCGAGGTCGTGCGGGCCAAGCTCCGCACCATCGAGCAACTCGGCATCAAGGAGGAGATCGAGGACGTCCTCATCAGCCTCTCCGCCCAGTACCACCTGATCCGGCCCGTGACCGGCCGCAAGGGCAAGGGCCTGTTCCTCTACATGGCCCTGGACCGCACCCGCGCCAACCTCGCCCTGGCCCGCCACCGCCTCCGCGACATCGAGGAGAACCTCGAGATCTAGGCCGCGGCCGCGCCGCCCGCGGCCACCGGCCGCCGGTGGCGCGGGCGGCACCCTCGGCGAGCAGCCGGGTCGGCGCCGGGGCGTCCTGGCCGATCAGCCGCAGCAGCACGTCCCGCGCCGCCGGCCGCTCCCCGGGCGCGGTCCGCAGCCCCTCGCCGACCAGCGTTCGCAGGGTCGCCGACGCCCGCGCCGGGAAGTCGCCGAGGTCGGCCTCCCCGCGCAGCTTGCGGTACATGATCTGCGGGATCGAGTCGGCCCCGTGCGGCGGCCGCCCCGTCGCCGCCTGCACCATCGTGCAGGCCCACGCGTACACGTCGGCGGCGGGCCCGACGCGCCCGCCCTCGAACTGCTCCGGCGCCATGTAGGCGGGCGTGCCGATCGCCTGCCCCGTGACGGACGAGCCCGCGTCGGTGATCCGCGCGATCCCGAAGTCGATGACGCGGGGGCCGTCCGGGCCGAGCAGCACGTTGTCCGGCTTGAAGTCGCGGTGCACGATGCCCGCCTCCGCGATCGCGGCGAGCGCGGTGATGGTGCCGATCGCCAGCCGGTCCAGCGCGCCGCCCGACCGCGTCCCCTCCTCGGCGACGGCGCGCCGCAGCGACGGGCCCGTCACGTACTCGCTCACCACGTACGGCAGCTCCCCGGCGATGTCGGCGTCGAGGACCTGCGCCGTGCAGAACGACGCGACCCGCCGTGCGGCGTCGATCTCCCGGAAGAACCGCTCGCGCGCGCGGGGATGGTCCAGTGCGGCGGCGTGCAGCACCTTGACCGCGACGCGCCGCCCGTCGGCGTCCTCGGCGAGGTACACCACGCCCTGCCCGCCCTGCCCGAGCCGCCGCAGCAGCCGGTAGCCGCCGAGCGTCCGGGGGTCGGCGAGGCCGAGGGCCGCGCCCGCCCGCTGCACGGGGACGCCGGTTCCGCCGGTGACCGAGGCGCCCGGAACATCGGAGACCACGCGCGCGACGTCGTCCTCGCGCAGTTCGGCGCGGTCCGGCGCGCCGGCCGCCGCGGCCCGCTCCTCGGCCTCCGCGAGCCGCCGCTCCAGGTCGGGCAGCTCCCCGTACAGCAGCCGCGCCGCCGTCTCCAGGTCGCCGTCGCGCTGCGCCCGCTCCGCCTCGGCCCGGACGTCCTCGGCGCGGCGCCGCAGGTCCGCGGACCGGTCGCGGTCGTCCCGCGCGTGGTACCACCGGGCCCGCAGCGCGCGCTCGCCCTCCTGCGCGTCCGCCAGCCTGCGGTCCAGCTCCGCGAGCCGTGCGCGGGACGCGGCGTCGTCCTCCGCGAGCAGCGCGAACCGCTCGATCTCCAGCCGGGTGACCGCGCGCTCCGCCTCCCGCACCTCCTCCGGCGCGTCCTCCGCGTCGACCTGCAGCCGCGTCGCGGCCTCGTCCAGCAGCCCGATCGCGCCGCCGCGCCGGGCCGCCGCCATGATCCGGTCGAGTTCGCCGTCCGGCATCGCCGCGAGGTCGAGCGCGACCAGGCGGACGCCGCGCAGCGCGGCCGGCACCTCGCCCGCCTCGACGCGGTGCGCGAGGCCCGCGATCAGGGCGCTCTTGCCGGCGCCGCGCTCGCCGACCAGCAGCGCGTTCCCGCCGTCCCGCCGGGACAGGATCTCGACCAGCCGGCGCGACTCCGCCGCGCGGCCGACGATCCGGTCGAGCCTCCCCTCCCCGGCCCGCAGCGTGAGGTCCTGCGCGTACGGCGACCGGATGACCTCCCGCCCCGCCTGCCCGCTGAGCAGCCGCTGCCGGGTCAGGTCCATCGCGCGCAGCAGCCGTCCCACCGGATCGTCCCCGGCGGCGAGCCCGGCGAGCAGCCGGACGGGCGACACCTCCCCGCCCGCGGCCTCCTCCGACGCCACCGCGACCGACATCCGCGGCGCCGTGCCGGGCGCACCGGAGCCCGCGCCGCCCGGCTCGTCCGGCGGCGCCGGGAGCCGCGCGAGCAGCGCCTCCGCCTCCTCCCGCAACCCCACGGCGGTGAAGCCGGTGGACGCGAGCAGCGCCCCGACCTCGGCCGTGTCCAGCAGCGCGACCAGCATGTGCGGCGTCCCGACCTCGGCGTGGCCTGCGCCCGCCGCCCGGTTCACCGCCGCCCTCAACGCCTCCCGGCCCTGCTCCGAAATCCTGTGTTCCACGTGCGACGGCTCCGCTCGGGGTACGGCGACTTCCGCCGCCATTGTGCCTCCGACCGGAGCCGCCGCAAGATCCCTACTTGGTGAGCGTCAGGCCGCGGGACGGCTGGACCGTCAGCTTGTCGGCGGCCTCGTCGAGGTCGACGACCACGTCGTCGCCGTCGCGGACGTCCCCGGCGAGCAGCTCGCGGGCCAGCTGGTCGCCGATCGCCGTCTGCACGAGGCGGCGCAGCGGGCGCGCACCGTACAGCGGGTCGTAGCCGGTCAGCGCCAGCCACTCGCGTGCCGCCTCCGTCACCTTCAGCGTGAGCTGCCGGTCCGCGAGACGGTCGGCGAGCCGGTCGACCTGCAGGTCCACGATCCGGGTCAGCTCCTCCGTGGACAGCGCGTCGAACAGGATCACGTCGTCCAGCCGGTTCAGGAACTCCGGCTTGAAGGAGTCGCGGACCGCGGCCCACACCGCCTCCCGCTTCGCCCCGTTCTCCATCGCCGGGTCCACCAGGAACTGCGACCCGATGTTGGAGGTCAGGATCAGGATGGCGTTGCGGAAGTCGACCGTGCGGCCCTGCCCGTCGGTGAGGCGCCCGTCGTCCAGCACCTGGAGCAGGATGTCGAACACCTCCGGGTGCGCCTTCTCCACCTCGTCCAGCAGCACCACCGAGTACGGGCGGCGCCGGACGGCCTCGGTGAGCTGGCCGCCCTCCTCGTAGCCGACATACCCGGGGGGCGCGCCGACGAGCCGGGCGACCGAGTGCTTCTCGGAGTACTCGCTCATGTCGATGCGGGTCATCGCCCGCTCGTCGTCGAACAGGAACTCCGCGAGCGCCTTCGCCAGCTCCGTCTTGCCGACACCGGTCGGGCCGAGGAACAGGAACGAGCCCGTCGGACGGTCCGGGTCGGAGATGCCCGCGCGCGCACGGCGCACCGCGTCCGACACCGTCTTCACCGCGGCGGTCTGGCCGATGAGCCGGTGCCCCAGCTCCTCCTCCATCCGCAGCAGCTTGCCCGTCTCGCCCTCCAGCAGCCGGCCCGCCGGGATCCCCGTCCACGACGCGACGACGTCCGCGACGTCGTCCGGGCCGACCTCCTCCTTCACCATCGTGTCGCGGCTGTCCGCCGCCTCCGACGCCGCCTCCAGCTGCTTCTCCAGCTCCGGGATCTCCCCGTACACCAGCCGCGACGACGTCTCCAGGTCACCGTCGCGCTCGGCCCGCTCCGCCTCGCCGCGCAGCTGGTCGATCCGCTCCTTGATCTCGCCGACCCGGTTCAGCTCGCCCTTCTCCCGCTCCCAGCGGGCGTTCAGGCCGCTCAGATGCTCCTGCTTGTCCGCCAGGTCGGCGCGGAGCCGCTCCAGGCGCTGCCGGGACGCCTCGTCGGTCTCCTTCTCCAGGTTCATCTGCTCCATCTTCAGCCGGTCCACCGCGCGCTGCAGCTCGTCGATCTCGACGGGCCGGGAGTCGATCTCCATGCGCAGCCGCGACGCGGCCTCGTCCACCAGGTCGATCGCCTTGTCCGGCAGGAACCGGGACGTGATGTAGCGGTCCGACAGCGTCGCCGCCGCCACCAGCGCCGAGTCGTTGATCTGCACCTTGTGGTGCGCCTCGTACCGGCCCTTCAGCCCGCGCAGGATCGCGATCGAGTCCTCCACCGACGGCTCGCCGACGAACACCTGCTGGAACCGCCGCTCCAGCGCCGGGTCCTTCTCGATCCGCTCCCGGTACTCGTCCAGCGTCGTCGCGCCGATCATCCGCAGCTCGCCGCGCGCCAGCATCGGCTTCAGCATGTTCCCGGCGTCCATCGCGCCCTCGGCCGCGCCCGCCCCGACGACGGTGTGCAGCTCGTCGATGAACGTGACGACCTGCCCCTCCGACTCCTTGATCTCGTTCAGGACGGCCTTCAGCCGCTCCTCGAACTCGCCGCGGAACTTCGCGCCCGCGACCATCGCGCCGAGGTCCAGCGACACCAGCCGCTTGCCGCGCAGCGACTCCGGCACGTCGCCCGCCACGATCCGCTGCGCGAGCCCCTCGACGACCGCGGTCTTGCCGACGCCCGGCTCGCCGATCAGCACCGGGTTGTTCTTCGTCCGCCGCGACAGCACCTGCACGACCCGGCGGATCTCCGAGTCACGCCCGATCACCGGGTCCAGCCGGCCGTCCCGCGCCGCCTCCGTCAGGTCGACGCCGTACTTCTCCAGCGACTGGTAGGTGCCCTCCGGGTTCTCGCTGGTCACCCGGGCGTGCCCGCGGACCTTCTCGAACGCGTCCAGCAGCGCCTGCGGCGTCGCGCCGAACTCCTTCAGCAGCCCCGCCGCCGGCCCGCCGTCCGCCGCGAGGCCGACCAGCAGGTGCTCGGTCGAGACGTACTCGTCCTCCAGCTGCTGCGCCCGCGCGCCCGCCGTGTTGATCGCCCGGCTCAGCTGCCCCGACAGCCGCGGCGTCGCGACCGTCGAGCCCTGCGCCTTCGGCATCGCCGCGAGCTGCTCCTCGGCCCGCCGCCGGATCGCCTGCCAGTCCGCGCCGACCGCCTCCAGCAGCGGCACCGCGGTGCCCTCCGGCAGCCCGATCAGCGCGACCAGCAGGTGCTGCGGCTCCACCTCCGGGTGCCCCTCGGCCGCCGCCCTGCGGACCGCGACCGACACCGCCTCCTGGCTCTTCTGCGTCAGCTTGACGTCCATGTCCCCGTACTCCTGAGAGAGTTACTCCCGGTTGCGCTCGTGCCACACCACGACGCTGGTCTGCCTGATCGGCACCAGGTCGGAGCCGGGAGTGCCGCCCGGGTCCCCGCGCCGCCGCTGCTGCGCCAGGCGCGCCGCGACCGACCGGGTCGATTCGAGTTCGTTCGCGAGCTCCTCCAGGGCGGCGTGCGCCTTGGCGAGCTCCTCGCGGAGCCGCACGTTGTCGCGCTGCAGCTCCAGGATGTGCTTGATGCCGGAGAGGTTGACGCCCTCCTCCTGGGAGAGCCGCTGGATCTCGCGCAGCATCACGATGTCGCGCATCGAGTACCGGCGGCCCCGGCCGGCCGTGCGGCCCGGGCACACCAGCCCCATCCGGTCATAGGTGCGCAGCGTCTGCGGGTGCAGCCCGGACAGCTGCGCCGCCACCGAGATCACATAGACCGGGGTGTCGTCGCCGAACGGATCCATGACCTCACTCCGTTCTCGCCTGCTGGAGCAGCTCGCCGCGCAGGTCGTCGCCGGCGCCCGCGTCGCGCAGCCGCTCCAGCGCCTCACGGGCCTGGTCGTCGAGCTTCTGCGGCACCTGCACGTCCACGGTGACGAGCAGGTCGCCCTTCGTGCCGTCGCGCCGCGTCGCGCCGCGGCCCCGCACCCGGAACGTCCGGCCGTTCGGGGTGCCCTCCGGCAGCCGCAGCGTCACCGGCTGCCCCTGGAACGTCGGCACCCGGATCTCCGCGCCGAGCGCCGCCTCCGGGAACGTCACCGGCACGGTCATCGTCAGGTTGTCGCCGGTGCGGCCGAACACCTTGTGCGGCAGCACCTTGATGTTCACGTACAGGTCGCCCTGCGGGCCGCCGTTCTCGCCCGGCGCGCCCTTGCCCTTCAGCCGGATCCGCTGCCCGTCCGCGACGCCCGCCGGGATACGGGCCTGGATGGTGCGGTCCGACTGCTTGCGGCCGCTGCCGTGGCAGGTCGGGCACGGGTCGTCCACGACCAGCCCGCGGCCGTGGCACTCCCGGCACGGCTCCTGGAACCCGAAGTTCCCGAGGTTGCGGGTCTCGTGCCCGGTGCCCTCGCAGCTCGGGCACACCCGCGGCACCGTGCCGGCCTTCGCGCCGGTGCCCCGGCACGACGGGCACGCCGCCTCGCTGGTCAGCTTGATCGGGACGGTCACGCCGTTCATCGCGCGGCCGAACGACAGCGTCACGTCCGTCTCCACGTCCGCGCCGCGCCGCGCCCGCCGCGTCCCCGCCGTGCGGGTCCCCCCGCCGCCGCGGTTGAACAGGCCGCCGAACAGGTCGCCGATGCGCTCGCCCGCGCCGCCCGTCTGCGCGCCCCCGGTCTGCCCGAAGATGTCCCCCAGGTCGAAGGGGAAGCCCCCGCCGCCCTGCTGGCCGCGGAAACCGCCCGGCATGGACCGCACCGCGTCGTACTCCTTGCGGCGCTTGTCGTCCGACAGGACGTCGTACGCCTCGGAGACCTCCTTGAAGCGGTCCTCGGCGTCGGCGTCCCCCTTGTTGGCGTCCGGGTGGTACTTGCGCGCCAGCTTCCGGTAGGACTTCTTGATCTCCTCCTGCGAGGCCGACTTCGAGACACCGAGGACTTTGTAGTAGTCCTTCTCCAGGTAGTCCTTGGTGCTCACGGCGCCCCGCTCTCTGCTATCGCCACTTGCGTCTTGTCTTCACGTGCGCCGCGGGGCCCGCCCCGTCCCGGGACGGGGCGGGCCCCGCGGGTGGATCACTCGCCCTCGTCGCCGCTCTCGTCGTCGGCGCCGGCGTTCGGGTCGGGCTCGGCGACCGCGACGCGGGCGGGCCGCAGGACCCGCTCCCCGATCCGGTAGCCGGGCTGCAGGACGTCCACCACGCTCGTCTCGGTCACGTCCGCCGAGTACGCGTGCATGAGCGCCTCGTGGACGGTCGGGTCGAACGGCTCGGACTTCTCGCCGAACTTCTCCAGGCCGAGCTTGCCGGTGACCGCCTCCAGGCTCTCCGCGACGGACTTGAACCCGCCGGTGAGCTCCTCGTGGTCCCGGGCGCGGCCGATGTCGTCCAGCACCGGGAGCAGCTCGGACAGCACCTGCCCGAGGGCCTGCTCGCGGACCGCGACCCGGTCCCGCTCGACCCGCTTGCGGTAGTTGTCGTACTCGGCCTTGAGCCGCTGGAGGTCGGCCAGCCGCTCGTTCAGCTGCGTCTTCAGCGAGGAGACCTCCTCATCGGATTCCCCGGTGCCCCCGTTGGCCGGGGCCTCCGGGGCCGGCTCCTCCGCCGGCTCCCGGAGCTTCCCCGTCTTCGGGTCGATGCGCCGCTTGTCGCGGATCACCGGGCCCTCCTGCTCCTCGCCCTCGCGGGAAGAGGAAGTCACGAGGCGTCACCCTTCGGCTTGTCGTCGTCCACGATCTCGGCGTCGACGACCTCGTCGTCCTGCGCGCCCTGGGCGTCGGCCGTCGGGCCGGCGTCCTCGGCGCCCGGCTGGGCGCCCTCGGGGTTCTGCGCGTACATCGCCGCGCCCATCTTCTGGGAGACCTGCGCGAGCTTCTCGGCGCTGCCCTTGATCGCGTCGACGTCGGTGCCCTCCAGGGCCTTCTTCACCTCGGCGATCGCGTCGTTGACCTCGGTCTTCAGCTCCGCGGGGACCTTCTCGTCGTTCTCCCGCAGGAACTTCTCGGTCGAGTACGCGAGGGTGTCGGCCTGGTTGCGGACCTCGGCCTCCTCCTTGCGCTTGCGGTCCTCCTCGGCGTAGTTCTCGGCGTCGCGCATCATCTTCTCGATGTCCTCCTTGGGCAGCGCGCTGCCGCCCGTGATGACCATCGACTGCTCGCGACCCGTGCCCTGGTCCTTCGCGCTGACGTTGACGATGCCGTTGGCGTCGATGTCGAAGGTGACCTCGATCTGCGGGACGCCGCGCGGTGCCGGCGGCAGGCCGGTCAGCTGGAAGGTGCCGAGCTTCTTGTTGTACGCGGCGATCTCGCGCTCGCCCTGGTAGACCTGGATCTCCACGGACGGCTGGTTGTCATCGGCGGTGGTGAACGTCTCCGACCGCTTGGTCGGGATCGTGGTGTTCCGCTCGATGATCTTGGTGAAGATGCCGCCCTTGGTCTCGATGCCGAGGCTCAGCGGGGTCACGTCCAGCAGCAGGACGTCCTTGACCTCGCCCTTCAGCACGCCGGCCTGCAGGCTCGCGCCGATCGCGACGACCTCGTCGGGGTTGACGCCCTTGTTCGGCTCCTTGCCGCCGGTCAGCTCCTTGACCAGCTCGGACACCGCGGGCATCCGGGTGGAGCCGCCGACCAGGACGACCTGGTCGATGTCGCCGACGGTGATGCCGGCGTCCTTGAGCACCGAGTTGAACGGCGCCTTGGTCCGGTCGAGCAGGTCGGAGGTCATCCGCTGGAACTCGGCCCGGGTGAGCTTCTCGTCCAG
Source organism: Actinomadura montaniterrae (assembly GCF_008923365.1). Lineage (GTDB taxonomy): Bacteria > Actinomycetota > Actinomycetes > Streptosporangiales > Streptosporangiaceae > Spirillospora > Spirillospora montaniterrae. The sequence continues at coordinate 9,318 of NZ_WBMR01000249.1, forward strand.
GTGCAGCGGGCCCTCGGCGGACGCGGTGATGTACGGCAGGTTGATCTGCGTCTCGGACGAGCCGGACAGCTCGATCTTCGCCTTCTCCGCGGCCTCGCGGAGCCGCTGCAGCGCCATCTTGTCCTTGGACAGGTCGACGCCGTTGGCGTTCTTGAACTTCTCCACCAGCCAGTCGACGACCTTGTTGTCCCAGTCGTCGCCGCCGAGGTGGTTGTCACCGGAGGTGGCCTTCACCTCGACCACGCCGTCGCCGACCTCCAGCAGGGACACGTCGAACGTGCCGCCGCCGAGGTCGAACACCAGGATGGTGGCCTCGTTCTCCTTCTCCAGGTGGTAGGCCAGCGCGGCCGAGGTCGGCTCGTTGATGATGCGCAGGACGTTCAGGCCCGCGATCTGGCCGGCCTCCTTGGTGGCCTGGCGCTGGTGGTCGGAGAAGTAGGCGGGGACGGTGATGACCGCGTCGGTGACCGTCTCGCCCAGGTAGGACTCGGCGTCCCGCTTCAGCTTCTGCAGCACGAACGCGCTGATCTGCTGGGGGGTGAAGTCCTTGTCGTCGATCTTGGTCTTCCAGTCGGTGCCCATCTCGCGCTTGACCGACCGGATCGTCCGGTCGACGTTGGTCACCGCCTGGCGCTTGGCGACCTCGCCGACCAGGACCTCCCCGTTCTTGGCGAAGGCGACGACGGACGGCGTGGTCCGCGACCCCTCCGCGTTGGCGATGACGGTGGGCTCGCCGCCCTCCAGGATCGCGACGACCGAGTTGGTCGTCCCGAGGTCGATGCCGACCGCACGTGCCATGTCTCTCGTCCTCCGTCGTTTCCGGTGTTATCGCGCCCCGGTCGCCCCCGGGGTGCGGCCGGTCGATGTCTTGTCTGTCCGCAAGAGTGCCCGGCCGCCGGCTCGTTGTCAAATGACTTGAGTCGACCAGACTCAACTTTGCTGACGCCCTCTACAACAGGACGTGTGAGCCACCTATTCCGGTTCCCGATCCGGCCCCGCGAACCGGGATCCGGTGCGAAAGCGGCGGGGGGTTCCGGGTGATACGTCTGTGACCGCCATCCGTGCGACGGAAAGGCACCACATGACAGGGGACCCCCTCGCCGCGGCACCGCCCCGGGCCGCCCGCGGCCCGGCCGTGCCGCGGCCGTCCCTGCACGACCCCGAACGGTTCGGGGAGGTCTTCGACGCGCACTTCGCCGAGATCCACGGCTACGCGGCCAGGCGCCTCGGCCCCGACGCCGCGTCCGACGTCGCCTCCCAGACCTTCCTGGAGGCGTTCCGCCGCCGCGACCGCTACGACCCCGCGCGGGCGGCCGTCCGCACCTGGCTGTACGGCATCGCGACGAACCTGATCGCCAAGCACCGGCGCAGCGAGGTGCGCGCCCTGCGGGCCCGCGCGCGGCTCGGCCCCGGCGACACCGGCGGCGGCGAGGGCCACGCGGACGCGGTGGACGCCCGCGTCAGCGCGCAGGGCCTGCGCGGCCGGCTGGCCGGGGCGATCGCGGCGCTGCCCGCCGGGGAGCGCGACGTGCTGCTGCTCGTCGCGCTCGCCGACCTCAGCCACGAGGAGGTCGCGGCGGCGCTGGACGTCCCGTACGGGACGGTCGGCTCCCGGCTCAGCCGGGCCAGGAGGAAGGTGCGCGAAGCACTCGGCGGGACCAACCCTATGCGCGATGTGGAGGACGACCATGGATGAGCTGCGGACCGTCCGGGAGGCGTACGGCGACCCCGCGCCGCCGGCCATGACGAAGATCGCGCGGGCGCGCGCGCTGTGGGAGGAGAAGCCGCCGCGGAGGTCCCGGTTCGGGTGGCCGTTCCGGGTCGGCCTCGGCGCGGTCGCCGCCGGTGCCGCGGTGGCCGTCGCCGTCGCGCTCACCGGCCACGGCACGCCGGACGGCGGAGCGCGCACCGGCCCGGGCGGGCGGGGGGTGCTCGACCTGGACGAGCAGGCGGTGCTGCAGGCGGCGGCGAAGGCGGAACTGGCACCGACCGGCAGGTACTGGTCGTCCGACCACATCCTCGGCCAGTCCTACATCGTCCGGGCGAAGACCGGGACGTACGCGATCACCGGTGCGCTCACCGAGTCGTTCACCTGGGCCGGGGCGGAGAAGGGGACCGGCGAGGGGTACGCCGACCGGGACCTGCCGGCGCGGCCGATCACGCCGCAGGACGAGGCGGCATGGCGGCGCTCCGGTTCCCCGGCGGCGCTGCGGGTCTGGTCGGGCGACAAGTGGCTCACCTTCCCCACCGGGGCGACGAAGGCGGCGCGGTGGCGGGCCGACGGCCCGGAACGCGGCGGAGACGCCGGGGGCGGCGGGGACTTCCTCGGCGAGTCGGTCGAGGAACTGCAGAACCTGCCGTCGGATCCGGCCGAACTCGCCCAGAGGTTCCTGACCCCGGCGCAGATGGGGAAGGCGCTGCGCCTCCGGGCGAGAGGAGCGGTCAAGAGCCCGCCCGGAGGATGGGCCCTCATCAGGATCGCCCGGGTGGCGGCGCTGCTGAACGCGCCGGTCCCGCCGAAGGTCCGGGCCGGGCTGATCCGCGCGCTGGCCGCCCAGCCGGGCATCCACGCGATCGGCCGCGTCACCGACCCGCTGGGCCGCCAGGGGGTCGCGCTCGCCGCCGACGAGCGCGCGGTGAAGGTCACCGGCGAGTACGGCGGGCCCGCCGCCGAGCGCGGCACCTACCGCTCCCGCGAAGTGATCGTCTTCGACGAGCGCACCGGTGCGCTGCTGTCCCGCCAGAACCAGCTGACCGTGCCCGGCGGGCCGTACGCGGAGATGAAGCCGGGCTTCATCATCGACTACTCGGCCGTCCGCTCGGCGCGGTGGACCGACACGAAGCCGGCGCCGCCCGCACGGCTGCCGTTCCCGTCCCGCTGATATCCGGGATGCTCCGGTAAGAACCGGGGGCTCCGCATCACTACCCGGGTGACGGAACCCCCGGACGAAGGGCTCGGACCTTGTCGGACCCCGAAGACATCGCCCGGTTCACGGCGCTGTACGACGCGCACCATCCGCGCGTCCACGCCTATGCCGTGAGCCGGGTCGGCGTGCAGGCCGCCGAAGAGATCACCAGCGAGACGTTCTGCGTCGCGTGGCGGCGCTTCCGCGACCTTCCGGACGAGCCGCTGCCGTGGCTGCTCGGCATCGCCCGCAACCTGCTGCGCGAGTCGTACCGGGCGCGGGACCGGCAGGACGCGCTGGCCCGCGAGCTGCGCACCTGGGCGGCCGGCGAGCCGCCCGCCGGCGACGTCGGGGAGGCGGTGGCCGAGCGCGCGGGGATGCTGCGCGCGCTCGCCTCGCTGCCCGACGCCGACCGCGAGCTGCTGGCGCTGGTCGCCTGGCACGGGCTGTCGCCGGGCCGGGCGGCGAAGGTCGTCGGCTGCTCGAAGGCGTCGTTCTACGTGCGGCTGCACCGGGCGCGGCGGCGCCTGGAACGCGCGCTGACCGGGGAGTCGCGGGCGCCGGACCCCGGCGCGCTCGCGCCCCGCCCGTCCCTGGTCACTCCCGAGAGGAAGGTCGTCCGATGAAGCATGACGTGATGAGGGCGCTGGCGGACGCGCGGCCCGCGCAGCTCGACCCGCCCGCGGACCCGGCCGCGGCCCGCGCCCGCCGGGAGCGCGACCTCGGGCGCGCGTTGCGCGCGGACGCGGACG
>NZ_WBMR01000025.1 GCF_008923365.1 Actinomadura montaniterrae
GTCCGCGGCGGACGTCCGGGCCCTGGAGCGCGGCCTCGCCCGGCTGGACGAGGCCGCCCGCCGCGACCTCGGCGCGTACGCGGCGGACCGCCCGGGCGCGGGCGCGGCGGGCGGCACCGGGTTCGGCGCGATGGCGTTCCTCGGCGCCACCGTCCGGCCCGGCATCGCCCACCTGCTCGACCTGCTCGGCTTCCCCGCCCGCGTCGCCGGCGCCCGGCTGGTGATCACCGGCGAGGGGTCGCTGGACCGGCAGTCGCTGCGCGGCAAGGCGCCCGTCGGCGTCGCCCGCGCCGCCGCCCGGCACGGCGTGCCCGCGATCGCCGTCGCCGGACGGTGCGCGCTCACCGGCGAGCAGCTCCGCAAGGCCCGGCTGCAGGACGCGTACGCGCTCGCCGACCTCGAACCCGACCCGGAGCGGTGCATGGCGGAGGCCGGCCCGCTCCTCGAACGGCTGGCCGAGCGCATCGGCCGCGACTGGCCCGCCCTGGGAGGAGCCGCGTGACCTACGACCTGGTGATCCGCACCCGGCGGGCCGTCCTGCCGGACGGCGAGCGGCCCGCCGCCGTCGCCGTCGCGGGCGGCCGCATCGCGGAGGTCGCCGCCCGCGACGCGCCGCTGCCCGCCGCGTCCGAGACCGACCTCGGCGACACCGCGCTGCTGCCGGGGCTCGTCGACACCCACGTCCACGTCAACGAACCGGGCCGCACCGAATGGGAGGGGTTCGCGACCGCGACCCGCGCCGCCGCCGCGGGCGGCGTCACCACCCTCATCGACATGCCGCTGAACTCGCTGCCGCCGACCGTGTCGGCCGCCGCGCTCGCCGCCAAGCGCGCCGCCGCGGCCGGGAAGCTGCACGTCGACATCGGGTTCTGGGGCGGCGCGATCCCCGGGAACGTGCCGTCGCTGCGCCCGCTGCACGACGGCGGCGTCTTCGGGTTCAAGTGCTTCGCGTCCGACTCCGGCGTCCCCGAGTTCCCGCCGCTGTCGCCCGGCGAGATGCGGGACGCGTTCCGCGAGATCGCCGCGTTCGGCGGGCTCGTCATCGTGCACGCCGAGGACCCGTCCGCGCTGACCGTCCCGGCGGACGGCGGGTACCCGGCGTTCCTCGCGTCCCGGCCGCCCGCCGCCGAGCGCCGCGCCGTCGAGCAGGTCATCCGGCTCGCCGAGGAGACCGGCGTGCGCGCCCACATCCTGCACCTGTCCGCCGCCGACTGCCTCGAACCCCTCGCCAAGGCCCAGTCGGACGGCCTTCCCATCACCGCCGAGACCTGCCCGCACTACCTCGTCCTGTCCGACGTCGAGGCGCGGGAGCCCGCCTACAAGTGCTGCCCGCCGATCCGCGATCCGGCCAACCGCGACGCGCTCTGGCAGGGCCTCGCGTCTGGCGTCATCTCCTGCGTGGTCAGCGACCATTCGCCGTCCACGCCCGACCTGAAACAGGGCGACTTCGCCACCGCCTGGGGCGGGATCTCCTCGCTCCAACTCGGCCTCCCCGCCGTCTGGACGGCCGCCCGCGCGCGCGGGCACGACCTCGCGACCGTCGTCCGCTGGATGGCCGAGGCGCCCGCCGCCCTCGCCGCCGTGCCCGGCAAGGGCCGCATCGCCGCCGGCAACGACGCCGACCTCGTCGCCTTCGACCCCGACGCCCCCTTCACCGTCGACCCCGCCCGGCTGCGCCACCGCCACCCCGTCACCCCGTACGAGGGCCGCACCCTCACCGGGACCGTCCGCACGACCTGGCTGCGCGGCGTCCCCGTCGACGGCACCCCGTCCGGCCGCATGCTCACCCGCAAGGAGGCGTCTTGACCGACTTCACGACCCTGCCCGACCTCGCCGTCCGCACCCTCGGCGGCTCGGTCACCGCCGCCAGCGACGAGTCCTTCGAGGAGAAGGAGAACCTGGTCAACCCGTGGCCGCCGGCGTTCCGGCCCGAGACGTTCGGGCCGAAGGGCCAGGAGTACGACGGCTGGGAGACCCGCCGCCGCCGCGAGCCCGGCCACGACTGGGCGGTGGTCCGGCTCGGCCTGCCCGGCGTGATCCGCGGCGTCGTCATCGACACCGCCTGGTTCAAGGGCAACTACCCGCCGCACGCGTCCGTCGAGGCCTGCGCGGTGGACGGTCCCGCCGCCGACCTCTCCGGCGCGGACTGGGTCGAGATCGTCCCGAAGAGCCCGCTGAAGGGCGACACCGCGCACGCCTTCCCGGTGGACGCCGAACGCCTCTTCACCCACGTCCGGCTGAACATGTTCCCGGACGGCGGAATCGCGCGGATCCGCGTGCACGGCGACGTCGTCCCCGACCCGGCGTTCCTGACCGGGCTCACCGTCGACCTGGCCGCCCTGGAGAACGGCGCCCGCGTCCTCGAATGCTCCAACATGTTCTATTCGTCGCCGGACAACATGCTGTTCCCCGGCCTGGCCCGCAACCAGGCCGAAGGGTGGGAGACCGCGCGCCGCCGCGAGCCCGGCAACGAGTGGGCGCTCGTCCGCCTGGCGGCTCCCGGAACGATCCGGCTGGCGGAGATCGACACCACGAACCTGAAGTTCAACGCGCCCGCCGAGGTCTCCCTCACCGCGCCCGACGGCACGACCCTGCTGCCGCGGACCCCCCTCCAGCCCGACGCCCGCCACCGCTTCCGCATCGAGACGCCCGAGGTCGCGCACGTCCGCGTGAACATCTATCCCGACGGCGGCCTCGCCCGCCTGCGCCTCTGGGGCCACCTCAGCGCCGAGGGCGAGCGGCGGCTGGCCGAGAGGCATCGCCGCCTCCTGCGGTAGCCGCCGGACGGCCCGGCACGCCCGGTCACGCCTGTCACGCCGTCACGCCTGTCACGCGTTACGTCTGGGGGCGCATCCCGTCGCGCACGACGGCGACGACGCGGTCGAGGCCGTCCGGGTCGGTGCCGCGCGCGAGGCAGCCCGCCATCAGGGCCTTGACGTCCGGGTAGGTGAGGCCGGCGCGGACGGCACCGGCCTCCTGCGCGCGTTCGAGCAGGTCGCGCAGCCGGCCCTGGACGTCGTAACCGGCGTCGGCGGCGGCCTTGTCGAGGTCGTATCCGGCGCCGGTCAGCGCCTCGGACAGGCCGCAGTGCGCCGCGCCCTCGCGCACGAGCGCGTCGAAGAGCGCGAAGAACACCGCGCCCGGGTCTCGCGCCGCGGGCAGCGCGTCGATCCGGTCGAGGATCTCGCGCATCCGGTCGAGGAGGACGGCCGCGAACAGGTCCTCCTTCGTGGGGAAGTGCCGGCTGACGGTCCCGGTGCCGACGCCCGCGCGCTGGGCGATCTCGTGCAGCGGCACCGACAGCCCCTCGGCGGCGAAGACCTCCGCCGCGACCCGCAGCACCCGGGCCCGGTTGCGCCGGGCGTCGGCGCGCAGCGGCCGGCCGAGCGGCTCTGCCACGGTCGCTCACCTCGCTTCCCCTCTGGACAACCGGGACGGCCGTCCCGTATCTTCCCGGAACTAAGCGGGATGACTATCCCGCTTATGGGCGGTTCCGGCAGGCCGAACGTATCGGAGGCGAGCCCGATGAGGGACGATCGCACGGCGCCGAGGCGGCGCGAAGGCGGGCGCGGCAGGGGCCGCCCGCCCTGGACCGCGGACGAGATCCCCCGCCAGGACGGGCGGACCGCCGTCGTCACCGGCGCCAGCACCGGCATCGGCTTCGAGACGGCCGCCGGACTCGCGCGCCGCGGCGCCACCGTGGTGCTGGCCTGCCGGAACCCGGGCCGGGCGGCGCGGGCGGCGGCCCGGATCCGCGCCGCCGCGCCGGACGCGCGGCTCGGCGTCCTGGACGTGGACCTGGAGTCCCAGGCGTCGGTGCGGGCGGCGGCCGCCCGGTTCCACGGCGACCACGGCCGGCTCGACCTGCTCGTCAACAACGCGGGCGGCGTCCGGCCCCGGTACGCCCTGACCGAGGACGGCTTCGAGGCGACGCTCGCCACCAACCACCTCGGCCCGTTCGCGCTGACCGGCCTGCTCCTGGACCTGATGCTGGACGTCCCCGGCTCGCGGGTGGTGACGGTCAGCAGCATCGGGCACCGCCGCGGCGCGATCGACTTCGACGATCTCCACGGCGAGCGCCGCTACCGCTTCCAGACCGCCTACTTCCAGTCCAAGCTGGCGAACCTGCTCTTCACCTACGAACTGCAGCGCCGGCTCGCGGCGGCCGGGGCGGCGACGATCGCCGTGGCCGCGCATCCCGGCAACGCCCGCACCGAGTTCGGGCGCGACATGAATCCCGTGGTGCGGGCCGCGATGAGCCGGTGGGCGCGCCCGCTCACCTCGTGGTTGCTGCAGAGCGCGTCCAGGGGAGCGCTGTCACCGCTGCGGGCCGCGACCGATCCCGGCGCGGGCGGCGGCGACTACTACGGCCCGCCCGGACGCGCCCAGTTCACCGGGAACCCGGTCCGGGTCGAGTCCAGCCCGCGGTCGCACGACCGGGACGCGCAGGCGCGGCTGTGGCGGGAGTCGGAGCGCCTGACCGGGGTCGCGTACCCGCTGCCGGCGGGAGCACCGAGCCGGTCGGGGGAGTGACGGCGGCTTCCCGCGCCCGCCGGGCCTCCGGGTCTCCGGGTCTGTGGCGGGCGCGGGCGGGACGTCAGCCCTCCGCGGGCTCCTCCTCGAGGAGGTCGTCGAACTCGCCGTCCTTGACGCCGGCGATGAAGGCGTCCCACTCGGCCTCGGTGAAGTAGAGGATGGGCCCCTCGGGGTTCTTCGCGTCGCGCATCACGACGGCGCGGTCACCGAAGTCCTTGTGCTTGACGGGAACGTCCTTGCCATCGATGAACTCGATGATGACCCCGTCGCTGAGGATCGGTTCCTGCTCGGTCACTGGCACACCTTCTTCGTCCGCTCCGGTCGCGTCCAGCGTAGTGGGCGGTGACGGGCCGCACACGGGAAAGGAACGGGCGCCCGGCGGGACGAGCGGGGCAGCGAGGGGCGAGGGAGCGGGCGGGGGTCAGTCGGTGAGGAGGCGGTCGGCGGAGATCTCCAGGCGGCCCTGGATCACCTCGGCGGTCGCCTGCCCGCGCAGCATCTCGATCATCTCCATCGTCCAGACGGACGACAGCGCGCGGGCGACGACGCGGCGCCGGTCGTCGGCCGGGATGTCGCCCGCCGGGCCGACCGCGGCGCGCAGCATCAGGTTCGTCATCCGGTCGCTGAAGTCGGTCTTGACGTCCGACAGCAGCAGCGAGCGGATCAGCGCCTCGGCGAGCTCGGGCTCGCGCATCAGCCCCCGCGTGGCGCGCATCAGCACCTCGACGGTGCGCTCGGCGGCGGACCCGCCGCGCGGCGGGCGGCGCTCGATGCTGCGCTCCAGGAGGTCGATCTCCTCGCTGACGACCGCGACGACCAGGTCCATCTTGGACGGGAAGTAGCGGTAGAGGGTGCCGAGCGCGACGCCGGCGCGCTCGGCGACGGTGCGCATCTGCATCGCCTCGATGCCGCCGCGCGAGGCCAGCGCGGCGGCGGCCTGGACGATACGCTTGCGCCGCTGGTGCTGGCTGCGCGAGCGCACGCCCTGCCCCGCGGCCTGGCCCGCCCGCCGGTCCGCCGCGGCGCCGCCCGAAGGCTCGTCCCCGGTCACTGTCGGCTCTGCGGTCACGGTCATCCTCCTCGCGCGGGCGCCCGTTGCGCCGCCGCTCGGCCCCCAGCGTACAGGCCGCGCGAGAACCTGTTATCTGATCGGCCGCGGCGGGTCGCCGATCGGGCGTCCGCCGGATGGTCACCGAACCCTTACTTGCTAGGTGAATCCCCGTTTCCACGATGGTGATCAGGTCGCTGGACACAGACTAGAATCTGTTCTACTTTTTCGCCGTGGGCGTCCGTCCGGCCGGCCGCGCCAGGAAGGGAGCGGATGAGTGGACTTCAACCTCGACGAGACCCAGCAGGAGCTGAAGGGGCTCGCGGCGGACCTGCTCGCGCGGGAGGCCGCGCAGGAGCGGCTGGAGGCGTTCGAGAAGAGCGGCGCCCCCTATGACGGCGCCACCTGGAAGGCGTTCGCGCAGGCCGGGCTGCTCGGCGCCGTCCTGCCCGAGGACGTCGGCGGCGCCGGGCTCGGGCCGGTGGAGCTCGCGGTGATCCTGCGCGAGGCGGGCGTGCGGACCGCCCCGATCCCGGTGTACGCGTCGCTGGCGCTGGCGGCCGTCCCGATCGCGAAGCACGGCACCGCCGAGCAGCGCGCGCTGCTCGCGCCGCTGACCGACGGCGAGACCGTGCTGACCGGCGCGTACCGCGAGGTCGGCCCGGCGGGCGAGATCGCGACGACCGCCCGCCCGGACGGCGACGGCTACGTGCTGGACGGCGTCAAGACGTTCGTCCCCTACGCGCGGGAGGCGGCGCGGATCCTCGTCCCCGCGCGGGTCGAGGGCGCCGGCGTCGGGGTCTTCCTCGTCGAGCCGTCCGCCGTGACGATCACGCCGCAGCACTCCGCGACGAGCGAGCCGCTGTCGCGGGTCGCGCTCGACGGCGTCCGCGTGGGCGCCGGCGCGCTCCTCGGCGGGGTCGCCGACGGCGCCGCCTGGGACACCCTCCGGCTGTCCGCCGTCGCGGGCGCGGTCGCGCTGTCGTCGGGCGTCATCGAGGGCGCGCTGGAGCTCACCAAGGAGTACACCAAGACCCGCGAGCAGTTCGAGCGGGCGCTCGCGCAGTTCCAGGCCGTCACCATGCAGATCAGCGACGTCTACATCGCCAAGCGCGCGCTGGACGTGGCCGTCTGGGCCGGCGTGTGGCGGCTCGCCGAGGGCGCCGCCGACGCCGAGGAACTGCTCACCATCGCGGCCTACAACGCGTGCGACCCCGTCGTGAAGGCGCTCTACACGTGCCAGCACCTGCACGGCGGCATCGGCCTCGACATCACCTACCCGCTGCACCGCTACTTCGCCTGGGGCAAGCAGGCCGGGCACCTGCTCGGCGGGGCGGAAGACCGTCTCGACTCGCTCGGCGCGCTCATCGCTCAGGAGGCCTGAATGTTCATCGACCTGACCGCTGAACAGAAGAAGCTCCGCGCCGAGCTGCGCGAGTACTTCGAGAACTGCCTGACCGCGGAGCAGCGCGCCGCGATCAACGCCGACCCGTTCGGCCCGCCCTACCTCGAGCACTGCCGGCGCCTCGGGCGCGACGGGATGCTCGGCGTCGCGCTGCCGAAGGAGTACGGCGGCCGCGGCTTCGGCCCCGTCGAGCAGACGATCTTCGCCAACGAGATCGCCCGCGCCGAGGTCACCTACCCGCTCATCACGCTGAACTCCGTCGCGCCGACGATCCTGCAGTACGGCACCGACGCGCACAAGGAGTTCTTCATCCCGCGCATCCTCGCCGGCGAGTGCCACTTCGCGATCGGCTACAGCGAGCCGGGCGCCGGCACCGACCTCGCCGCGCTGCGCACCACCGCCGTCAAGGACGGCGACCACTACGTCGTGAACGGCCAGAAGATCTTCACCTCGGGTGCGCAGACCGCCGACTACGTGTGGCTCGCCGCGCGCACCGACCCGTCCGCGAAGAAGCACAAGGGCATCTCGATGCTCATCGTGGACTGCAAGGACCCCGGCTTCTCCTGGACGCCGATCATCACGATGGACGGCGCCCACCACACCAACTCCACCTACTTCCAGGACGTCCGCGTCCCGGCGGACATGCTGATCGGCGGGGAGAACAACGGCTGGGACCTGATCGTCAACCAGCTCAACCACGAGCGGGTCACGCTCGGCCCGGCGGGCACCATCGGGCGCGCGCGCAACCGGCTGGAGCACTGGGCCCGCGCCACGTCCGGGCGGGACGGGCGGCCCCTCATCGAGGAGCCGGCCGTCCGCCGCGCGCTCGCCCGCGCGCACGCCTACCAGCGCGTCAACGAGGTGCTGAACTGGCAGGTCGCGGCGAACCAGGACCTCGGCTGGCTCGGCGCGGCGGACGCGTCCGCCACGAAGATCTACGCGTCGGAGCGGGTGCAGGAGGTCGGCCGGATCGTCGGCGACGTCCTCGCCCGGTACGGCGACCCGGGCGACCCGGAGACCGCCGAGTTCATGCGGGTGACCGACCGGATGGCGAAGGGCGCCCTCGTGCTCACCTTCGGCGGCGGCGTCAACGAGATCCAGCGCGAGCTGATCGCGATGATCGGCCTCGGGCTGCCCCGCGCACCGCGCTGACCCGGGAGCCCACGGAACGAGGAGACCCGTGCACGACGAACTGATGGCCCTCGCCGGCCGGCTGGAGGCCGCCGGCGAGGGGCCCCCGCTGCCCTGCCCCGACCCGGTGAACGCCGCGATGATCCGCAACTGGACGCAGGCCCTCGGCGACACCGGTGCCTGGGACGACGTCGCGCCGCCCGCGATGATCCAGGTGTGGTCGATGCCCGGCCTGGTCCGCCGGCCGGACCAGCGGGGCGCCGCGGACGACGTGCTGGCGATGCTGGATGCGGCCGGCTACACCGGCATCGTCGCGACCAACTGCGACCAGGCCTACGACCGCTGCGTGAAGGTCGGCGAGCAGCTGTCGACGCGGATGCGGTTCGGCGGCGTCACCGGCCCGAAGCGGACCGCGATGGGCGAGGGCTACTTCGTCACCTGGCACCAGACCTGGTACGACGAGAACGACGAGCGCGTCGCCGAGATGCTGTTCCGGGTGCTGAAGTTCAAGCCCGGCCCGCGCCCGCCCGCCGGGAGCGCCGGCGGCACGGGCGGGCGGTACCCGCTGCGGCCCGCGATCGGCCAGGACACCGCGTTCTTCTGGGACGGGGTGAACGCGGGCGAGCTGCGCATCCAGCGCTGCGCCGACTGTGGAACGCTCCGCCACCCGCCCGGCCCGATGTGCCCGGAGTGCCACTCGCCGAACCGCGACTACGTGGTGGCGAGCGGGCGCGGCGAGGTGCACAGCTACGTCGTCCACCACCACCCGCCCGTCCCCGGCCGGACGCCCCCGTACGCGGTGGCGGTCGTGGAGCTGGAGGAGGGCGTCCGGGTCGTCGGGAACGTCAACGGCTGCCCGCCGGACGAGGTGCGGGTCGGCATGCCCGTCCGGCTGGTGTTCGAGCGGATGGACGACGAGCTCGTCCTGCCGCAGTGGACCCCGGCGGACGCCCCGCCGCCCCCGGTGACCGCCGCGGAGCCGGTGGAGGAGGAGCCCGCGTCCGGCGGCCTGGAGATCGAACTGACCCCGACGTTCATCATCTCCACGGCCATCGCGACGCGCGACTTCATGCCCGTCCACCACGACCCGGCGCAGGCGCGCGCCCAGGGCTCGCAGGACATCTTCGTCAACATCCTGACCAGCATCGGGCTCGTGCAGCGGTACGCGCTGGAGACCGTCCGGGACGCGACGCTGGAGAGCATCGAGGTGCGCCTCGGCGCCCCCGCCTACGCCGGCGACACGCTCACGCTCACCGGCGACCGCGTCGACGACCGCACCCTCCGCGTCCGCGGCGCCGTGAGCATCGGCGACCACCTCACCGCCACCGTCCGTTTCAGGGAGGCCGGATGAGCAGCCTGTCCGGGAAGGCGGCGATCGCCGGGATCGGCGCGACGGAGTTCTCCAAGGAGTCGGGCCGCTCCGAGCTGCGGCTCGCCGCCGAGGCGTGCCTCGCCGCGATCGAGGACGCGGGGCTGACCCCCGCCGACGTCGACGGCCTGGTCACCTACACCGCCGACGCCAACTCCGAGATCGCCGTTCAGCGCGAGCTGGGCATCCCCGCGCTGCGGTTCTTCTCCCGCGTCGACTATGGCGGCGGCGCGGCCTGCGGCACCGTCGCGCACGCCGCGATGGCCGTCGCGACCGGCCAGGCGAAGGCGGTGCTGTGCTACCGCGCGTTCAACGAGCGCTCCGGCCACCGCTTCGGCCAGGCCGCCCCGTCCGCCCGCGCCGACGCGACCGGGCTGGAGTTCTCCTGGCACCTGCCGTTCGGCTTCGCGACCCCGGCCGCGTGGGTCGCCATGCAGGCCCGCCGCTACATGCACGACTACGGCGCGACCAGCGAGGACTTCGGCCGCGTCGCCGTCGCGATGCGCCGCCACGCGGCCACCAACCCGGCGGCGTGGTTCCACGGCCGGCCGATCACGCTGGACGAGCACCAGGCGTCCCGCTGGATCGTCGACCCGCTGCACCTGCTGGACTGCTGCCAGGAGTCCGACGGCGGCGTCGCGGTCCTCGTCACGTCCCTGGACCGGGCCCGCGACCTCCCGCACCGGCCCGCCGTCATCACCGCGGCGGCGCAGGGGACGGGCCCGGACCAGATGATGATGTTCGGCTACTACACCGGCGACCTGTCGGCGCTCCCCGCGATGGGGACCGTCGGCGACGCGCTCTGGGCCCAGTCGGGGCTGACGCCCGATGACGTCCAGACCGCGATCCTCTATGATCATTTCACCCCGTTCGTCCTGGTTCAGCTGGAGGAGCTCGGCTTCTGCGGCCGCGGCCAGGCGAAGGACTACATCAAGGACGGTGGCATTGAGCTCGGCGGCAGGCTTCCGGTCAACCCCAACGGGGGTCAGCTGGGTGAGGCGTACATCCACGGCATGAACGGCATCGCCGAGGCGGTCCGGCAGGTGCGGGGCGCCGCGGTGAACCAGGTGCCGGACGTCCGCAACGTCCTGGTCACCGCCGGCACCGGCGTGCCCACCAGCGGGCTGGTCCTCAGCGCCCCGGACTAGCGTCCGGCCTGCGCGTTTGCCGCGGAACCGGAGGGACACACTCACCCCGACGCCGCCGGGCTCCCACGAGCGCGCGGGCATCCGCGCCGGTCCGGCGGCATTCGGGGGATGAGTGCGATGAGGGTGATGCTGCGGGCGCGGTTGGACACCCGGCTCGGCAACGAGGCCATCAAGGACGGCACGATGCCGCAGGCCATGCAGACGCTGATGGAGCGGCTCAAGCCCGAGGCGGCCTACTTCTCCCCGAGCGAGGGCAAGCGGTCGTGCACCATCGTGTTCGACATGCAGGACAGCTCGCAGATCCCGGCCATCGTCGAGCCGCTGTTCACGGCGCTGGGCGCGGACGTCGAGATCGTCCCGGTGATGAACCTGGACGACCTGCAGAAGGGCCTCGCCGCGCTCTGAGCCCCCGTCTGGCCGGGGCGCGAACCGGGACCCCGATGACCGCGTAATCCGATTATCGGGATAATCGGATTATGCGACTGACGAGGGAGGAGACCAAGGAGCGCAACCGGCGGGCCCTGCTCGACGCCGCGCTCCGGACCGTCTCCCGGGACGGCTACCAGGCCAGGCTCGAGGACATCGCGGAGCGGGCCGGCCTGACCACCGGCGCCATCTACTCGCTGTTCGGCAGCAAGGACGGCCTGATCACCGAGCTGGTCACCGGCTACCTGCGCCCGCACTACGCGGAGATCGAGCGCGCCGTGCCCGCCGATCTGCCGCTGCTGGAGGCGGTCGCCGCCTTCGCCCGGTACTACCGGCGCACCTGCGACGGCCCGGGCGCGCGGTCGGGCCTGTCGCTCCAGCTCGGCCTGCTGGACATGGCGCTGCGCGCCCCCGACCCGGGCGCGCAGCTCGCGCCGCTCTTCCGCATGCATGAGGAGCAGCTCGTCGCGCTGTTCACCGGCCGGGCGCACGGCGGCGGCACGGTCACGCCCGGGCAGGCGAAGCGGCTCGCCGTCGCGCTCGGCGCCCTGTTCATCGGCCTCGGCCAGGGCGTCGTCCTCGGCCTCGCCCCCGACGCCGACGAACGCTACTTCGCCGAAGCCGCCACCGCCCTGGTTTCCGCCGGCTCCCTCCTCGGCTGACGCCGCGCCTCAACCCCCCGGCCTAGAGGCGGGTCGCCGTCCGGACGAGGTCGGCCAGGGGCAGAGAACGGCTGTGGGGCGGCCACGCGATGACCGTCGTCACGGTGGGCGCGTCCAGCACCGGCACGGTGGCGAGGCCGTCGCCGAGCTGCGTCCGGCACGACTCCGGCAGGACGGCCGACGCCCGGCCGAGCGCGATCAGCTGCAGGAGTTGCACGTGGTCGCGGACGCGCGGGCCCGGGCCGTCGGAGTACGTGCCGTCGGACCGCGGCCAGCGCGGCAGCGGCAGGCCGGGCAGCGCGGCGACGTCCGCGACGCGCAGGTGGGGCCGGGTCGTGAGGGGATGCCCGGCCGGCAGGACCGCCACCTGCCCCTCGGTGAGCAGCTCCTCGGTGTCGAGCCCGGCCGTCGAGTCGAACGGCGTGTGCAGCAGCGCGACGTCGGCGCGCCCGTCGCGCAGCATCCGCTCCTGCTCGCCGGGGCCGCACAGGACCACGTCGACCGCGGCCGCGCCGGGCTCGGCGGCGTACGCGTCGAGCAGCTTCGCCAGCAGCTCGCCGGACGCCCCGGCCTTCGTGACGAGGACCAGCGGAGGCCGTCCGGCCGCGGCGGCGGCGCGGCGGGTGCGGCGGTCGGCGGCCTCGATCGCGTCGAGGGCGGCCCGCCCCTCGCGCAGCAGCACCGCCCCGGCCTCGGTCAGCGCGATGGTGCGGTTGGTGCGGTCGAGCAGCGTCGCGCCGAGCCGCCGTTCGAGCCGCTGGATCGCCCGCGACAGCGGCGGCTGCGCGATCCCGAGCCGGTCCGCCGCGCGCCCGAAGTGAAGCTCCTCCGCGACGGCGACGAAGTACCGCAGCTCCCGCGTCTCCATGCCGCCACGGTACCCGCCGGGACCCCCTCCGCAGCGCCCCTGACCTCGGTGCGATACCGGTGGGGTATCGCGTCCCACCCAGACGGTGTTGGAAGCCGGGCCCGCCCGCGGGCGAGGATCGTGGCATGACCGAAACGAAGACCGCGCTGGTCACCGGCGCGAACAAGGGAATCGGGTACGAGATCGCGGCCGGCCTGGGCGCGCTCGGCTGGAGCGTCGGCGTCGGCGCCCGGGACGACGGGCGCCGGGAGGAGGCCGTCGCGAAGCTGCGCGCCGCCGGCGCCGACGCGTTCGGCGTGCCGCTCGACGTGACCGACGACGCGAGCGTCACCGCCGCCGCCGGGCTGCTGGCGGAGCGCGGCCTCGACGTGCTCGTCAACAACGCCGCCATCACCGGCGGGATGCCGCAGGAGCCCACCAAGGTCGACCCCGCCACCGTGCGGACGGTCGTGGAGACCAACGTCCTCGGCGTCATCCGCGTCACCAACGCGATGCTGCCGCTGCTGCGCCGCTCGCCGTCCCCCCGGATCGTGAACATGTCCAGCACCGTCGGGTCCCTCACCCGGCAGACGACCCCCGGCGCGCAGACCGGCCCGATCTCCGCCGCGTACTCGACGTCGAAGACGTTCCTCAACGCCCTCACCGTGCAGTACGCCAAGGAGCTGGCGGACACCAACATCCTGATCAACGCGGGCTGCCCGGGCTTCTGCGCGACCGACCTCAACGGCTTCCGCGGCGTCCGCACCCCCGAGCAGGGCGCGGCGATCGCGGTCCGCCTCGCGACCCTCCCGGATGGCGGCCCGACCGGCACCTTCAGCGACGACGACGGCCCCGTCCCCTGGTGACGCACGACGCCGGGGGCGCGGGCGCGCTGCTGAGAGCAGATCCGCCGTGGGCAGCGCGGGCTGTGACCGGTGCCCGCGCTGCCGCAGGCTGAAGGGCATGAGCGAGGAACAGAAGATCCCTTTGTTCAACGAGCGCGTGCGCAGCGAGCTGTACGCCCAGCGCGTCCTCGTGCTGGACGGCGTGCTCGACGACGACAACGGCACGCTGCTGGCCACGCAGCTGATCACCCTGGCGGGGGAGGACCCGTCGGCCGACATCGCGCTGTGGATCCATTCCCCCGGCGGGTCCGTGCCGTCGATGCTCGCGATCCGCGACGTCATGCGGCTCATCCCGTGCGACGTGGCGACGGTGGTGCTCGGCATCGCCTACAGCGCCGGGCAGTTCCTGCTGTCGTCCGGAACGCCCGGCAAGCGCCGCGCGATGCCGCACGCCCGGGTGCTGATGCACCAGGGGTCCGCCGGCATCGGCGGCGCCGCCGTCGACATCGAGCTGCAGGCCAACGACCTGCGCCACACCCGCGACACGGTGCTCGGCCTCATCGCCGAGGACACCGGCCAGCCGCTCGAGCGGGTCTTCGAGGACTCGCTGCACGACCGCTGGTACACCGCCCAGGAGGCGCTGGAGTACGGCTTCATCGACGCGATCGTCGGGTCCTACGACGACATCGTCCCGCCGCGCCGCCGCCCCGTGGGGCTCGGCGCCCCGTCCGGAGGAGCCGGCCGATGAGCACCTACACGATCCCGAACGTCATCGCGCGAGACTCGCGCGGTGAACGGATCATGGACGTCTACTCGCACCTGCTGACGGAACGGATCATCTACCTCGGCACCGCCATCGACGCGGGGGTCGCGAACGCGCTGGTCGCGCAGCTGCTCCACCTGGAGGCGGACAGCCCGGAGGCCGACATCCAGCTGTACATCAACTGCGAAGGAGGGGACCCGAGCGCGATGCTCGCGGTGTACGACACGCTCCGCTACATCCGGCCGCAGGTGGCGACGACGTGCGTGGGGCAGGCCGTCGCGGTCGGCGCGGTGCTGCTCGCCGCGGGCGCCCCCGGCAAGCGCGCCGCGCTGCCGCACACCCGCGTCGTCCTGCACCAGCCGATGGGGCAGGGGCGCGGTGCGATCCCGGACCTGATCCTCCAGGCGGACGAGGTCGTCCGCGTCCGCGCGGACATCGAGCAGATCCTGTCCCGGCACACCGGGCAGGACACCGCGACGCTGCGCACGGACACCGACCGCGACCGCGTGTTCACCGCCAAGCAGGCGCTGGAGTACGGCCTCATCGACCACGTGATCGAGGAGCGCCAGCCGGAGCCCCTGGACGGCTACGCCGCGAGGGCGTAGGCGGCCTGGCAGGTCGGGCCGGCCGGTGCGGTGCCGGCCGGCGCGGCCAGCAGGCTCGTCGCGACCGCGAGCGTGAGGTCGGCGAGCGTCACGTCCAGGGCGCCGGCGACCGCCGCGATCATCTCGCTCGACGGCTCCTTGACGCCGCGCTCCATCTCGGAGAGGTACTGCGGGGACACCCCGGCGCGGCGCGCGGTCTCCGTCAGGATCTCGCCGCGCTCCAGGCGCAGGCTCCGCAGGCACCGGCCGAGCGCGTCGCGCCACAGCGGCTCCGCCGGCGGGCGCGTCGCGTCCGGCCCGTGCGGCGTCTCGTCGGCGGGCATGAGCGGTCGCGTGATCTCGGCCATGCGCCCAAAATAACCCGGCGCCGCGCCCCGAAGCCACGCGTTCCGCCCACCGCGGAACGGCGCCCCCGGCGCGTCACGGGGTCCCGCCGTCCAGATGGCGGACGACCTGCTCGGCCGTCTCCTGGAGGTCGATGAGCGGACGGCGCACGTAGCGGGTCGCGGACGCCCACCAGCAGAAGTGCCGCCGATGGACCCAGACGTTCAGGCCGGGCAGGACGACGACCGAGACGCCGCGCTCGTCGCTGGTCCGCGCCCCCCGGAACCCGCGCCGCGTCACGCAGAGCAGGAGGCACTGCGCGGCCGTCCCCGGATGGACCTCGACCGTCCGGCCCGGCCAGTCGAGGGGAAGCGGAAGCAGGAACCAGACGGCCTTGCCGCGCACGGCCTCCTCGGCGACCCGCGACCGCGTCGCCGCGCATCCCCACCCGGCGGTGAACTCCTCGAGGATCGCCAGCCCCTTCCCGCGCTCGTCGAGGAGACCGGCGCCGGACGCATGCGGCAGCGCCGTCCGAGCGCAGTCGAACACCGAGACGACGAGTTGAGGGGACGGGACCGTCCGCGCCCACACCCACAACTCCGGCGGCGCGTGCGGCCGGTCGTGCGGATCGGGACGCCCGTACCGGAGCGCGTTGGTCGCGGTCTCGGAGACGGCGAGCTTCCCGTCCTCGATCACGTCCCGCCCCAGCCCCAGCCCGGCCAGCGTCCGCTGGAGGTGGGACCGCGCCGTCGCCGGCCCGCTCTCGTCACTCGGAAGCCGCCACGCACAAGCCCCACCCACCCCCAGGCTCGCCGCACCCTCAGCCATCATCGGATCCCGCCCTCTGCCGGTCCACGGTCGCCGCTGACAGTGATCATCTGGTCACTGTCAGTGCCTTCTCGGGTCACATGGTGCGCCGACCGCCACCGTGTCCGCAACAGTTTCAGGGAAGAGAGCGAGAATTGTTCCGGTGATCGTCCGTGGATCCGCTTGTCGGCCGACTACGGACTGGGCATGCTCGGTCACATGCCAGCCAGGCCCCCGACCATCCGCGAACGCCGCCTCGCCGCTGAGCTGCGCAGGCTGCGAGAGAACACCACGCCGTTGAACCTCGAGGAGGCCGCCGAGCGGCTCGCGTGGAGCAAGACCAAGCTGTCCCGGATCGAGAACGCCCTGCGCCGTGTCACGCCGGCCGAAGTGCAGCGGATGCTCGACCTCTACGGGGTGGCCGGCCCGCGCTCCGACGCTCTCGTCGGCTTCTCGCGGACGACGCGACAGCGCGGCTGGTGGGACAGCTACGAGAACAGCCTGCCCACCGACTATGCGACGTACATGGGCCTGGAAGCCGAGGCCGAATGGCTCAGCTCCTACACGCTGGGCCTGGTCCACGGGCTGATGCAGACCGAGGACTACACCTACCACGTGACCAAGTCGATCCTGATGCGCTTCTCCCCGACGTCGGAGGTCGAGCGGCGCGTCTCCGCCCGCATGGCGCGCCAGAAGGCCTGGCTGGAGCGCGAGCAGCCCGCCAGGCTGTGGACGATCGTGGACGAGGCGGCGCTCACGCGTGCCATGGGCGGCCCCGACGTGATGCGCGCTCAGTACCGCCGCATCATCGAACTGGCCGACCTTCCGCACGTGATGTTCCAGGTCATGCCCGTGGCCGCCGGCGGGCACCCCGGCGTCGTGGGCAGCTTCGCGATCATGGGGTTTCCCGAACGCTTCACCCCGGACGTCGTCTACGTCGAGAACATGACCAGCGCCCTGTACATCGAGGACGAGAGGGAGGTGCATACCTACGCTTTGGCGTTCGAGCAGATGGGGGCCATGGCTCTGAGCCCGGAGGAGTCGCTGGCTATGCTCGAACGGCTTGCGCGGCAATAGGTACAAGGAGGGGCATAGTGTCCGATCTCCCTCTCGACCGGGCGATCTTTCGGAAGAGCAGTCACAGCGAAGGAGCCAACGGCTGCGTCGAGACGTGCGCCTCCGGCTCCCGCCGCCTCGTCCGGGACTCGAAGAACCCTGAGGGCGGGTTTCTCAGCTTGGAGCCGGGCGCATGGGCGGCCCTGGTCGCGGAGATCAAGCAGGGGACGTACGACTTCGACTAAGCGCGTTGAAACGCTGCTGGGCGAAGTCTATGCAGGTCGTCGTCAGTACGTGTGACTTCAGTTCGGAGGGGGCCAGTCGAAGTTTCCTTCGATCATGCGCTGTGCGAAGTTCTGGGCCTCGTCGATGTAGGCGGCGTGGCGTTCGGCGCGCTCAGTGCGGAAGTCGTGGTCGGCGTGTTCGTCCCATTCGGGGTCGTCGTCGAGCTCTTCCAGGGCGAGGTGGGTGAGGAACGCGACCAGCTCTGGGCGCGTGGTGGTGGCCGATGCGATCTCCTCCCGGATAGCGGCGGGGAATCCGCTCGAGTACCGAGCGCCGTGGTATTCGTCGACGATGCCGAGGAACACCGCGTCGAGACTGGGAAATGACGCCTGGTCGACGACCTCGGCCGGTAAGGGCGTGCCGTACTTCCGCGCGGCGGCGTTCCAGCAGTCCTGTTCCAGGTCGAGTTCGAGCAGCCGCCGGGCCGTTCGGGATGTGGCCAGTTCGATCAGGCCGTCGTCCCCGATGACGTTGTCGTGCAGGTTCAGTTCCCAGAGTCGCGGCAGCACCGCCCACGATGCGAGCGCTTGCGCGCCACGCGACCCGACGCTGTTGTAAGCCAACGAAATGCCGCGGAGGTAGGGCGCGGATGTCGTTGCCGCCAGGGCCTCGATGTCGTCGTCGTCAAGACCGCACTCGGTGACGTCCAGAGTTCGCAGCGTGCGCCAGACCGGGGCGTTCGCGAGCGCTTTAGGCCAGCCGCCTACTGGGTTGTGCGAAAGGTCCAGGGTGGTGAGCTTCCGCAGCCGCTCGGATCGCATCAGCGCGACGAGACCGTCCACGCCGAGCCCGGTAGCAGCAATGTTCAGGTACGTCAGCTTTGAAGCGTTGGGCGAAGAAGCCCAAGCCTTGGCTCCGGCGTCGCCGATCGGTTGGACGTCGGAGCGCCCGTAGTAAGGCGAGCCACCTTTGCGGCCGCTCAGGTCGAGGTGTTCCAGTGCGGGCATCCGGGCCTCGGTCGCCAGCCGCCGTGCCCCTATCGTGCCGATGCGGTTTCGGCTCAGATCGAGGTGCCGCAGGCGCGGAAAGCCGCGGGCGGTGACGAACGCCGCGGCCGTCACGTCCGTGGCGACCAGATCCGTGAGCGCCAGCTTCTCGATGCGGTCGTGGTCGATGCCTTCGAGGACCCCGGCAATGGTCATGTCACCGACCGGCAGCAGTTCGAGATTCAACTCGGTCAGCCGGCGCAGCACGCCGCTGGCGACGATGGCGTCCACGCCGCGCGCACCGAGCCCCTCCCGGCCGAGCCCCATCACCGTGCCCCGTACCGTGAGGCCGGTCAGGTTCGCGAGATCGGCGCGCGCGAAGAATGTCTCGCATGCGTTGTCGTCCTGCTCGATGACGTTGCCGAAGTACGGTTCCCACAGCGGCTGCCGTCCGTCCCTGCCGCAGCGGAAACCGATCGCCAGCCGGTCGAGCCGGGCGAGTTCCGAGCAGCCGGCAAGGTCTTTGGCCTCCTCGGTGCCGCAGATGAGCACATCGGCGGAACGCAGGCCGGGCGCGAGTCCCGAACGCATCAAATGGACGAGGTCGGGCGCCCGCAGACCCGCATGTCGCAGCCGCCACGGCGGACCGGCGGCCGGGCGGAACGGCGGCTTCCCGAAATGCCACATGTCCTCTCGGACGTCCACCAGATTCAGTGACTCCAGCCGTGCGATACCCGCGGTACCGGCGAGCTTCGCGACCGACTCCTCATCCGACTCGGTAAGCCCGCGAAAACGGATCGACCGTAGGCCGCCCCATTGGTCCAGGGTCTCGGCCAATGCCGCGAGCCGATCGCCCGCGAACCAGCCGAAATCCAGGTGGGTCACCCCGCGTACTTCAGGCTGAGCGTGCGGATCCGGCAAAGCGGCATCGAGAGTGCCGCACCTCGCCGAGTCCAGCGTCAGCGACCGGACGAGCGGCCACACCGGCTTCGAGTAGCCGGCTTCCAGCGCGGCAAGCCAGGACCACGGTGCCTCGCGCATGGCATCGGGCCACGAAGCGAGTCGCTCGCCGCACAACGAGACGAGATGCCGTGGGTTGCCCGCACGGCCGAGAGCAGCGCAGAGAGCCCGGAACGCGATCTTGCTCGGCGGGCCCTCGAGGATCCGCTCGACCTCGCCCTCGGCGTCGTTGTCGATCACAGCCAGAACCTACCGCAGCAGATCGGCGCGGGCTTCGGTCAGTTCATCAGGCCATCTCTAATCTCATGCGCCGTGACTGCCGAATGGTGGGCCGCAGGGATGAATATTAGGTGGGTCGATTGCCTGGTGGGGGTCTGGTTGGAGGATCGCGTGTTCTTTCAGGTTGTGAGTCGGTCATTGTTATTCCGTGGCTCTGTCGACGGCCCTTAATTCCGATTTTTTGGTGCCGTAATGCCTGGTCGGGGTAGTGGGGGCTGGTGGTGTGGCCAGCTTTCCATGGCATATCGGTGATGTCGTGGAAGGGGATCCGGGGCGACGATCGGCATAGCAGAAATCTCCCGATAGGTCACCTTTGGAGTGGTTGTGGAGAAGCTCCTGGAGTTTCCGTTCCCGGCCGATCATGCCCTGCGGCCCTCGCCGCTGCTCGCGGACCTGCGGGCCGGCGGCGCGCCCGTCCGCGTCCGGCTCGGCTACGGGGCGCCGGCCTGGCTCGTCACGCGGTACGAGGACGCCCGCACCGTGCTGAGCAGTCCCGCGTTCGGGCGCGACCACGAGCGGGCCGGCATCCCGGCCGGCGGCATCGCCGGGATGACGCCGATCGACCCGACGAGCCGGACGCTGCTCAGCGAGGACCCGCCCGACCACACCCGGCTGCGCCGCTTCGTGTACCGGACGTTCACGCCGCGCCGCGTGGAGACCCTGCGAGCGGGCACCGAGCGGATCGCCGGACGGCTCCTCGACGCGATGGTCGCGGCGGGTGCGCCCGCCGACCTGGTCGAGGGGTTCGGGCTGCCGCTGCCGATCCAGGTCATCTGCGACCTGCTCGGCGTCCCCGTCGCGGACCGGGCCCGGTTCACCGGCTGGGCGGACTCGCTGCTCAGCACGTCCGACCGGCCCCTGGCGGAGATCACGGCCGACATCGACGAGATGAACGGCTACCTGGCGGACCTGGCCGCGACGCGGGTGGAGCACCCGACCGGCGACCTCATCGGCTCGCTGGTGCGCGAGCGGATCGAGGGGGACCGGCTCAGCGAGGAGGAGGTGAGCAACCTCGTGCGCGCGATCCTGATCGCCGGGTTCGAGACCACCGCGTCGCAGGTCCCGAACTTCGCCTACCTGCTGCTCGAAGGCGGCGAGTACGCGCGGATCGTCGCCGATCCCGGCCTGGTGCCGACGGCCGTCGAGGAGCTGCTGCGGTGCGTCCCGCTGATCGCCCAGGGGTCGCTGACGCGGTTCGTGCTGGAGGAGGTCGAGCTCGGCGGCGTCACGCTGCGGCCCGGGGACCAGGTCCTCGTCGAGCTGGCCGCCGCGAACCGGGACTCGGCGGCCTTCCCCGCGTCCGAGACGATGGACATCGCCCGCGAGAGCAACCCGCACATCGCCTTCGGGCACGGCCTGCACCGGTGCCTGGGCGCGGCGCTCGCCAGGATGGAGCTGCAGGTCGCCCTGTCCGCGCTGGTCACGCGGCTACCCGGGTTGCGTCTCGCGGTGCCGGCCGGCGAGGTGCCGTGGCACGCCGACCGGTTCCTGCGGCGCCCGAAGGAGCTGCTCGTCGGCTGGTGAGTCAGTGGCGGCCCGGGGTGGTGGGGTGCTTGGTCTCGGCGCCGTGCGCGAAGCCGCCGGAGTCGTCCGCGGTGCGGACCGGGGACGGCTGGGCCGACAGCCGGGGCAGGACGCGGCGCAGGTCGTCCAGCAGCAGGTCGGCGAGGTCGTGGCTGAAGCCGTTGCGGACGACGACGCGCAGCACGGCGAGGTCCTCGCGGTTCTTCGGGAACGTGTAGGCGGGGACGAGCCAGCCGTGCTCGCGGAGCGCGGCGGAGACGTCGAAGACGTTGAACCCGGCGCCGTCGCGGGTGCGGAACGCGAAGACCGGGATGGCGGAGCCGTCGGTGATCAGCTCGAACGGGCCGAGCTTGGCGATCTCGGCGGCGAGCCGGGTCGCGACGTCGCGGCAGGTCTGCTGGACGCGGCGGTAGCCCTCGAAGCCGAGCCGCAGGAAGTTGTAGTACTGCGCGACGACCTGCGCGCCGGGGCGGGAGAAGTTCAGCGCGAAGGTCGGCATGTCGCCGCCGAGGTAGTTGACGTGGAAGACGAGGTCGTCCGGCAGCGCGTCCTGGTCGCGCCACAGCGCCCAGCCGACGCCCGGCATGACCAGGCCGTACTTGTGCCCGGACGTGTTGATCGACGCGACGCGGGGGAGCCGGAAGTCCCACGGGAGGTCCGGGTCGAGGAACGGGGCGATCATGCCGCCGGACGCGCCGTCCACGTGGACGGGGACGTCCAGGCCGGTGCGCCGCTGCAGGTCGTCGAGGGCGGCGCAGATGTCGGCGACGGGCTCGTAGCTGCCGTCGAAGGTGGAGCCGAGGACGGCGACGACGCCGATGGTGTTCTCGTCGCACAGCGCGACGGCCTCGGGGGCGCCGAGGTGGTAGCGGTCGCCCTCCATCGGCACGTAGCGGGGTTCGACCTCGAAGTAGTCGGCGAACTTCTCCCAGCAGATCTGGACGTTCACGCCCATCACGATGTTGGGCCGGCCCTTCAGGCCCTTCCTCTGCCAGCGGCGCTTCAGGGCGAGGCCGCCGAGCATCGCCGCCTCGCTGGACCCGGTCGTGGAGCAGCCGGCGGCGTGCCGCGGGTCGGGGGCGTTCCAGAGCCGGGCGAGCATGTGGACGCAGCGCATCTCGAGCTCCGCGGTCTGCGGGTACTCGTCCTTGTCGATCATGTTCTTCTCGGCGCACTCGGCCATCAGCCGCAGCGCCTCCGGCTCGGCCCAGGTGGAGACGAACGTGGCGAGGTTCAGCCGGGCGTTGCCGTCCAGCATCAGCTCGTCGTGGACGAGCTGGTAGGCGGTGCCGGGCTCCATCTCGCCGCGCGGCAGCGCGTACCGGGGCACCTCGACGGGCTCCCGGCTGAAGATGGGGTTGACCTGCAGGTCCCGCTCGCCGCGGCCGTCGTGCCGGGGATGCTTCAGCGCCATGGTCGCGTCCTCTCCGGGGCCGTCCTCGGCCGTCCTCGGGAGGCGGTACCCCGCCCGCCCCGGGACCACACCGGGGCGGGACGCGGGCGCGCCGAACGCGGTTCTAGGAGTTCAGGCCCTGCTCGAGGATGGCGAACGCCTGGTCGATGGTCTCCGACAGCGAGCCGAAGGCGCCCTCGTGCCGGCGGGCGACGTCGGAGGCGGCCTGGAACCCGCAGGTGGCGGAGGCCGCGATCACGTGCGGGCGCAGGTCGGTGGCGGGGTCGGTGCCCATCCGCTCGGCGATGATCTGCGTGAGCAGCTGCTGCTTCTTCTGCGCGTGCTCCAGGCTGCCCGCCATCAGGGTCGGGCTGTCGCTCATCATGCTGAGCAGGCACTGGAAGCGGTCGGGGTCGAAGCCCAGCTGGCCGCGCTCGCAGGCGCGGGCGATCTCCACCACGGTGCGCCGGAGCGCGGTCATGATCGGCTCGTCCGGGGGGCGTTCGGCCAGCGCCGCCATGACGGCGCGGGTCTGCTCCTCCTGGAAGGTGAGCGCGACGTCCTCTTTCGAGGCGAAGTAGCGGAAGAACGTGCGGGACGAGACGTCCACGGCGTCGGCGATCTCCTCGACGGTGGTCGCGTCGAACCCCTTCTCGGCGAAGAGGGTGAACGCGGCGTCGACGAGCGCCTCACGGGTGCGCTGCTTCTTGCGTTCGCGCCGGCCCGGGGGCTGGGATCCGGGGCCCGCGGGCGCGCTGCCCTGGCGGGTCTCGGGGGCGGTCGCGGTCATGTGCGAAGTGTAACGACGCGCGGACCCGACGCCAAGTGACGGCGGGCGACTGTTGTCGTGATCTGAATCATGTCCTTCTATGACGCGAGGCATTTGACGACAAGTGTCAGCACATGACAGTTTGGGATCCTCAACGTCGCTACGGAGGCTCCGCCCATGTCCCAGACCCGAGGCGCCGAGGTGCTCGACCCCGGCGCGTCCCGCCCGTCCCGGCCGCGCGACCAGGCGCGCGGGCGACCCGCCCGCCGCGGCCACGGGCATCCCTGGCTCACCCTCGTCGCCGTCGCCCTCGGCGTGATGATGGTCGGCCTGGACGCCACCGTCGTCTCCATCGCCAACCCGGCGATCGCCAAGGACCTCGGCGCGTCCCTGTCCGGCCTGCAGTGGGTGACCAACGCCTACCTGCTGGCCCTCGCCGTCACGCTGATCCCGGCCGGCAAGATCGCCGACCGGTTCGGCCGCAAGCGCACCTTCCTCGCCGGCGTGATCGGCTTCGGCGTCGCGTCGCTGGCCATCGGGCTGTCCGGCGGGCTCGGCATGGTGATCTTCTGGCGGGTCGTGCAGGGCTTCGCGGGGGCGCTCCTGCAGCCCGCGAGCCTCGCCATCCTGCGCAACACCTTCCCCGCCGACAAGCTCAACGCCGCCATCGGCATCTGGGGCTCCACCGTCGGCATCTCCATCGCGGGCGGCCCGATCGTCGCCGGCCTGCTGGTCGAGAACGTCAACTGGGAGTCGGTGTTCTTCCTGAACGCCCCGCTCGGCCTCGTCGCGCTGCTGGTCGGCCTGTGGGTGATCCGCGAGTCCAAGGACGAGGAGGCGTCCGGCTCGTTCGACCTGCCCGGCGTCGCGCTGCTGACCGGCGCGCTGTTCGCGCTGGTCTGGGGCCTGATCAAGGCCGGCGAGCACGGGTTCGGGCACGCCACCCCGCTGGTGTCGTTCGCCGCGTCCGTCGTGCTGTTCGCCGCGTTCGCGTGGAACGAGCTGCGCGCCGAGCACCCGCTGCTGCCGCTGTCGCTGTTCCGCTCGGTGTCGCTGTCGGCGGCGACCGGGCTGATCGTCCTCGGCTTCTTCGGGATGTTCGGGACGATCTTCTTCATCACCCTCTACCTGCAGCAGGTACACGGGATGAGCCCGGTGGACGCGGGCGTGCGGATGCTGCCGATGACCGGCATCTTCATCGTCGCCTCGCCGATCGCGGGCGCGCTCACCAACCGGTTCGGGCCGCGGCTGCCGCTCGTGCTCGGCATGGCGTTCACCGCGACCGCCATGTTCGGCCTGTCGCGGATCGGGGTGGACGCCCCGTACGTGCAGCTCTGGCCGTGGTTCGTGCTCGTCGGCCTGGCGTTCGGCATGGTGATCGTCGCCGGCACCGAGGCCATCGTCGGGAACGCCCCGGCGCACCTCGCCGGCGTCGCGGGCGGCCTGCAGCAGACGGCGTCGCAGGTCGGCGGCGTCCTCGGCACCTCCGTGCTGGGCGTGCTGCTGTCGACGAAGGTCGGCGACGTGCTGCTCGGCCGGCTCACCGAGTCGGGCGTGCCCGCCGGGGCGGCGCACCAGCTGTCCGGGACCGACGGGCTCGTCGCGCAGGGCGTCGCGCCCGTCCCGCCCGGGACGCCAGGGCCCGCCGCCAAGGCCATCACCGACGGCAGCCACCTGGCGTTCATGGACGGCTTCCAGACCTCGCTGACGGTCGCCGGCGCGGTCGCCGTCGTCGCGGTGCTCGCCGCGCTGCTCGTCCGCCGCGGCAACACGCCGGTGGACGCCGCGGCCGCCGTCTGACCCGTCCCGCATGACCCGCGGTGCGCCGTCCCACTCGCCGCCCAGGGACGGCGCACCGCGTCCCCATACGACGGCCCGGCACCGGACGGCCGGGCCTCGAACCCCGCGTCCGCGGCGGCCGTACCCGTGGGCAGGGAGGCACCGTGGAGAAGCCGTCGTTTTCCTGTGAGTATCGGGGGTATCGAGCCCCGGACTTCGCTGGAGCACCTAGGCTTGCCGGGATGACCGGGATGATGGGCGGGTTTATCAGGCGGTACCCGATGCCGCTGACGTTCCTGGGCCTGTTCGCGGCCATGTGGCTGGTGCAGGCCGTCCTGCTGCCGCCGGCGGCGCAGCGCGCCGTCGTCGCGTGGACCAGCACCAACCTGGCGAACCTCGCGGTCGACCCGGTCGGCACGATGGTCGCCTCGGCGTTCGTCGCCGAGGGGTCGCAGGGCGCGCTGCTGGTCGTCGCGGTGCTCGGGCTGTTCCCCGTCGTGCGGCGGTTCGGCAACGCGCGCGCGGTGGTGCTCGTCGCGGTCTCGCACGTCGCCGGCACGCTGATCAGCCAGGGCATCGCGTTCGTGCGGCTGGAGGCCGGCCTGCTGTCGGACTCCGTCCGGACGATCTCCGACGTCGGCCCGTCCTACGTGCTGTGCGCGGCGCTCGTCGCCGCGATCCTCTACGGGCGCGGCCGGATCCGCCGGCTGCTGGCCTTCGGCGCCTGGGTCTCGCTCCTGCCGTTCCTGTTCGACGGCCTGCTCTCGCTGGAGGTCGCCGCCGTCGGGCACCTGGTGGCCATGCTCAGCGGCGCGCTGGTCGGCGGCGTGCTGCTGCTGCGCGAGCGCCGCCGCGTCGCGGGCGCCACGCCCGTCGCCGACGTCATCGAGGCCGCCGAGGCCAAGGCGGCGCACGCGGTGCAGGAGGTTCAGGACTCCCTCAAACCCGGCCCAACCCCCTCCGAAGCCTGACGCCGCGAGCGCCCGCCTGAGGTGCGGGTCAGCTCTGGCCGGGCTCGGGCGCGGGGTTGGACGTGGGGCTCGGGCCCGGCGTACCGGTCGCGGGCGGGTCGGACGGGGTGTCCGGCGGCGTCGTGGGGTCGGTCGAGCCGTCGTCCGGCGGGGTCGTGGGGTCGGGGCTGCCGGAGTCCGGGGGAGTGGTCGGCGTGCCGGAGTCGGGCGGCGTCGCCGGGGACGTGTCGCCGGGCTTGCTCGGAGTGCCGCTCCCGGGCTCGTCGCCGTTCGACGGCGACGAACCGACGGGCGAGTCGGCCGGGGTGCCCGGAGTGGCCGGCGAGCCCGGCGCGGTGCGCTGGCCCGGAGCGCCACCGGCGGGCGTCGGCTGCCCGTCGAACGCGCTGGTCACCGGGTTCTTCGACGGGTCGGCCTTGTCGCCGGTCGCCCGCTCGGAGCCGGTGAGGCCGGGCGGCGGGCTGTCGGTGACCTTGGTCGTCTTCGCCGACGCGGGGTCGGTGCGCCCGCTGCCCGCGGTCGGGACGAGGGACGCGGCGCCGCCGCCCTTCGCGGTGGGCCAGGACGCCAGCAGGCCGATGACGGCGGCCGCGGACGCGGCGACGCCCGCGACGGCGCCGAGGCCCTTGGACCACACGCCGCGCCGCTCCCGCGGCTTGCGGCCGTCGTCGCCGATGACGACGAGCGGGCTCGGGGCGGCGACGCTCGGCAGCGGCCGGTCGGCCTCCGCCTCGCACGCGGCGAGGACCTGGTCGCGCAGCCAGCCGGGCGCCTGCGCGGGCGCGCGCTTGGCGAGCAGCTGCGGTAGCCGTCCCTTCTCGAACGCGGCGATCAGCTCCAGCTGCGGCCCAGCGGAGCCGCGCATCAGCGTGTCGAGGACGGCGCGCTCCAGCCGGGACCGCGCGGCGTTCAGCAGCTGGACGACGGTGTCGGGCGCGAGGCCGAGGACGCGGGCGATGTCGGGGGTCTCCAGCCACTCGCCGGCCCACAGCAGCAGGACCTCGCGGTGGTCGGCGCGCAGCGAGCCCGCGGCGCGCACCAGCGGGTCGGGGTCGGCGAACGGCAGGCCGCCGGGCATGGGGCCGAAGGCGCCGCGCTCGGCGCAGGCGGTGCGGGACAGGGAGTAGAGCCAGAGCACGCTGTCGCCCCGCGGCGGCTGGTGCACCGCCGCGGCGAAGGTGTCCCCGACCGCCGCCGCCGCGAGCTGGTCGCCGACGAGCGACCAGCAGTAGGCGTACAGGCGGGCGGCGTGCGCGTCGTAGAGCGAGCCCAGGTCGCCGCGCATGTGACCTCCCGGTCGTCTCCGCTGCTGGCACCGGATGGCACAAAACCGTGCATACCGGTCGGTAGCGGGACTCTAGCGCCTCGAGTCAACCGGTGAGAAGCCAGGGTGTGAACATCGTGTCGAATAGCACGGAAAGTAATCACTTCGACGGCAGACGGTCATGTTCACCCAGATTTAAGGAAGTTCCCGAAAATTAGCGGATTCCTGATCCGGTTCAGCAGGGAAGGATTCGAACTCGTTATCGAGTTTTTTCGGGAGGTCGCGTGCCACGGCTCACCGAGGACGGCGTCTACCAGCACATTTACGGCGTCTGCTTCAAGACCGGCCCACCCGGGACGGTCGGTGCCGAGACCGAGTGGTTCGTCGTCGACGCCGCCGACAAGGCGGCCCACGTGCCCGCGCGGCGGGTGCGGATGCTCGTCGACGAGGCGGGGCCGCCGCCCGGCGGAAGCGCCGTCACCTACGAACCCGGGGGGCAACTGGAACTGAGCTCCGCGCCGTTCCACGGCGTTTCCGAACTGCATTCGGCGCTCGCCGGGGACATCGCGCACGTGCGGGACGCGCTCGCCCCGGCCGGGCTGGACCTCGTCGGCCACGGAGTCGACCCCGTCCGGCTGCCGCGGTTCCAGGCCGAGCACCCCCGCTACGGGTGCATGCGCGACTACTTCAGCGCGGGCGGGTTCGCCGACGCCGGGCTCGCGATGATGTGCTCGACCGCGTCCGTCCAGGTCTGCCTGGACATCGGCGCCGACCGCGCCGACGCGGCCCGCCGCTGGCGGCTCACGCACGCGCTCGGGCCCCTGCTCATCGCCGCGTTCGCCAACTCGCCGCTGAAGGCGGGCCGCCGCACCGGGCTGCGCTCGTCCCGGCAGGCCATCTGGACCGAGCTGGACCCGTGCCGCACCCTGCCGGTGCTGCGCGACGGCGCCGACGCCGACCCCGCCGAGGCGTGGACGCGGTACGCGCTGGACGCGCGGGTCATGCTGGTCAAGACCGCGTCGGGGGAGTGGGTGTCCGACCCCGGCATGTCCTTCAAGGAATGGCTGGACAAGGGCGAGCCGGGCCCGGAGGACCTGGACTACCACCTGTCCACGCTGTTCCCGCCGGTCCGGCCGCGCGGCTGGCTGGAACTCCGGATGATCGACGCGCTGCCGGCCCGGTACTGGCCGGTGCCCGTCGCGGTCGCCGCCGCGCTGCTGGACGACCCGGCCGCGTCCCGCGCCGCCGAGGAGGCCGCCGAACCGGTCGCGCGGCTGTGGGCGGAGGCGGCCCGCTTCGGGCTCGCCGACCCGGCGCTGGCCGCCGCCGCGCGCACCTGCTTCACGGCCGCGCTGGACGCGCTGCCCCGGATGGGCGCGGACGGTCTCGTCCCGCTGGTGGAGGAGTACGCGCGCCGGTACGTCGAGCGCGGGCGCACCCCCGCCGACGATGGACCGGCCCGCAACGGCTCCGCCCACGCGGGTTCCGCCCACGCGGGTTCCGCCCACGACGCCCACCGGCCCCACGATGCTCCCACCACGACGTCCGAGGAGGACCCGACATGGCCCCGCTGAGCTCCCCGGGCCCCATCGCCGAGCACGACGAGGACGCGCTGAAGGACCTGATCGCCGAGGAGCTCGGCGGCGTGCGCGCCCGCAGCTTCGGCCTCACCACCGACGTCCTCGACGGGGACGACCTCACCTCGCAGGTGTCGCCGCTGATGTCGCCGCTGGTCTGGGACCTGGCGCACGTCGGCAACTACGAGGAGTTGTGGCTGCTGCGGGCCGCCGCGGGCGCCGACCCGATGCGCCCCGAGATCGACGGCCTGTACGACGCGTTCGAGCACCCGCGCGCCGAGCGGCCGTCGCTGCCGCTGCTGCCGCCGGACGAGGCGCGCGCCTACATCGGCACGGTGCGCGCCAAGGTGCTGGACGCGCTGCCGTCCGTGCGGTTCGACACGGCGGACCCGCTGACGTCCGGCGGGTTCGTGTACGGGATGGTCGTCCAGCACGAGCACATGCACGACGAGACGATGCTGGCGACGCACCAGCTCCGCAAGGGTGCTCCCGCCCTGCTCGACCCGGTCGCGGAGGCCTTGCAGAAGCCCGCCGCCGCGTCCGGGGCCGATGAGGTGCTGATCCCGGCCGGCCCGTTCGAGATGGGCACGTCGGACGAACCGTGGGCGTACGACAACGAGCGTCCGGGCCACATGGTCGACCTGCCCGCCTACTACATCGACGTGGAGCCCGTCACCAACGCCGCCTACCTCGCCTTCATGGAGGCGGGCGGCTACGACGACCCGCGCTGGTGGACGTCCGCCGGCTGGGAGTGGCGCAACACGAGCGGCAAGCGCGCCCCCGCGTTCTGGTCGAGGGAAGGAGGGCAGTGGCTGCGGCGCCGGTTCGGGCGTACCGAGCCCGTTCCGCCGCGCGAACCCGTCCAGCACGTGTGCTGGTACGAGGCGGACGCCTACGCGCGGTGGGCCGGCAAGCGCCTCCCCACGGAGGCGGAGTGGGAGAAGGCCGCGCGCTGGGACCCCGCCGTACAGCGGTCCCGGAAGTTCCCTTGGGGCGACGTGTACGAGGAGGGCCGCGCCAACCTCGGCCAGCGGCTGCTGCGCCCGTCCGACGCCGGTTCCTACGCATCCGGTGCGTCGGCCTACGGGGTCCGGCAGCTCATCGGCGACGTGTGGGAGTGGACGTCGTCGGACTTCCACGGCTACCCGGGGTTCCGCTCGTTCCCCTACAAGGAGTACTCCGAAGTGTTCTTCGGCCCTGACTACAAGGTCTTGCGGGGCGGCTCATGGGCGACGCACCCGCTCGCCATACGCGGCTCGTTCCGCAACTGGGACTACCCGATCCGGCGGCAGATCTTCTCCGGGTTCCGCTGCGCGCGTTCCGCCGTTGCCGGGGGGCGTGGGGGGTCGTCCCCCCACAGGGCACAGGCGGGTGAGTCCTGAGTGTGCCGTCATCTCGGTTACCTCGGTCCCGAGAGGACCCTGCACTCGCTCATCTACGAGGGGGAGTACTCCCTTGAGCACCAGGCGTACGCGCCGCGCATGACGCAAGGGAACCTGCTGAACGCCGACGGGTACGGCGCCGGTTGGTACGCCGGCGGCGCCGCGGTCCGGTTCCGCCGGGCCCAGCCGCTCTGGACCGACCAGTCGTTCCGCGAGATCGCGGGCGCCGTCCGCGCGTCCTGCGCCGTCGCGGCGATCCGCTCGGCGACCGTCGGGTTCCCCGTGGACGAGTCGTGCGCGCAGCCGTTCCGCGAGGGCACCTGGCTGTTCAGCCACAACGGCAAGGTCGAGGGGTTCGCCGGCGTCGAGGCCAAGCTCCGCGAGCTCGCCGGCGACCTCGCCGGGGTGCCGGACGCCCGCGCCCCGCTCGACTCCGCGCCGCTGTTCGCCATCGCCGTCCGGCACTGGCGCGACGGCGCGTCCCTGGGCGAGGGCCTCGCCGCCGTCGTCGCAGCCGTCACCGGCCTCACCGGCGGCCGCTACAACCTGCTCGCCTCCGACGGGACGGCCCTCGCCGCCACCACCTGGGGCGACTCCCTGTTCGTCCGCGAGGACGCGGACGCGATCCGGATCGTCTCCGAACCGCTGGACGACCGGCCCGGCTGGCGGCCCGTCCCGGACCGCTCGCTCGTCACCGCCGGACCCGCGTCCGGTGTTCGCATAGACCCACTGTAGGAGGACCACGTGGACCGGTTCCTGACCGCCGACGACCTCGCCAAGACGCTCCGACAGGACGTCCGGGAGGGGCTCGCCGGCACGCCGAAGACCCTGCCGCCCAAGTGGTTCTACGACGAGCGCGGCAGCGCGCTCTTCGAGGAGATCACCAAGCTGGAGGAGTACTACCCGACCCGCCGCGAGCGCGAGATCCTCACCGCCCGCGCCCCCGAGATCGCCGCGATCACCGGTGCCCGCACCCTGCTGGAACTGGGCGCCGGGTCGGGGGAGAAGACCCGGCTGCTGCTCGGCGCGCTCGCCGGGACGCTGCGCGCCTACGTCCCCGTCGACGTCAGCGGCGACTTCCTGGAGGAGGCCGCCGCCGGGATCGCCGCCGACCATCCCGGCCTCACCGTCCGGACCGTCGTCGCCGACTACGAGCAGCACCTGCACCTGCTGCCCGCCGGGGAGCGCCGGCTGGTCGCCTTCCTCGGCGGGACGATCGGCAACATGCCGCCCGCCGCCCGCATCGGCTTCCTCGGCGGGCTGCGCGCCACCATGGACGACGGCGACTTCCTGCTGCTCGGCGCCGACCTCGTCAAGGACCCCGGACGCCTCGTCCGCGCCTACGACGACGCGGCCGGCGTCACCGCCGAGTTCAACAAGAACGTCCTGTCGGTGATCAACCGGGAACTGGACGCCGACTTCGACCCGGACGCGTTCGAGCACGTCGCCGTCTGGGACGGCACCGACGAGTGGATCGAGATGCGGCTCCGCTCCACCCGCGACCAGGACGTCCGCGTCGGCGGCCTCGACCTGGACGTCCACTTCGCCGCGGGCGAGGAGATGCGCACCGAGATCTCCGCGAAGTTCCGCCGCGAGCGCCTCGCGTCCGAACTGGGGGCCGCCGGCATGGAACCGGCCGAGTTCTGGACCGACGAGGCCGGCGACTTCTCCCTCACCCTGGCCCGCCCCGCCCGCCCCTGACCCGGCGAGGTCAGGCCGGACGGCGCAGTGCGTGGGCCAGGCCCAGGCGCTTGATGTCGGCGGCGAGGCGGGTCGCCACGTAGCGGTGGCCCGCCTCGTCCGGGTGCGTCCCGTCCCGCTTGATGTACTGCGGCGCGTTGCCCCGGCGGGTCAGCCGGTTCCCGGTGATCCACCGCTCCGCGAGCGGGTCGACGAACGGGACCGCCATCTGCGTCGCGAGGTTCCGGAGCGCGTTGCGGACGCCC
The DNA here is from genome assembly GCF_008923365.1 of Actinomadura montaniterrae. GTDB lineage: Bacteria > Actinomycetota > Actinomycetes > Streptosporangiales > Streptosporangiaceae > Spirillospora > Spirillospora montaniterrae. Next base: position 32,028 of record NZ_WBMR01000025.1, read on the forward strand.
AGCTCATTGGGCGGCGGCGTGTCGTTGCCCCACAGCGGCCCCATCAGCACGAGATGCGTGCCGGGCCACCGCTGCCGCGCCCGTTCGAGCAGCGCGCGCGCCGCCGCCGCGACGCGCGGCGGCGGGACCCGCCAGTCGTTGTGCCCGCCCGACACGATCAGCAGGTCGGGCGCGGGCCGCCAGCCGAGCTGGCTCTCGAACAGCTGCAGGAACGCCTGCCCGGCGACCGTCTTCACGAAGCCGGTGCCGGCCCGTCCCGCCACGACGACCTGCCAGCCCAGCAGCCGCCCGGTCGCCGACGCGTACGTCGTCTCCGGCTGGACGCCGCGGTCCCCGACCGTGTAGCTGTCGCCGAGGAAGAACACCACCGACGGCCGCGGGACCGGCTTCTTCGCGGCCGGGCCGTCCGCCCGGGCCGTCCGCGGGCCGGTCCCGCCGGTGCCGCCGCAGCCGGCCAGCAGGGGCAGGCCGAGCAGGCCGAGGCACAGCAGTAGGGTCGCCGCGCCGCGTCGGGCGCGGCGAGATGTCATGGAGGACCACCAATAGTCGGGTGAGAATGCACCGGTATCTTACTGATCCCCTCCCGCCCCACGCGCCCGTCGCGCGAAACCCCCCGCCCCTCCTTCCCGCGTGATCCCGGGGCGGTCCGGCGCGGCGGGCCATCCCCGGCTACACCCGCCGTTCACCGGGTCCTCACGCCGCGTCCCGCGCCGCGCAACCCGTCCCCGAGAGGGTTCCGCGGTGACCCCCCGACGCCCGCGGCTCCGCGAACTCGACCTGCTCCGCTTCCTGGCGGCGACCGCCGTCGTGCTGTACCACTTCACCGGCTTCGGCGGCGCGGGGCCGTGGCCGGAGCGCGCGCGGGACGTCTTCCCCGCGCTGGGGGCGGTCACCCGGTACGGCTACCTCGGCGTCGACCTGTTCTTCGTCATCAGCGGCTTCGTGATCCTCATGAGCGCGTGGGGCCGCTCGCCCGGCGAGTTCGGCATCTCGCGCCTGGTGCGGCTGATGCCGGCGTACTGGGCGAGCGTGCTGCTCGGCGCCGTCGTGTACGCGGTGTTCCGGCAGGGGCACGGCGTCCCCGGGCTCGTCGTGCCGAACCTGACGATGCTCCAGGGCGGCCTCGGCATCCAGAACGTCGACGCCGTCTACTGGACGCTCTGGGTGGAGATGCACTTCTACGTCCTGGTGGCGGTCCTCGCCGGGATCGGCATCACGTACCGGTCGTGCCTGGTCTTCATGGCGGCGTGGATGTTCGGCGGCGTCTTCGCCGACGAGGCCGGAAGCAAGTTCCTGCAGATCATGCTGGTGCCGACGTGGAGCCCGTACTTCATCGCCGGGATGGCGCTGTACATGATCCACCGGTTCGGGCCGACGCTGCTGCTGTGGGGATACGTCGCGGTGTCCTACCTGCTGGCGCTGCACTGGGGCGGCTGGCGCGCGGACGGCGCGTTCAAGGGCTCCGCCCACCTGCCCGTCGCGGCCGCCGTCACCGGCATCTTCCTCGTGATGATCCTCGTCGCGACGGGCCGGCTGGGCTGGGTGCGGTGGCGCGGCCTGACCGTCCTCGGGGCGCTGACGTACCCGCTCTACCTCGTCCATTCGCAGCTCGCTCTGCCGCTGCTGGACGCGCTGTACCCAGGGATGAACCGGTGGGCCGCGCTCGCCGCCGTCATCGCGGCGTCCCTGGCGCTCGCCTACGCGGTGCATCGCCTGGTGGAACGGCCCGGCGCGGCGTGGATGCGGGCCCGGCTGCTGGCGTCGCTGGAGCCGATGCGCGCCATGAAGCGGCCTCCGGCCGGGGACCCGCCCGCAGCGGACGCGCCTGTCGAAGACGTGCCCGCCCCGCGCGCCCCCGAGGCGGAGCCGGAACTCGCCACCCGCTGACCGTCCGGCCCCGGCGGCCTTATGTTTGTCGGTCATGGCCATAGGGGTGGACGCTGCGGCGGTGGCTGGACCGCGGCCTGTACAGGCGCGTCGCCATGTCATGGATGGTGTGGGCCGCGTCCCTCTCCTACACGTTCTCCTTCTGCGTCGTGGAGTGGGTCCTGCACACCCCCTACACGGTGGACGACATCGTCATCCGCGCATGCACCGGCCTGGTGACGCCGTTGCTCATCCAATGGCTCGCCCGGCAGGACACCGACGCGCCCACGATCTCGTCGCTCCCGCAGATGCTCCTGTTCGCCATCTCGGTGTGGGCGCTAGGCCAACTGGTCCTGACCGTCTACGACACGGCCCTCCTCTACAACCTCGGACATCTCGCCGGACGCCTCCCGGGCGCCCTCGTCACGGCGGTGATCCTCGTCGCGGCCCGCTGGTGGGCCGCCCGGACGCCCCAGCACGGCGAACCGGGCCTCGCCCTGACCTCCATCGGCACCGGGCTGCGCTGGGCCCTCGCCCTCTTCTTCATCCCGGCACTGGCCGTCCGCTACGGCGTGAACTTCGGAACACCGCTCATCGCGGGCATCGCCGGCCTGCTCATCTGCGCGGCAGGTGCCGTCCACGCGCTCCGCGAAGGACTCGCCGGCGCCGGACCGCGCCGGACGATGCTCTGGACCGCCCAGATCGCCGCCGCGCTGCTCGCCGGGGGAGCGGCCGGCGCCGCCGCCGTCCTCCTGGTCACCGACACCTATTACGAAGCCGGCGTCCTCCGCGCCGCCGCCCTCTGCTTCGCCGTCGCCATCGCGGTCTGCGCCCTGACGGACCGCTGGATCGACCGCCGCCTCGCGGCACCCCCGAAAACGGCCGCGCCGGAGGTGTGACGTTTCCTGACCGCGGCGCGCTGAGGGACATGTGGGTGGCCGCCCGATGTGAGCGGGCATCGGACGGCCACCCTCCTCCGGCGGGCCCGTCTCCCCCGGTCGGACCCGCCGGAGGCGTTATTTATGCAAGCCAGGCCCAGCGTGCTCGCCTGGCGGCTCGCACGCTGACCTTGCTTGGGCGAGCGCGACCTCGCTTCGCGAGCTTCCCGGCGGGGCTCGCCTTCGGCTTCGCCCCCGCCGGTCAGATAGCGCGCTCGCGTGACGGCTCGGGTCGCTGGTCGGGCGGTCGGGTACTCCGCGCCTCGGGTGGCTGGCCGGGGGTTCTGGTGTCAGGCGGGGGTGTCTTGGGGGCGTAGTTCGTCGGAGTAGCTGACGGACAGGCGGCGCATCACGCCGGAATCGTCGATGGAGTACTGGCCCATCCGCCACAGCGGCGGCGAGTACGCGTGGATGGAGACGCTCGCGTCGGCCACCCCGGTGAGCCGGTGGATGTGGTCCGGGCCGAAGCAGAACGAGCGGCCCTCGGCGACGACCGTGCTGGCGTGCGCGCCGCCGATCCTCGGGTTGCTCTCCTCGATGGCGCCGCTGACGACGCGGACCGCGCCCGAGGACACGTCGTGGTCGTGCCAGCCGGTGTCGTCGTCCGGCGTCCAGCACAGCAGCCACACGTCCACGTGCTCGTCCCGGTAGAGGGAGGCGTAGTGCCGGTGGCCGCCGCCCGGGAATGCGACGTGCTGCCGCCACAGCTCCGGCCGCTCCGCGAGGTCGTCCACGAGCGCGCGCAGCTCGCGCTTGCCGAGGGTGCGGGCGGGCAGGTCCGCGAAGCCGGGGGTGCGGGGCAGGACATCGTGGGACACGGTGCGCTCCTTTCCTTTCCATGACGGGACGGCCGACGCGGTGAGCAGTGCGAACGACGACTGAACCGCATCAGTTAACCGCTTCAGTGAAACGGTTCAGCAATCGTCCCGTCAAGTGGGGTCCCCCGTTCTGTCAGCGGGGCCGTCTAGGGTTGGAGAGATGTCGGAGAGGCGCAAGCGCGCGACCATCCGTGAGGTGGCCCAGGCGACCGGCCTGTCGCCCGCCGCCGTCTCGTACGCGCTGCGCGGCATCCAGACCTCCGAGGAGACCCAGGAGCGGGTCCGGGCGGCGGCCGAGGAGCTCGGGTACGAGGCGCACCCCATCGCCCGCGCGCTGGCCAGCGGCCGCACCGACCAGGTCGGGCTGCTGTGCGGGTCGCTGGAGGACTACTGGCAGCAGTCCCTCGCCACCGGCATCGGCCGGGCGCTGCTCGCCCGCGACCGCTACGCGCTGATCGTCGACGCGGGCGGCGACCCCGAGCGCGAGCTGGCGCTCGCCCGCCGGCTGCGCGACCAGCGGGTGGACGGGCTGATCGTGCAGCCGCTCGACCCGGCCGCGCCGTTCTGGGCCGAGCTGTCGGAGACGGTCCCGGTGGTGTCGATCGGCGACGCCCTGCACGGCGGCCGGTCGCAGGGCGAGGTCGTGTTCGACAACCGGCGCGGCGTCACGCTCGCCCTGGAGCACCTGCGCGACCTCGGCCACGAGCGCGTCACCGTGTTCACCTCCACCGGCGCGAGCACCCCCGACCGCCCGGCCGACGTGCACGTCAACGCCGAGGCCGAACGGCTCGGGCTGCGCGTCGGCGTGGTCGTGGTGCCGCAGTCGCTCGCCGAGTCCACCGAGGTCGCGCTGCGCGTCCTCGGCGGCCCCGACCGGCCGACGGCGGTGTTCTGCTTCGCCGACTCCATCGCCTACGGCGTGTACGCCGCGACCCGCGAGCTGGGCCTGGAGGTCCCGGGCGACATCGCGGTCTGCGGCTACGACAACCATCCGATGTCGGCGCTGCTCACCCCGCCGCTGACGTCCGTCGACTGGGACATCGACGGCATCGTGCACGCGGCCGTCCGGCTGATCGTCGACGTCATCGACGGCAAGCCGCGCAAGCGCCGCGTGGTGCGCGAGCCGTCGCTCCGCATCCGCACCTCCACCGGCGGCCCGCCCTCCTAGGGGTGCAGGCGGGCGAGGCGGGGGAGGAGGTCGGCGGCTACGGCGATGTCGGCGTCGAGGGGGCGGTCCTCCACGCGCGGGTCGAGGACGGCCTCGGCCAGGTCGAACGCCGACCGCAGCGGCCCGCCGGACGGGGCGCGCCCCTGCATCCGCAGGGCCCGGACGGCCGCGACGAGCTCGCAGCCGAGGCCGAGGCGGTAGGCGGCGACGGCGTCGGTGGTCGCGCGGGCCGACTGGGTGGAGAAGCCCGCGTGCTCCTCGACGCCGCGCGACAGCACGGCGCTGCCGAGCGCGGCGGGGGTGGCGAGCCGGCGCACGTCCGCGAGGCACGAGTGCGCCACGTACTCCAGGATCATGATCCCTGAGGACGCCTCCGTGGCGCCCTGGAACGGGTAGAGGCCGGTGAACGACGGCTCGGCGAGCGTGCCCAGCCGCGCGGCGGCCAGGGCCATCGTCTGGAACAGGGCGGCGCGGGCCGCGTCGAGCGCGAGCCCGACGTAGGCGGTGTGGAAGTTGCCGTTGTGCCAGACCGTCCGCCCGGCGACGTCGACCAGCGGGTTCTCCGCCGCCGCGTTGATCTCGCGGGTGACGACCTGCTCGGCGTAGGCCCCCGCCTCCAGCGCCGGCCCGTGGACCTGCGGGAACGCCCGGTAGCCGTACGGGTCCTGGATCCGCATCGGGGCGGGCCGGTCGAAGGCGAGCAGGGTGCGCATCGCGTCGGCGGCCTCGCGCTGGCCGGGGTGGGGGCACGCGTCCTGCACGGGCGGCGCGTACGGCTCCTCCGACGCCCGGACGGCGAAGTGCGAGAGCGCGGCCACGACCGTCGAGGCGCGCAGCATCCGCCGCAGGTCGGCGACGGCGAGCGCCGACTCCCCGAGCGTCGCGGCGTTGGAGCTGATGAAGGCGAGCGCGTCGGCGGACTGGAGCCGGTAGCCGGGGCCGCGCTCGGGCGCCCCGTCCGGCCCGGCCAGCCAGGACCGCTCGCCGAGCAGGCACAGCGCGGTCGACGCCAGCGCCGTCAGGTCGCCGGTGCCGATCGCCCCGTACACCGGGACGGGCGGGAGGAGGCCCAGGTTGAGGACGTCCGCCAGCGCTTGGAGCGCTCCAGGCTCGACGCCCGAGCCGCCCGCCGCGATCTGGTTCAGCCGGACGGCCAGCATCGCGCGGACGATCTCCGGCGCGACCAGCGGCCCCGCCCCGGCCGCGTGGCTGCGCAGCAGCCGCAGCCCGTGCGCGTCGGCGTCCTCCCACTCGACGTCCACGACGCGGTTGGCGCCGACGCCGGTCGTCCGCCCGTAGACCGGCTGGGAGCCGGCGACCTCGCGGGCCACCCGCCAGGCCGCGCGGGCGCGCTCCACCCCGCCGGAATCTATGGTGACCGTCACATCCTCGCGGGCCGCGAGCACCACCTGGGAGCAGGTGAGCGAGGTCCCGTCGATAACGATTCGGCTGTTCTCCACGGGCCTACGCTACTTTCCCCTAATTTCAGGTAGTTATCCTCAAGAACCGACGTTCCGGACAAGGCGGGACTCTGACGAGACGGTACACATTGGTTACGGTTGGGGAGAAGGCCGAAGTCGATCATCGGCGTTGCGACGCCCAACGAGGACGTGAATCGTTTGATCACCTTTGAGGGCGTGACCAAGCGCTACCCGGACGGCACCGTCGCCCTGGACGACGTCAGCCTGGAGTGCCCCACCGGGCGCATCACCGTGTTCGTCGGCACCTCCGGCGGCGGCAAGACCACCGCGCTGCGCACCATCAACCGCATGGTCGAGCCCACCGCCGGGCGCGTGCTCATCGACGGCGGCGACGTCCGCGAGCGCAGGCCCGCCGAGCTGCGGCGCGGCATCGGCTACGTCATCCAGCACGCCGGCCTGTTCCCGCACCGCACCATCGAGGACAACATCGCCACCGTCCCGTACCTGCTGCGCTGGAACAAGAAGAAGGCCCGCGCCGCCGCGCACGAGCTGATGGAGCGGGTCGGCCTCGACCCGTCGATGGCCCGCCGCTACCCGTTCCAGCTGTCCGGCGGCCAGCAGCAGCGCGTCGGCGTCGCCCGCGCGCTCGCCGCCGACCCCCCGATCATGCTGATGGACGAGCCGTTCAGCGCCGTCGACCCGGTCGTCCGCGCCGAGCTGCAGGACGAGTTCCTGCGCCTGCAGGCCGAGCTGCACAAGACCATCGTGTTCGTCACCCACGACATCGACGAGGCGATCAAGCTCGGCGACCGCGTCGCGGTGTTCCAGACGGGCGGGAGGCTCGTCCAGGTCGACGCCCCCGAGGACCTGCTCGCCCACCCCGCCGACGAGTTCGTCGCCGGGTTCATCGGGCAGAACCGCGGCATCCGCACCCTCGGCTTCGCCGAGACGGGCGGGCTGCGGCTGAGCGACGACGCGGTCTTCGCGGGGTCCGCGGACGCGGCGGACGCCGCCGGGCTGGACTGGGTCCTCGTCGTCGACGCGGACCGCCGGCCCCTCGGCTGGGCCCGGCCCGCCGACGAGACCGGCCCGCTGGCGGAGGCGCGGCTCGTCCCGGTCGGCGCCACCTTCCGCGCCGGCGCCGACTCGGTCCGCGTCGCGCTGGACGCCGCCGTCCTGTCCCCGGCGGGCCTCGCGGTCGGGGTCGACGAGACGGGCGCGGTGGTCGGCACCGCGGGCGGCGCCGACCTGCTCGCCGTCCCCACCCACGGCCTCGCCGGCCGCGCCGCCGCCGACAGCGCCGCCGCCGAGCCCGCCGACACCCCGGAGCGGGCCGACGCGCCTGTGAAGGGCGGTGCCGGCGACTGATGGACATCGACTGGGGCTGGATCGGCGACCACACCGGCACGCTCGGCGACCACGCCCTCATCCACATCCGGCTCGCGCTGCTGCCGGTGCTGTTCGGGCTGCTCATCTCGCTGCCCGCCGGGCTCGCGTGCCGCCGCTGGCAGTGGCTGTACGCGCCGGTCCTGACCGTCTCGAACGTGCTGTACGCGATCCCGTCGCTGGCCCTGTTCATGCTGTTCATCCAGTACACCGGGCTGAGCGCGTCCACGGTGATGATCCCGCTGACCCTCTACAGCCTGTCGGTGCTGATCCCGAACGTGGTGGACGGCCTCGGCGCGGTCTCCGAACCGGTCCGGCAGGCCGCCACCGCGATGGGGTTCGGCACGCTGCGCCGGCTCGTCCAGGTCGAGCTGCCGATCGCGGTGCCCGTCGTCATCGCCGGCGTCCGGGTCGCCGCGGTGTCGTCGATCAGCCTCGTCGCGATCGGCCAGCTGATCGGCCAGGGCGGGCTCGGCTACGACATCATCCGCGGCTCCCAGCTGCAGTTCCAGACCCAGATCCTCGCGGCGTCCGTGCTGATCGTCCTGCTGGCGCTGGCCACCGACGCGGTCCTCGTGATCGTCCAGCGGCTGCTCACCCCGTGGTCGCGAGCGCGCAGGAGGGCTTCGTGAACGACGTCTGGAACCAGATCCGGCTCTGCTGGACGTGGCTGACCGCGTCCGCGCAGTGGCACGGCGAGGACGGCATCCCGCACCGGCTCCTCCAGCACGTGATCTACAGCGGGGTGTCGCTCGCCTGCGCCGCCGTGATCGGGCTGGCCCTCGGCCTGCTCGTCGGGCACACCGGGCGCGGCGGCTTCGCCGTGGTCAGCGTCGCGAACCTGGCCCGCGCGATCCCGACGTTCGGCCTGGTGGTGTACGTCGTCCTCGTCCACTACAGCATCACGGCCGCGCTGATCGCGCTCGTCGCCCTCGCCGTCCCGCCGATCCTCGTCAACACCTACGAGGGCCTGCGCGGCGTCGACGCCGACGCCAAGGACGCCGCCAGCGGCATGGGCATGACCGGCTGGGGCGTGCTGTGGCGCGCCGAGGTGCCGATGGCGCTGCCGCTGATCCTGCTCGGGCTGCGCACGTCCGCGATCCAGGTGGTGGCGACCGCGACCATCGTCGCCTACCCCGGCTTCGGGGGCCTCGGCCGCTACATCATCGACGGGCTGGCCCGCAACGACTACCAGCTCGTCGTCGGGGGGACGGTGCTGGTGGTGCTGCTCGCGCTGATCGTCCAGGTCGTGTTCGCGGCGCTGCGCCGCCTCGTCGTCTCGCCGGGCCTGCTCGGCACCGCCCGTTCCTCCTGACCCTTTCCAACAGAAGGACACCACCATGAAGCACATCATCCGTGGCGCGGCCGTCGGCCTCGTGGCCGCCCTGACGCTGTCCGCCTGCGGCGGCGGTGGAGGCGGCGACGACAAGAACCCGCTGTCCGGCGGCGGCGCCGCCAAGGGCACCATCACCGTCGGCGGCGCCAACTTCCCGGAGAGCGGCCTGATCGGCGAGATCTACGCGCAGGCGCTGGAGGCCAAGGGCCTCAAGGTCAACCGGAAGTTCAACATCGGCGCCCGCGAGATCTACTACGACCAGGTCGTGAAGGGCGGCATCGGGGTGATGCCGGAGTACAACGGCGCCCTGCTCACCACCTCGGTCGACAAGACCAGCACCGCGGCCACCACCGACGAGGTCAACGCCGCCCTCAAAGCCAAGCTGCCGCCGTCGGTCGAGGTCCTGAACTCCGCGCAGGCCGAGGACAAGGACTCCGTCACCGTCAACCCGCAGACGGCGTCGAAGTACCACCTGAAGAGCATCGCCGACCTCAAGCCGGTCGCGAACCAGCTCACCATCGCCGGCCCGTCGGAGTTCAAGACCCGCCAGCAGGGCCTCGTCGGCCTGAAGAAGGTGTACGGGCTGGACTTCAAGAAGTTCCAGCCGTTCGACGCGGGCGCGCAGGCCACCCTGGTCAAGCTGCTCACCGAGAACAAGGTGCAGGCCGCCGACCTGTTCACCACCGACCCGACCATCGTGCAGAAGAAGCTCGTCGTCCTGGAGGACCCGCAGCACGTCTTCAGCGCGCAGAACGTGACGCCGCTGGTCAACAAGTCCGCGGTGAACCCGACCGCGGTGGCGGCGCTGAACGCCGTCTCCGCCAAGCTCACCACCCAGGACCTCCTGGACATGATGAAGCGGATCGCGATCGACAAGGACGACCAGGAGAAGGTCGCCAAGGACTGGCTCAGCAAGGCCGGCCTGGTCTGACCCGTCCGGAAGCCCGCTCGGAAGCCCGCCGCGCCCGCCGCGGCGGGCTTCCGCGTCCCTGGCATGCTGGGGCGGATGAGACAGATCACCGTCCTCGGCGGCTGCGGCGCCTTCCCGGAACCGGGCCGGGCCTGCAGCGGCTTCGCGGTGGACTGGGACGGCCACCGCCTCGTCCTCGACCTCGGCTACGCGACGCTGCCGCGGCTCCTCGCGCACTGGCCGGACGGCGCGCCCGACGCCGTCGTCATCACCCACGAGCATCCCGATCACTGCGTCGACCTGCACGGGCTGTTCCGCCTGCGGTTCTACGGGAGCCCCGGCGCGCCCCGCCTCCCGCTGTACTGCCCGCCCGGCGTCCTCGACCGGCTCGCCGGCCTCGAACCCGACGTCGACCTGCGTGCGGTCTTCGACGTGCGGCCGCTCCCGGGCACCCATCGGGTGGGCCCGTTCCGGCTGACGGGGCTGCCGCTCCCGCACTTCGTGCCGAACGCGGGCGTCCGCCTGGAGGCCGGCGGGACCGTGCTGGCCTACTCCGGCGACACCGGCCCCGATCCCCGGCTGGCGGACCTCGGCCGCGACGCGGACCTGTTCATCGTCGAGGCGACCGACCGTCCCGGCGAGACGGGCGCCGCCGTCCGGAACCTGCTGACCTCCGCCGAGGCCGGCCGGTGGGCGCGGCACGCGGGCGCCCGGCGGCTGATGCTCACCCATTTCTGGCCGGGCAACGACCGCGCCGCCGCGGTGGCCGCCGCTCGCGCCGAGTTCGGCGGCGAGGTCCTCGCGGCCGACGAGGGCCGAACCGTCGTCCTGGACGGGCGGCGGCACCCCGGCGAAACGTGATGCTTGTCAAGAGTCAAACGCTCTTCTTTGGGGACATCCTCCGCCGACACGTTCGACAAGGAGGACCCCCCGATGCCCTGGCTCATGATTCTCGTCCTGCTCCTCGCGCTGCTCCTGTTCGGGATCGGCTTCACCCTCAAGGTGCTCTGGATCATCGCCGCGATCGTCCTGATCGTGTGGCTGCTGGGCTTCGTCGCCCGCAGCACCGGCCCGTCCGGCCGCCGCGGCCGCTGGTACCGCTGGTAGCCACGGCCGCCCCCGTTCCGCCGGCGCCGCCCGCCCCCCACGCAGGCGGCGCCGGCGGGGGCCTGCGCGCCCCGGGCGCGGCGGGTTTTGTCACTGAGTGCGCAATCGGAGGGGGCGCGGTCTCCATTCCGTGAGCAGCGGCCGCCCGGCGGGCGAACCTAGGCTCGGCTCGACACGGCCGGGCCGCGGGCCCGGCGGCACGCCGCGGCGCAGGGGGGACGCCCGCAGGAAGGACGGCCATGCCCCCGCATCCCCTCACCGCCCCCCGGCGCCTTGCCGCGGCAGTGGCGCTGACCTGCACCGCGATGGCGGCCCCGGCGGTCGCGTCGGCGCCGTCCGCGCGGGCCGACGCCCTCCGCCCGGACCGGATCACCGTCACCGTGGACGGCGCGCCCGCCTACCGGCTCGACGGCGACCTGCGCTCCGGCGGGATCACCGTCACCGAGGCCACGCCCGACTACAACACCAACAAGGTCCAGGGGGAGGGGACGCTGCGCGGGACGAAGGGCGGGACGGCGACCGTCCGGTTCGGGCTGTCGCGCACCCTCGCGGGGCTGTCGGGGACCTTCGGCCTCGACGACGCCGGAGTGCGGATCTCCGCGACCGTCGTCAGCGGCGTCCGGACGCCCTCGGACGGCACGGTGACCTGGCAGGGCCAGGGGACCGTGGAGGCCGGCGGCCGGACGAGCACCCGGACGGTCGGCTTCACCGTCCAGGACCGCCACCCCGACCCGGGCGACCACGCGATCCACCTCGTCCACGCGGGGCAGCGGCGGGCGGCGATCCTCCGGCTGCCGGACGGCTACGACGGCCGGCCCCTCCCGGCCCTGTTCCACTTCCCGGGGCTGTTCGAGACGCCGCTGTTCGCCGAGTTCTACGGGCACATGGCCGACTACGCCCGGACCCGCGGCTTCATCATGATCACGCCGGAGCACCACGGCACCGGCTGGCAGGGCGTCGCCGGCGGCCAGCCGGGCGCCGACGTCGACGACCCCGGATTCGTGTCCGCGCTCCAGGACGTCCTCGTCCACCGCTTCAACGCCGACCCGCGCCGCCTCTACGCCTCCGGCATGAGCAATGGCGGATTCTTCACCAGCAAGCTGGCCTGCGAGAACAAGCGGTTCGCCGCCTACGCGCCGGTCTCCGGCCAGCTCCAGGACCAGGCCGCCTGCCACCCCGGCCGCGCCGTGCCCGTCCTGATGATCCACGGCGACGCCGACCCGATCGTCCCCTACGCGACCGCGACGGCCGCCGCGCCGTTCTGGGCCCGCAACAACGGCTGCGGAACCACGACGACCGACACCGGCCTGGCCGACACCCACCCCGACGACGGCACGACCGTCGTCAAGCACGCCTACGACGGCTGCCCCGCCGCCGCGCCGGTGATCCTGTACCAGATCAAGGGCGGCGGCCATAACTGGCCCGGTGGCACGCCGTACCTCGGGCCGCTGCTCGGCGGCACCACCCAGGACATCGACGCCAACGCCGTCATCTGGAACTTCGTGTCGCGCTTCCGCCTCTCCTGATTCAGCCGCCGCCGACGGGCCGGAGGCGGGCGAGCACCTCGCGCCGGCCCTCGGCGGTCAACCCGAGCCCGGCGGCGTCGTCGATGCCGATCACGCCGGTGAGCAGCCCGAGGACGGCGCGGGGCGGCCCCTCCAGGACGAGGTCGGGGTCGGCGGCGCGCCCGGTGCGGGCGCGGACCTCCCCTCCGCCGACCTCGATGACGGCCTCCTCGCCCGACGCGATCAGCTGGACGACCGCCGGCGGCGCGCCGGGATCGGCGTCGGCGGCGAACCAGGCGGGAGCGTAGGCGAGCCAGCGCGCCTGGAACGCGTCGTCCGGGCGTTCGGCGTCCATGAGCCGGAGCCCCCAGAGCCCGAGCGCCTTCAACACCGGCTCCAGCGCCAGCCCGTCCTCGGTCAGTGCGTACAGGACGGTGGCGACGGGCGGCGGGGCGTCCTCGCGGACGACCAGCCCGGCGTCCTCGAGCTCCTTCAGGCGGGTCGACAGGAGGTTGGTCGCGACGCCGGGCAGCCCGTTCTTCACATCGGTGAACCGGGACGGCCCCCGCAGGAGCAGCTCCCGGACGATCAGCAGCGTCCAGCGGTCGCCGACGACGTCGAGGGCCCGGGCGATCGAGCAGTACTGGCCATAGCTTCGCACCCGCCGAGCCTAGCCCACTGCGGTTTACTATAGAAACCAGCAAGTTTAAAAACTAAACTGACGCGATGACCTACGACGAGACCGGCATCGACCGGACCATCGACCGCCTCCTGCGCGACCACCCGGGGACGCCGGGCGACCTCGACCAGTTCCACATCGGCGGCGCCGACGCGGTCGACCTGCTCATCGGCGGCCTCGCCCTCGCCGAGGGCGGCACCGTCCTGGACGTCGGCTCGGGATTCGGCGGCCCGGCCCGCCAGATCGCCCGCCGCACCGGCAACCGGGTCACCGGCGTCGACATCACCCCGGCCTACGTCACCGCCGCCCGCGCGCTGACCACCGGGGCCGGGCTGGACGGCCTCGTCCGCTTCGAGACCTGCGACATCGCCGCGTTCGCCCCCGAACGGCCCTTCCAGGCGGCGATCACCATGCACGTCCAGATGAACGTCGGCGACAAGACGGCCTGGTTCTCCCACATCGCCCGCTGCCTCGCGCCGGGCGCGCGCCTGGCCGTCTGGGAGGCCTGCGGCCCGCCGGACCTGACCTGGCCGATGCCGTGGTCGCTCGACGGCACCGACAGCTTCGTCGTCCCCGCCGGCGCGCTGCTCGCCTCGATCGAGCGGGCCGGCTTCACCACCGTCGAATGGGCCGACGAGACACCCTGGGTCCGGGACTGGATCGACAAGACCTTCGCCGACGGCCCGCCCGACGGCCCGTCGCTGCCGATGCTCCTGGACGACGGCTACACCCGCGTCATCAACTACGTCACCGCGCTCACCGACGGCCCCCTCGAAATCCGCCGGGGCATCTTCACCCGGTGAACGGCCGCCACCACGGCCGCCGGCCGGCGCGTCGGCGAACTGCCGGGCTTCAGCGGCGGTGAAAGTGCGAGCATGTGCGGTCTGGAAATGCACTTTCATGCCCATGTCGCGGGCGTACCGCCAGACCGGGCCGAAAGCCGCACGCAACGCCCGCGCCCGGTCGATCTGCGAATCGCCCGCGCGGTAGACGGTTTCTGCGGTGGGCGTCGCCACCGACCCGGCGGCGAGCGCCGGGGCCTGTGTTCGACGTCCGTTCCGGCGGCGCGGACGGTCACGGCCGCGACCGGGAAGGGCCCTGCCGGGCCCCGTGCGTCGGCACCGTCGGCCGGCGCGCGTCGATCGATCACCGCATACCGCGGCGATGCGCGGTGCCCCCGGTCGGACTCGAACCGACACTTCGACTCTTTTAAGGAGTTGGCCTCTACCTTTGGGCTACGGAGGCGGCTGCTGGTCGCGTGCCCGGGCCGGTTCCGGCGGACGGCCGCGGCAAGTGACCATTCAAATGCCCACCGTGGCCACGGTGTCGCTTTCCGTGGATTCCGCGATCGGGCATGGAGTCATCTTGCCCTAGAGTTCGCCGCGGCTTCAGCGAATATCCCGCCTGGGCCGGAAAAGGACGACCGATGGGATGGGCGTCCGTTGAATGGTAATGAATGCCCGGCCGCACGCCGCCCGGCCTTGCCGGGGGATCCCCGGCGCGCCGGTTCAGGCGGTCACCTTGTCGAGGAAGGCGTGCAGGTTGGCCCGCGTGCGGGCGACCTTCTCGTCCACGGTCAGGGACTCGTCGAGGTCCCCGCCGACCGCGGCCTGCCGCTTCCCGCGCAGGTAGAGCGAGCAGGCGAGGTCGGTGCAGAGGTACTGGCCGACCGTGTTGCCCTGGCGTCCCGCCTCGCCCGTCCGCCGCGCGGTCATCAGGGCGACGCCGCCGCCGGTCCGGGTGGTCAGGCACAGCGAGCACAGGCTGCGCGCGGTGAAGCCGCGGGACGTGCCGGACGTCCCGCGCAGCGCGACCCCGACGAGGCGGCCGCCGTGGTCGGCGACCAGGTAGGCGCGCTCGGGCGCCCCGGGATCTCGCCAGCCGAGGAAGTCGAGGTCGTCCCAGGGGCGCTCGGCGAGGTCCTTGGGCAGGCCGAGCCGCCGGGCCTCGCCCTTGGAGCAGTTGACGAAGGACGTGCGGATGTCGCGCTCGGTCAGGGGTCGCATGGCCGCGACGCTAGCTTGCCTAGAGGTATTAGGCAAATTCTTAATCTACCTAGGGTCAGGAGGGCGGGCGGCCGGTGAGGCGGGTGGTCAGGGCACTGGCGGCGGTGCGGGTGTGGGCAGCGAGGTCGGGCCAGGTCTCGGGCGGATGGCGGTCGCGGCGGAACGTGACGGTGACGGCGGCGGTCGGGTGGCCGGTGTGGTCGAACGCGCACGCCGCGATGCTGGCGAAGCCCTCCGTGATGTAGCCGTCCTCGGACGACCAGCCGCGCCGCGCGTCCTCCGCGAGGACGCGGCGCAGCTCGCGCAGGGACGCCGGGCCGCGGCCGGTGCGGTTCACGAAGCGGCCCGGGAACAGCGCGCGCACCTGCGCCGGCGGGAGGTGCGCGAGGAGGGAAAGGCCGCTCGCGGTGAGCTGGGCGGGCATCCGGACGCCGACGTCCGTGACGAGCGTGGCGTGCCGCGGCGGCTGCTCCTTGAGCAGGTAGAGGGTCTCCGCGCCGTGCAGGACGCCGAGCTGGGCGATCTCCCCGACCCGGTCGACGAGCCGGCGCAGCAGGGGGCGCGCGAGGCGTTCGAGGGGCTCGTGGCGCAGGTAGGCGGAGCCGATCTCGAAGGCGGCGACGCCGAGGCCCCAGCGGCGCTCTTCGGGGATGGACGTGACGAAGCCGTCCTCGGCCATCGCGGTGAGCAGGTGGTACGTGCTGGAGCGGGGCAGGTCCAGGGCGCGGGCGATCGCGGAGGCGGGCAGCGGGCCGGGCGCGGCGGCCAGCAGGCGCAGCACCGCCAGCGCGCGGCGGGCGGCGGGGACCTGGCTCATGCTCGCATTGTCTCGTATCTGAGACGGATGTGGCCGTCCGGCCCTGCCCGCGGCGCCCCCTGGCGGGTGGAATCGTGGGTATGGGTTTCGTCATGGGAGACACGAGTGTTCGGGTCGGTCCGGATCCGCTGTCGTTCGAGCAGGTCGTGGCGGTGGCGCGGGACGGCGCGGCGGTCTCGCTGACGGACGAGGCGCTGAAGCTGATCGGGGAGTCGCGGGCGCACATCGAGGAGCTGTCGTCGCGCCCGCTGCCGGTCTACGGGGTCTCGACGGGGTTCGGGGCGCTCGCGACGCGGCACATCCCGCCGGAGATGCGGGCGCAGCTGCAGCTCAACATCGTCCGGTCGCACGCCGCCGGGTCGGGGATGGAGGTCGAGCGGGAGGTCGTCCGGGCGCTGATGCTGCTGCGCCTGCACACCCTCGCGACCGGGCGGACGGGCGTCCAGCCCGTCACCGCGCGGACGCTCGCCGCGCTGCTGAACGCCGGGATCACGCCGCAGGTGTTCGAGCACGGGAGCCTCGGCTGCTCCGGCGACCTCGCGCCGCTCGCGCACGTCGCGCTGGCGCTGATCGGCGAGGGGCAGGTGCGGGACGCGGCGGGCGAGCTGCGGCCGGCGGCCGAGGTGCTCGCCGAGCACGGCATCGCCCCGGTCATGCTGGGCGCGAAGGAGGGCCTCGCCCTGCTGAACGGGACGGACGGCATGCTCGGCATGCTCGTCCTCGCCATCCGCGACCTGCGCGAGCTGCTGACCGCCGCCGACGTCGCCGCCGCGATGAGCGTCGAGGCGCTGCTCGGCACCGACCGGGTGTTCGCCGCCGACCTGCAGGCGCTGCGGCCGCATCCGGGGCAGGCCGCGTCGGCGGCCAACCTGCGGGCGCTGCTCGCCGCCTCGGAGATCATGGAGTCGCACCGCGGCCCCGACTGCACCCGCGTCCAGGACGCCTACTCGCTGCGCTGCTCGCCGCAGGTGAACGGCGCCGCCCGCGACACCCTCGCGCACGCCGAGCTGGTCGCGGGGCGGGAGCTGGCGTCCGCCGTCGACAACCCCGTGGTGCTGCCGGACGGACGGGTCGAGTCGAACGGCAACTTCCACGGCGCGCCGATCGCGTACGTGCTCGACTTCCTCGCCATCCCGACCGCGGACGTCGCGTCGATGTCGGAGCGGCGCACCGACCGGATGCTGGACAAGGGCCGCTCGGCCGGGCTGCCCGCCTTCCTCGCCGACGACCCCGGCGTCGACTCCGGTCACATGATCGCCCAGTACACGCAGGCCGCGATCGTCTCCGAGCTGAAGCGGCTCGCCGCCCCCGCGTCCGCCGACTCCATCCCGAGCTCGGCGATGCAGGAGGACCACGTGTCCATGGGCTGGAACTCGGCCCGCAAGCTGCGCCGCGCCGTGGACGGCCTGACGCAGGTGATCGCGATCGAGATCCTCACCGCCGCGCGGGCGCTGGACCTGCGCAGCCCGCTGCGCCCGGGGCCCGCGACCGCCGCCGTCGTCGCGAGGCTGCGCGAGGCCGTCCCGCCGCCCGGCCCGGACCGCTACCTCGCGCCCGAGATCGCCGCCGCGACCGCCATGGTCGCGGACGGCTCGCTCGTCGCCGCCGCCGAATCCGTCACCGGCCCCCTCTCCTAAGGAGCCCGCACATGTCCGGTCCCCGTCCCGTCCGCGCGCCGCGCGGCACGAAGCTCACCGCCGCGAAGGGCTGGCCGCAGGAGGCCGCCCTCCGGATGATCCAGAACAACCTCGACCCGGAGGTGGCCGAGCACCCCGACGAGCTCGTCGTCTACGGCGGGTCGGGGCGGGCGGCCCGCAGCTGGGACGCCTTCGACGGCATCGTCCGGTCCCTCGCGGACCTGGAGGGCGACGAGACGCTGCTCGTCCAGTCGGGCAAGCCGGTCGGGATCTTCCGGACGCACGAGTGGGCGCCGCGCGTGCTGATCGCCAACTCCAACCTGGTGCCGCAGTGGGCGACCTGGGAGGAGTTCCGCCGGCTGGAGTCGCTCGGGCTGACGATGTTCGGCCAGATGACCGCCGGGTCGTGGATCTACATCGGCACGCAGGGCATCCTGCAGGGCACCTACGAGACGTTCGCGGCCGTCGCGGAGAAGCGGTTCGGCGGGACGCTCGCCGGGACGATCACGCTGACCGCCGGGCTCGGCGGGATGGGCGGCGCGCAGCCGCTCGCCGTCACGATGAACGGCGGCGTCGCGATCTGCGTCGAGTGCGACCCGTCCCGCATCGAGCGGCGCGTCGAGCACCGGTACTGCGACGTGAAGGCCGACTCCCTCGACGACGCGCTCCGGCTCGCCGAGGAGGCGCGGGAGGCGCGGCGGCCGCTGTCGATCGCGGTGCTCGGCAACGCCGCCGACCTCGTCCCCGAACTGCTGCGGCGCGGCGCGCCGATCGACATCGTCACCGACCAGACCAGCGCGCACGACCCGCTGATGTACCTGCCGAGCGGCGTCGCCTTCGACGACATGGCCGCCGAGCGCGGCAAGGACCCCGAAGGCTTCATCGCCAAGGCCCGCACGTCGATGGCGCGGCACGTCGAGGCGATGGTCGGGTTCCAGGACGCGGGCGCCGAGGTGTTCGACTACGGCAACTCGATCCGCGGCGAGGCGCAGCTCGCCGGCTACGCGCGCGCGTTCGAGTTCCCCGGGTTCGTCCCGGCCTACATCCGGCCGCTGTTCTGCGAGGGCAAGGGCCCGTTCCGGTGGGCGGCGCTGTCCGGCGACCCGAAGGACATCGCGCGCACCGACCAGGCGATCCTCGACCTGTTCCCCGACAACGAGCCGCTCACCCGGTGGATCCGGATGGCGGGGGAGAAGGTCCACTTCCAGGGCCTGCCGTCGCGGATCTGCTGGCTCGGCTACGGCGAGCGCGACAAGGCCGGCGAGGTCTTCAACGACCTCGTCGCGCGCGGCGAGATCAGCGCGCCGATCGTGCTCGGCCGCGACCACCTCGACTGCGGCTCGGTCGCCAGCCCGTACCGGGAGACCGAGGGCATGAAGGACGGCTCCGACGCCATCGCCGACTGGCCGCTGCTGAACGCGCTGCTCAACACCTCGTCCGGCGCGACCTGGGTGTCCATCCACCATGGCGGCGGCGTCGGCATCGGCCGCTCGATCCACGCCGGGCAGGTCTGCGTCGCCGACGGGACGGCCCTCGCGGGCGAGAAGCTCCAGCGCGTGCTGACCAACGACCCTGGCACGGGCGTCATGCGGCACGTCGACGCGGGCTATGACCGCGCGTCCGAGGTCGCCGCCGAGCGCGGCGTCCGCATCCCGATGCAGCAGGGCTGATGAGCTTCGAGGAGATGTGGCGGGCGCTGCTGCCCGTCGGGCGCGACGCCGCCACCGGCGGGTACCACCGGTTCGCGTGGACCCCGCCGGAGCTGGAGTGCCGCGCCTGGTTCGCCGACGAGGCGCGCCGCCGCGGGATGCCGCTGGAGCACGACCGCAACGGCAACATGATCGCCTGGTGGTACCCCGAGGACGGCACTCGCGACCGAGCGGTGCTGACGGGCAGCCACCTCGACTCCGTGCCCGGCGGCGGCGCGTTCGACGGGCCGCTCGGGATCGTGTCCGCGTTCGCCGCCGTCGACCTGCTGCGCGAGCGCGGCGCGGCGCTGCGGCGGCCCATCGGGATCGCCGCGTTCGCCGAGGAGGAGGGCGCCCGGTTCGGCGTCGCCTGCCTCGGGTCGCGGCTGCTCGCCGGCGCGATCGACCCGGCCCGGGCACGGGCGCTCACCGACGGGGACGGGCGTACGTTCGCCGAGGTCCTGCACGGCGCCGGGCTCGATCCAGACGCCATCGGGCCCGACGACGACCTGCTCGGACGCGTCGGCTGCTACGTCGAACTGCACGTCGAGCAGGGCCGGGCGCTCGCCGAGCCGGTCGGGGTGGCGAGCTCGATCGTCCCGCACGGGCGGTGGCGGTTCGGGTTCGCGGGCGAGGGCAACCACGCCGGGACCACCGCGCTCGCCGACCGCCGTGACCCGATGATCCCGTTCGCCGGGATGGTCCTCGCCGCCCGCGACGCCGCCGAGCGCAACGGGACGGTGGCGACGGTCGGGAAGGTCCGGGTCGTCCCGGGCGGTGTGAACGCGATCGCGTCGTCCGTCACCGCCTGGCTCGACGCGCGCGGGCCCGCCGACGCCGCCGTCCGCAGGACCGTGGACGAGGTCGGCGCCGCGGCACGCGAGGCCGCCCGCCCGCACCGGGTGACGGTGGAGGTCGCGGAGGAGTCCTACACCGAGATCGTCGACTTCAACCTGGCCCTGCGCGACCGGCTGGTCAGGACGCTGGGCGGCGCGCCCGTCCTGCCGACCGGCGCCGGGCACGACGCGGGCGTCCTGTCGGCGCGGCTGCCCACCGCGATGCTGTTCGTCCGGAACCCGACCGGCGTGTCGCACGCGCCCGCCGAGCACGCCGAGACCGCCGACTGCCTCGCCGGAGTCGAGGCCCTCGCCGCGGTACTGGACGACCTGGCCCGCGGGTAGGGAACCCGATATGCAATGGCATGCCCAGTTCGCCTGGCTCGGAGACGGGGTGGCGGCCGACGTCCTCATCGAGGCCGACGGCGAACGGATCACGCGCCTGACGCGCGGGGTCCCCGCCCCGCCGCACGCCCAGCACCTGCCCGGCCTCACCCTGCCGGGCCTCGCGAACGCGCACTCGCACGCGTTCCACCGCGCCCTCCGCTCCCGCGTCCAGATGAACAGAGGGACGTTCTGGACGTGGCGCGAGCAGATGTACAAGGTCGCCGACCGCCTCGACCCCGACTCCTACCGGGCGCTGGCGAGGTCCGTGTTCGCGGAGATGGCGCTCGCCGGGATCAGCTGCGTCGGCGAGTTCCACTACCTGCACCACCGCCCCGGCGGCGCACCCTACGACGCGCCGAACGCGATGGGCGAGGCGCTGATCGCGGCCGCCGCCGACGCGGGCATCCGGATCACGCTGCTGGACACCTGCTACCTCACCGGCGGCATCGGGAAGCCGCTCCAGGGCCCGCAGCTGCGGTTCGGCGACGGCACCGCCGGGAACTGGGCCCGCCGCGTCGACACCCTCTACGAGCAGACCGACAAGGCGGGCCGGCTGCACGCCCGCGTCGGCGCCGCGATCCACTCGGTCCGGGCGGTGCCGCGCGAGCAGGTGCGGGCCGTCGCGTCCTGGGCGAAGGAGCACCGCGCGCCGCTGCACGTCCACCTGTCCGAGCAGCCCGCCGAGAACACCGCGTGCCTCGACGCGTACGGGATGACGCCCGCACGCCTCCTCGCCGAGGCAGGCGCCCTCGGCCCGCTCAGCACCGCCGTCCACGCCACGCACCTCACCGACGACGACATCGGCCTGCTCGGCGCCACCACGACCGGCGTCTGCATGTGCCCGACCACCGAACGCGACCTCGCCGACGGCATCGGGCCCGCCCGCGGCCTCGCCGACGCCGGCGCGCCCATCTGCCTCGGCTCCGACCAGCACGCCGTCATCGACCTGTTCGAGGAGGCCCGCGCCGTCGAGCTGGACGAGCGCCTCCGCACCCGCGTCCGCGGCCACTGGACCGCCGGCGAGCTGCTCGCCGCCGCCACGTCCAACGGCCACTACGCGCTCGGCTGGCCCGAGGCGGGACGCCTCGAACCCGGCGCCTACTGCGACCTCGTCACGGTCGCGCTCGACTCCGTCCGCACCGCCGGCGCCGGGCGCGCGCACGCCGCCGAGGCCGCCGTCTTCGCCGCCACCGCCGCCGACGTCCGGCACGTCGTCGTGTCCGGCCGCCAGATCGTGCACGACGCCCGGCACCTGCTGGTCGACGACGTGCCCGCCGCGCTGGCCGCCGCCGTCGAGTCCGCCACCCGCGAGGAGCCCGCTTGAGCACCGCCATCACGAACATCGGGGAACTGGTCACCAACGACCCGGGGCGGGGCGACGGGCCGCTCGGCATCGTCCGGGACGCCGCGCTGGTGATCGAGGACGGCGCCGTCGCGTGGACGGGCCCCGCCGCCGGGGCGCCCGCCGCCGACGAGGTCGTCGACGCCGCCGGACGCGCCGTCCTCCCCGGGTTCGTGGACTCCCACGCCCACCTCGTCTTCGCCGGTGAACGCGCCGAGGAGTTCGCCGCCCGGATGAGCGGGCGCCCCTACGCCGCCGGGGGCATCCGCACCACCGTCGAACGCACCCGCGCCGCGTCCGACGACGAGCTGCGCGCCAACCTCCGCCGCCTCGTGGACGAGATGGCCCGGCAGGGGACGACCACCGTCGAGTGCAAGTCCGGGTACGGCCTCACGGTCGAGCAGGAGGAACGCGCCGTCCGCATCGCCGCCGAGATCGCCGACGAGGTCACCTACCTCGGCGCGCACGTCGTCCCGTCCGAGTACGGCGACGACACCGCCGGCTACACGCGCCTGGCCGCCACCGGCATGCTGTCGGCCTGCGCGCCCCACGCCCGCTGGGTGGACGCCTTCTGCGAGCGGGGCGCGTTCGACGCTGACCAGGCCCGCGAGGTGCTGCAGGCGGGGATCAAGGCCGGGCTCATGCCCCGGCTGCACGCCAACCAGCTCACAGAGGGGCCCGGCGTCCGCCTCGCCGTCGAGCTCGACGCCGCGTCCGCCGACCACTGCACGTTCCTGAGCGGCGCGGACGTGGACGCGCTCGCCTCGTCCCGCACCGTCGCGACGCTGCTGCCGGGCGTCGAGTTCTCCACCCGCCAGCCCTATCCGGACGCCCGCCGCCTCCTGGACGCCGGCGCCACCGTCGCCCTCGCCACCGACTGCAACCCCGGCTCCTGCTACAGCTCCAGCATGGCGTTCTGCATCGCCGTGGCCGTCCGCGACATGCGCATGACCCCCGCCGAAGCCGTCTGGTCCGCCACCGCCGGCGGCGCCCGCGCCCTGCGCCGCACCGACGTCGGCCACCTGTCCGTCGGCGCGCGCGCGGACGTCCACGTGCTGGACGCCCCGTCGCACATCCACCTCGCCTACCGCCCCGGCGTCCCGCAAACATTTGCCGTATGGAAACGAGGCCATCGGGTAGGTGCCCCCGAGTAACCGACCCCGGGAGGCAACGGAATGGCCGAGTTCCTGACGGACATCAAGACCCTGCGCGAGCGCGCCCGCCAGGAGATCGACAAGGGCCCGATCACCGAGGCGTACGGCGCCGACGTCACGCGGGTGATCCAGGTGTGCAACGAGGCCCTCGCCACCGAGATCGTCTGCACGCTGCGCTACAAGCGGCACTACTACACCGCCACGGGCATCCACGCCGAGGCCGTCGCGGGCGAGTTCCTCCAGCACGCCGCCGAGGAGCAGCAGCACGCCGACCAGCTCGCCGAGCGGATCGTCCAGCTCGGCGGCGAGCCCGACTTCGCGCCCGACACCCTCACCACCCGCTCGCACGCCGAGTACGACGACAGCCGCGACCTCGTCGCGATGATCAAGGAGGACCTGGTCGCCGAGCGCATCGCGATCGCGTCCTACACCGAGATCGTCCAGTGGCTCGGCGACGGCGACCCCACCACCAAGCGCGTCTTCGAACGCATCCTGGAGCAGGAGGAGGAGCACGCCGACGACCTGCGCGGCATGCTCGAACGCCTGCCAGCGACCGAGAAGCGCTAGGCGGGCAGGTAGCGGCGGTTGAACCTGATCAGCGGCCGCTGGTCGCGGGCGACGTAGTCCGTGGCGAGGACCTCGGCGGTGAAGAGAAGGTGGTCACCGGCCTCGATGCGCTGACGGGTCTCGCATTCGAGGGCGGTGACGCCCGACTCGGGGATCAGGGCGCCGGACGCCTCGCCGCGGTGGTGCGGCTCGCTCGCGAGGAGCAGCCGGGCGCTCGGACGGCCCTCGGCGGCGAAGCGTCCGGCGAGGGCCCGCTGCCCCGCGCCGAGGACCGTCGCCGCCCAGCGGTCCGTCCGCGACAGCACCTCCGCCAGGTAGGACGAGGACGCCACGCCGGCCAGCACCATCGGCGGCTCCAGCGACACCGACATGAACGAGGTCACCGTCGTGCCGAGGTCGTCGCGGCCGTCCCGGACGGTCAGCACCACGACCCCGGTGGCGAACCCCGCGACCGCCTCGACGAAATCCGTGCCGGTCAGCGGATCTCCCAGGAGCCGGGCAGGGTGAGCGGGCCGGCGGACGGGAGGCCGAGGCGGGCGGCGAGGCCGCCGAGCGAGCCCCAGCCGTCGAACCGGGCGGACGCGGCCGTGCGGTCCTCGCTGGACTCCGGCGGGCGCAGCCGCTCCAGCGGCGACGTGTGCGGGTAGGAGCGGACGGGCGCGTCGGCGGGCAGCCCCGCCTTCTTGCGGGCGAGGTCGAGCGCCATGTCGATGCCGCCCAGCTCGTCGACGAGGCCGCGGTCCCGGGCGTCGGCGCCCGTCCAGACCCGGCCGCGGGCCAGCTCGTGGACGCGCTCGCGGGACAGGTCGCGGCCCTCGGCGACCTTCGCCGTGAAGTCGTCGTAGATCTTGTCGAGGGAGGCGTTGATGCGCTCCCACTCGGAGTCGCTGAAGTCCTTGGTGGCGCTGAACATGCGGGCGTGGTCGCCGTCCGCGACGGACCCGAGCCCGATGCCGATCCGGTCGAGCAGGTCGTTCACCACGGCCTTGCCGACGACGACGCCGATCGACCCGGTGATGGTGCCGGGCTGCGCGACGATCGTGTCGGCGGCCATCGAGACGTAGTAGCCGCCGGACGCGGCGACGTTCCCCATCGAGACGACCACCGGCTTGCCGGCGCGGCGGGCGAGGACGACCTCCCGCCAGATCGCGTCGGACGCGACGGCGGACCCGCCGGGGCTGTTGACGCGGAACACGATCGCCTTGACCCGGTCGTCCTTCACGGCGGCGCGGAACGCGGCGCCGACGGTGTCGGAGCCCATCGCGGGGCCGGAGTTCGGCAGCGGGCCGCCGCGGCCGCTGCGGCCGAGCCGGATCGGGCCCTGCCCGTTGATCAGCGCGACGACGTCCTGGCGGCCCGGCTGCGGGATGCGGCGGGCGAGGCCGTGCGTGCGGTTGTAGCGGGAGACGTAGCGCAGCTGCGCCTCCGCGCCGAACTCCTTGCGCAGGAAGGCGTAGACCTCGTCGCGGTAGCCGAGGTGGTCGACGAGGCCCTCCTCCAGCGCCTCGCCGGCGAGCAGCGGGCCGCGGTCGGTGAGGTCGCGGACCTTGTCCTCGGGCAGGTCACGGGCGGCGGCGATGCCCGCGGTGATCTGCTCGCCGAGCGAGGTGACGAGCCGCTGGGACGACTCCTCGTGCTCCGGCGTGTACGCCTTCTCCATGAAGGTGTTCGCCATCGTCTTGTACTCGTACCGCTTGGCGAACCGCGGCTGCACGCCCGCCTTCTCCAGCGCGCCCGCGAAGAACGGCTCCTCCAGCGCGACGCCGGTCAGCCCGACCTCGCCGGTCGGCTGCAGGTACACCTTGTCGAACCCGGTGGCGAGGTAGAACGGGACGGTGCCGTGGCCGCCCTCGCCGAACGTCTCGGCCCACGCGACGGTGAGCTTGCCGGCGTCCCGCAGCGCCCCGACCGCCTCGCGCAGCTCCTGCGCGAGCGCCAGCCCGACGCCGCCGGTCACCTTCACCACCAGCGCCTTCACCCGGTGGTCGGAGCGGGCGCGGCGCAGCCCGTCGAGCACGTCGCGCAGGTTCGTCCGGCGCATGGACATGATCGCCGAGATCGGGTCCGCGGGCGCGGTCTCCACGATCCCCTCGGTGAGGTCCAGCTCCAGGATCAGCGGTGCCGTCCGCCGGTCCCGGGCCTGCTTGATGACGTTGACGACGGTTCCGGGATCCACCATGGCCCCAGCCTATGCGTTCGCCCGCGGGCCACCGGTCCGCCCCGGGTCCCGCGCGCCCTCCGCCTGGAGGAGGAGCGCAGGCAGGGGCCCTATTTGCGCTTGAAGGCCTTGTTCGGCAGGACGCTGGCGGACGCCTGCGCGACGGGCCGGCCCTGCGCGTCGCTGATGACGGCGTTGGCGACCATCCGGGTGCTGCCGGGGTGTACGCACGTCCCGGCGACCGTGTAGGTCTCGCCCGCGCGGACGCCGCGCAGGTAGTCGACGTTGAGGTTGAGCGTGAGCATCGGCATGAAGTGCTCGCAGGTGCTGCTGCCCGCGAGGCAGACGGCGTTGTCGAGGATCATGGCGATGTAGCCGCCGTGCACGGTGCCGCCGGGGTTGCAGAGCTTCTCGGCGGGCGTCCAGGAGATGTCGACGCGGCCGGGCTCGGCGGACGTGATGACCTGCCCGATGTGGTCGTTGATGTCGGAGATCTGCGGGAACGTTCCGTCGGCCATGGCCTGGATCAGCTCGGCGCCCGTCAGGGTGTCCCACATCCGGGCGGTCTCCTCGAAGGCCGCCGGTCCCGCCTCGACGCTCAACTCGTGTCTCCCCTGATCATGCGACGTCTCGCCCCGAATGGTATTCGGCGTACCGTCCGCGCGGCACTGTGCCCTTCGTCACCGGGGCCGCTCAGCCGATCTTGTGGAGCGTCCCCGACGTGGTGCCGATGCCGGTCGAGGTGTACTGCAGGCCGCCGGACACCTGCTCCAGCGACACCGGCCCGCCCGTGCAGAACCCGGCCGAGCCCGTGCTGCGCACGGCCGTCTCGTCGAAGTCGACCTTCGAGCCGGAGACGCTGGAGACCGTCAGCCGGGTCTGGCAGCCCCACCGGGGGTACTCGGCCGTCCCGCCGTCGCTCCCGCCGGTCAGGTGCACCGTCACCGTGGTGCTGGCGTCGCCGAGGGTGATGCCGCCCTTCTGCGTCAGCGTGCCCTCCCACGTCCCGCCGAACGCCGCGGGCAGCGACCCGCCGCCCCCGCCCGAGCCGTCCCCGCCGCCGGACGCCGACGGGGAGGTCGCAGAGGACGAGGAACTCTGGGCCGGCGAGCCGTGAGACGACGCGGTGACCGGCGTGTCAGAGCCCCCGCCCTTGTTCAGCAAGATGACGGCCGTCGCGCACGCGATGGCGAGGACGACGACCGCGGCCGCCCCGACGATGACACGGGTGTTCCTGCCCCCGCCGCGCCGGTCGTCGGCGGGCGGCGGACCCGGGACCGGCGGCTGGGGGTGCGGCTGCGTGAGGTTCCGCGACGGAGACGGGTCCGTGGCCGGCCCGGACGGGAACGCGCCCCCGCCGGTACCCGGGCCCGGCGCGGGCGGGACCGGCACCGGCGGACCCCCGTAGGGCTGCTGCGGCCGGGTGATGTCCGGCGCGGGACGCGAGGTCGGGTCGATCAGCCGCATCGCGAGGTCGCGGGAGGACGGCCGCCGGTCCGGGTCCTTGGCGAGGCATTCGGAGAGCAGGGGGCGCAGCGCGTCCGGCACCCCGGTGAGGTCGGGGTCGGCGGTGGCGATCCGGTGCATCATCGCCTCGACCGTCACCGCGCCGCCGAACGGCGGGCGCCCCGTCGCCGCGAACACCATCGTGCCCGCCCACGCGAACACGTCCGACTTCACCGTCGGCGGATGGTCGCGCAGCCACTCGGGCGCGAAGTAGGCGGGGGTGCCGACCATCTGCGTGCGGGTCTCGGCGTCGACCGCCCGGGCGATGCCGAAGTCGACGACGCGAGGGCCGTCCGGGCCGAGGAGCACGTTCGCGGGCTTGAGGTCGCGGTGCACGATCCCGGCGGCGTGGATCGCGGCCAGCGCGCTCGCGGTGTTCACCGCCAGCCGCTGCAGGTCACCGCCGCGCAGCGGGCCCGCGTCCGCGACGCGCTCCTGCAGCGACGGCCCGTCGACGAACTCGCTGGCGACGTAGGGGAGCGGGCCCTCGGCGGACGAGTCGAGCACCGCGGCGGTGGCGAACGGCGCGACCTGCCGCGCCGCGGCCATCTCCCGGGCGAAGCGCTCGCGGGCCCGCGCGTCGGCGTTCTTCAGGACCTTCACCGCGACGCGCTCCCCGGACGGCCCCTCGCCGAGGTAGACGACGCCCTGCCCGCCCTCGCCGAGCCGTCCGGTCAGCCGGTAGCGGCCGATGGCGCGGGGATCGTCGGGAACGAGGGGCAGAGCGGGCATCTTCGGCTTCCTCCGGCATGGGGGACCTGCGTCGGCCCCCCGAACGACGGCACCACCGTACTTCGGTCACCGAGCGGATATCGTCGGCTCATGGGCGATGGGGACGGCTGGGCCGATTGCGACCAGGGGCACACGCACTGGGGACGGTACGGCGCGGCGGGCCTGCTGGCCTACCACCGCGACGCGGAAGGCCGGATGTGGATCCTGTTGCAGCAGCGCGCCTGGTGGGGTCTCGGCGGCGGCACATGGGGGATGTTCGGCGGCGCCATCCACAGCCATGAGGACGGGGTGACGGGCGCCCTGCGGGAGACGAGCGAGGAGTGCACGCTCGACACCGCGCTCGTGCGCGTGCGCGGTACCCGGGTCGAGGACCACGGCGGCTGGGCGTTCACGTCCGTGATCGGGGCCCTGGACGAGAAGGTGGACGTGAAGCCGGCGTCGCGGGAGACGCGCCGCGCCGAGTGGGTCCGCGTGGAGGAGGTCGAGGACCGCAAGCTGTTCGCGCCGTTCGAGAGGTCGTGGCCGCTGCTGCGGGACGCGACGAAGGGCCTGGTGCTCGTCGTGGACGGCGCGAACGTCGTCGGGTCCCGGCCGGACGGCTGGTGGAAGGACCGCGCGGGCGCGAACGCCCGGCTCCGCGACGCGCTGAAGGTGCTCGGCGAGGGCGTGCGCGGCGTGCCGCCCGGCCTCGTCGCGTTCGACCGATGCTTCCCGGAGGTCGTGCTGGTCGTCGAGGGCGCGGCGCGGCCGGTGGCGGACGAGCCCGCGGACGGCGTGCGGGTCGTGGCGGCGCCGGGCAGCGGCGACGACCACATCGTCGACCTCGTCCGGACCCCGGAGCCCGACACCGAGTACCTGGTCGTGACGGCGGACCGGGGGCTGCGCGCCCGCTGCGAGGCGGCCGGCGCGCACGTCACCGGCCCCCGCTGGCTCCTCGACCGCCTCGAAGGACGCTGACCGCCGGGGACCGGGTCAGCGGTCCGAGACGCGGTGGCCGGCGTCGCGGAGGGCCTGCGTCGCGTCCTTCAGCCGGTGGTCGGGGACCAGGACGAGGTCGGCGTGGTAGGTGGACGCGACGAACACCGGCACCCCCGCCTCGGCGAGCGGGCCGACGACCGCGGCGAGCATGCCGGGCAGGTCCAGGCCGTGGCCCGCGTCGCCGTAGAAGCCGACCCAGCGCTCCGCCTCGGTGAACGGCGACGCCTCCCGCACGACCGTGAGGCCCTCGGGGGCGCGGACCAGCGCGATCCACTCGTCGTCCTCGGGGAACGTCGCGTTCGGCAGGTGCTCCACCAGGAACTCGGACGGGACGATGTGCAGGTGCTGCGCGGCGCTCATGGCGCCACCCTAGAGCCCGGTCACTCCGGGACGAGCCACACGGCGCCGAGCGGCGGGACCCGCAGCACGGCGGAGGCGTCCAGCCCGTGCCAGGGCTCGGCCGTCGCCTCGACGCGCCCGAGGTTCCCGACGCCGCTGCCGCCGTACTCGTAGGCGTCGGTGTTGACGACCTCCCGCCAGCCGCCCTCCTTCGGCAGGCCGATGCGGTAGTTCTCGTGCGGGTTGCCGGCGAAGTTGACGACGCAGGCCATCACGGGCGGCTCGCCGTCGTCCTTGGACGTCCCGTACCGCAGGTAGGAGAGGGTGTTGCCGCCCGCGTCGTTGCCGTCGATCCAGCGGAACCCCTCGTGGTCGCTGTCGCGGGACCACAGCGCGGGCTCCTCCCGGTAGGCGCGGTTGAGCTCGCGGACGAGCTTCTGCAGCCCGAGATGCAGCGCGCCTTCGGCGGCGTTGTCCAGCAGCCACCAGTCGAGCGGGCGCTCCTCCGCCCATTCGGCGCCCTGCCCGAACTCCTGCCCCATGAACAGCAGCTGCTTGCCGGGATGCGACCACATGTAGGCGAGCAGGGCGCGCAGCCCGGCGAACCGCTGCCAGGTGTCGCCCGGCATCTTGCTGAGCAGCGACCCCTTCCCGTGGACGACCTCGTCGTGCGAGAGCGGCAGGACGTAGTTCTCCGAGAACGCGTACACCAGCGAGAACGTGATCTCGTTGTGGTGGTAGTGCCGGAACACGGGCTCGTGGCGGAGGTACTCGAGGGTGTCGTGCATCCAGCCCATGTTCCACTTGAACCCGAAGCCGAGGCCGCCGAGATGGGTGGGGCGGGACACGCCGGGCCACGCCGTCGACTCCTCCGCGACCGTGAGGACGCCCGGGTTGCGCTTGTAGACCGTCGCGTTCATCTCCTGGAGGAACGAGATCGCCTCCAGGTTCTCGCGGCCGCCGTAGACGTTCGGCGTCCACTCGCCCTCGTTGCGCGAGTAGTCCAGGTACAGCATCGAGGCCACCGCGTCCACGCGGAGCCCGTCGACGTGGAACTCCTCGATCCAGAACGTCGCGTTCGCCACCAGGAAGTTGCGGACCTCGGCGCGCCCGAAGTTGAACACCAGCGTGCCCCAGTCGGGATGCTCGCCGCGGGCCGGGTCCTCGTGCTCGTACAGGGCGGTGCCGTCGAAGCGCGCGAGCGCCCACTCGTCCTTGGGGAAGTGCGCGGGCACCCAGTCGATGATGACGCCGATACCGGCCTGGTGCAGCTTGTCGACGAGGTACCGCAAGTCGTCAGGGGTGCCGAAGCGGGAGGTCGGCGCGTAGTAGGACGTCACCTGGTAGCCCCAGGACGGCCCATAGGGGTGTTCCGCCACCGGCAGGAACTCCACATGGGTGAACCCCATGTCCTTCACGTACGAGGTCAGTTCCTCGGCCAGCTCGCGGTAGTCGAGCCCGGGACGCCACGAGCCGAGGTGCACCTCGTACACGCTCATCGGCTCGTGTACCCACTCGCGCTCCTTGCGGGCGTCCATCCAGTCGCTGTCGCCCCACGCGTAGGACGAGGTGTAGACGCGCGACGCGGTCGCCGGCGGGCGCTCGGTGTGCTGCGCCATAGGGTCGGCCTTGGAGCGCCAATGCCCGTCCGCGCCGAGGATCTCGAACTTGTAGCACATGCCGTCGCCGACGCCCGGGACGAACAGCTCCCAAACGCCCGTGGACCCGAGCGACCGCATCGGGTGCGCGCGGCCGTCCCAGTGGTTGAAGTCGCCGACCACGCGCACCCCGCGCGCCGTCGGCGCCCACACGGCGAACCCGGTGCCCGACACCGGTCCGAACGCCGACGCGTACGTCCGCACGCGCGCCCCCAGCGCGCGCCACAGCTCCTCGTGCCGGCCCTCGCTGATCAGATGCAGGTCGAGCTCGCCGAGCGTCGGCAGGTGCCGGTACGGGTCGTCCTGCACGGTCTCGATGCCGTCCCCGTACGTCACCGCCAGCCGGTAGTCGGGGACCGCGAGGGGCGCCTTGTCCTCGTCGCCGCCCGACAGCGACGCCGACTTCGGCAGCGTCCCGGCGAACACGCCCTCGTGGAAGTGCCGCAGCGGGTGCCGGTCCCCGTTCGGCAGGACGACCTCGACCTTCTCCGCGAGCGGGCGCAGCGCCCGGACGGTCACCCCGTCCCGGCCGGGATGCGCCCCGAGGACTCCGTGCGGATCGTGGTGGTCGCCGCCGACGAGCCGGTCGATCTCCGCGCGCGTCACCCGTGCCATGACGTCATGGCCTCCTCGCCTGGGGTCCGGGGCTCCGGGGCCTTCCCCGGGAACAACACTGATGCCGTTTCCCTGTAGGAGTGCCCTGAGATCGGCCGAACTCACATGGCGGAGCGAGGCGGATTTGCGACCGCATGGACGGCACGACACTTTGTCGGGGGTCGCGCCGATTGCGCCGTCCATGCGGTCACGTCTACCTGGCCCCAGGGGTGACGGCGACCCCGCCGCCCTGGGATCCATTCCTGTGTCACCTCAGCGACACAGGTACCTTCCGTACCGGAGCGTTCCGGCCCGGTCCGC
Source organism: Actinomadura montaniterrae (assembly GCF_008923365.1). GTDB lineage: Bacteria > Actinomycetota > Actinomycetes > Streptosporangiales > Streptosporangiaceae > Spirillospora > Spirillospora montaniterrae. The sequence continues at coordinate 63,882 of NZ_WBMR01000025.1, forward strand.
CCCCGCCCGCGGACCGGGCCGCGCCGCTCCCCACGACGTCCCATCGCGGCCGCCTCACCCGTCCCCGCGCGCCTGCTCGAGCAGCAGCTCGCGCAGCCCCGCCGGATCGTCCGCGGCCACCGTCATCGCACATCCCGCCTGCAGTTGCGCGTCCGTCAGATCGCCGCTCCGGGTGGCGTACCAGCGCCCGGCGTCGCTCCGCCAGACCTGCCAGCCCGGAAACTCCCCCTCGATGGCCGTCTTCAGATCCTCGAAGTCGCCCATCAAGGTCGTCCTTTCCCCGAGGCGGCTCTTCTGTATACAAAAGTCTTACTCGGTCTGAGAGGTGTCAAGCTGTCCGTAAGCGGACCATGCCCCCGCGGATAGCGGCCCGCTAGGTATGAGTGACGGGGAGGAGGGGTGAAATCGAACGCCGCATCGAATGACCACCGCGTCGAATGACCGGGGGCGCGCCTGAACGAAGGGGAGGTGACGCCGGTGCCGGACCGTCCCGCCTACCTGCGCATCGCCGACACGCTGCGAGAGGGGATCCGGGACGGCAGCCTTCCGCCGGGGACCCGGCTGCCGACCATGGCGGAGCTGTGCGCCGCGCACGGCGTCTCGGAGATCGTCGTGCGGCAGGCGGTCGCGCTGCTGCGCACCGAGGGGCTCGTCGAGACGCGCCGCGGCGGCGGCACCGTGGTCCGGGTCGTGCCGCCGGCCCGCCGCGTCGCGATGGAACGCTACCGCGCGGTGACCAGGCCGCTCGCGGTGCCCGAGACCACCTTCACCCGCGACCAGAAGATCAGCTGGCAGGAGTACAGGCTCGACAAGGAGTTCACCCGTGTGCGCGCGGACGACGACCTGGGCGCGCTGTTCGAACTGCCCACCGGCACCGAGCTGCTGCGGCGCCGGTTCGTGTTCTACGCCCGCGGCGAGCCGCAGCAGATCTCCGTCAACTACCTGCCGTGGAGCCTCGTCGGCGGTACTCCCGTCGCCGACCCGGAACGCGAGCCGTGGCCCGGCGGCACGCTCGCGCAGCTGGCCTATCTCGGCCACCCGCCGACCCGCGTCGAGGAGTCGGTCCGCTCCCGCATGCCGACCCCGGAGGAGGCGGAGACGCTCCGGATGGGCGGCGGCGTCCCCGTCATCGCCATCACCCGCCGGATGCTGTCGCGCGCCTCGGTCATGGAGGTCTGCCGCGACATCGTGCTGCCCGCCGACCGCGTCGTCCTCGACTACTCCATCGACCTCTGAACCGGGCCGCGCCGGCCGGCCGGACCCCGGCCGTCCCGGCCGGCCGGGCCGGGGCGCGTCAGCCGGCCAGGTGCTCCAGCGAGCGCAGCGGCACCGGCAGCCAGGACGGCCGGTTCCGCGCCTCGTACCGGATCTCGTACACCGCCTTGTCGAACTCGAACGCCCGCACCAGCGCCGCGTGCGCGGCCGGGTCGGGGCCGCCCGCCGCCGCGTACCCGGCGCAGAACGCGGCCCGGTTCCGCTCCGCCCACGCCTGGGCGCGCAGCTCCAGCGCGTCCGCCGCGCCCGGCGCGAGGCCGCCGTCCGAGGCGATCAGGAACCGCGCCGCGTACTCGAACGAGCGCAGCATCCCGGCGACGTCGCGGAGCGGATGCGCGGGCGCGCGCCGCTCCGCGGGCGCCCGGGCGGGCTCGCCCTCGAAGTCCAGCAGCACCCAGCCGTGGTCGGTGCGCAGCACCTGCCCGAGGTGGTAGTCGCCGTGCACCCGCTGGAACGGCAGCTCCGCGCCGACCGCCGCGAGCTCGCCGAACGCCGCGCGGACGGCGGCGGCGTGCGGGCGCAGCTGCGGGACGGCCGCGGCGACCGCGTCGAGCTGCTCGTTCATCCCGTCGGCCAGCGCGCGCAGCCGCTCGGCGGGCACGGTCGTCACGCCGAACGCGCGGGCGAGGTCGCGGTGCACCTGCGCGGTCGCGGCGCCGAGCCGCTCGGCCTCGGCGGCGAAGTCGCCGCCCGCGGCGCCCGCGTCGTCCGGGGTGACCGCGGCCGGCGGGCCGGGCGGCAGCGGCTGCGCGAACCAGTCGCGGACGCTGGTCAGCGCGAGCTGCCACCCGTCGGTGGCGGTGCGCAGGTACTCCGACAGCAGCGCGAGCGTGACGGGTTCGCCATCGGCGCCGTCGCCGCCGGGTGCGAGCTCGATCCAGCCGTGCACGGCGGGGACGTGCTCGCAGCCGGCGCGGGTCAGCGCGAGGTTGACCTCCAGGTCGGGGTTCACGCCGGGCGCCAGCTTGCGGAACAGCTTGCACATGTACGCGTCGCCGAAGATGAGCGAGGTGTTGCTCTGCTCGGCGGTGGACGGCGTGCCGTCCAGGTCGGTGCGGATGCCCGTGCCGGGCGCGCGGTGGAACCGCAGCGGCCCGATGACCGACTCGCCCGCCATGTGGGCGAGCAGCGGCCGGGTCAGCTCGGGGTCGTGGGCGGCGTCGTAGGCGTGGCCGGTGATCCCGGCCGCCCCGGCGAGCAGCCCGATCTCGTGCGGGCGCAGCCGCTCGGGCAGGTCGCGGCGGACGCCGAGCAGGACCTGGTAGTGCTCGGTGGCGCCGTTCTGGCGGACGTCGAGGACGAGGTGGTGCAGGCCCGGGTCACCGGTCCGCAGCTCGGTGGCGGTGCCGATCGCGAGGTCGTCGATGGGGCTGTCCTTGCCGCCGAACCACCGCTGCCGGGGCAGCCAGCCGGCCAGCATCCGGACGAGGGACGGGTCGCCGCCGCGGCCTGGACCGCCGGGCACGGCTACCTCACCCTCTCGTCGCCCGGCTCGTCGGGCGGGGGCGGCAGCAGGAACCAGTAGAACCCGTGGCCGGGCAGGGTGAGCAGGTAGGGGAGTTCGCCGATGGCGGGGAACTGCACGCCGCCCATGCACTCGATCGGCGTCGATCCGCGGAACCGCCGCAGGTCCAGCTCCACCGGCTGCGGGAACCGCGACAGGTTGTTCACGCACAGGACCGTGTCGGTGCCGCCCCACTGGTTGGTGTCCCCGTTCCCGATCTCGCGGGTGAAGGCGAGGACGGAGGGGTTGGAGGCGGACAGTTCGACGTAGGTGCCGACGCCGAAGACGGGGTGGCGCTGCCGGATCTCGATCATCTTGCGGGTCCAGTGCAGGAGGGATCCGGGGTTGTTGACCTGGGCTTCGACGTTGACGGCCTGGTAGCCGTAGATGGGGTCCATGATGACGGGGAGGTAGAGGCGGGCGGGGTCGCATTGGGAGAAGCCGGCGTTGCGGTCGGGGGTCCATTGCATGGGGGTGCGGACGGCGTCGCGGTCGCCGAGCCAGATGTTGTCGCCCATGCCGATTTCGTCGCCGTAGTACAGGACGGGTGAGCCGGGCAGCGACAGGAGGAGGGCGGTGAAGAGTTCGAGTTGGTTGCGGTCGTTGTCCAGGAGGGGGGCCAGGCGGCGGCGGATGCCGATGTTGGCTTTCATGCGGGGGTCTTTGGCGTATTCGGTGTACATGTAGTCGCGTTCTTCGTCGGTGACCAT
>NZ_WBMR01000250.1 GCF_008923365.1 Actinomadura montaniterrae
CTCGCGGGACAGACCGTCCACCTCCAGCAGCGTTCCCGCGCCGGGCGCGGCCGGGCCGGCCACACGCCCTGCGGCCGCAGGATCACGATGACGATGAGCAGCAGCGCGAAGAACAGCCCCCGGTACTCCTGCACGGTCCGCAGCACCTCGGGCAGCGCGACGATGACGACCGCGCCGACCATCACCCCCGGCCGGCTGCCCATCCCGCCGATGATCACCACGAGCAGGATCATCAGCGAGGTCAGGAACGTGAAGCTGGACGGGTCGATGGTGCCGAGCTGCGCCGCGTTCAGCGGGCCGGCGACCGCGCCGACGGCGGCGCCGAGGACGTAGGCGAGCAGCTTCACCCGCCGCGACGGGACGCCGACCGCCTCCGCGGCGGTGTCGTCGGACCGGATCGCCCGCCACGCGTACGCCAGCCGCGACCGCGCCAGCAGGCCCGTCAGGACCAGCACGACGGCGAAGAACGCCAGCGCCAGGTAGAAGAAGCCGGTGGGCGTGACGATCTCCGTCCCGCCGGCCGAGACGGGCGGGATCCCGGTCAGCCCGTTCGGGCCGCCGGTGACGTCCAGGTTCACCACCGTGATCCGGATGATCTCCCCGAAGCCGAGCGTGACGATCGCGAGATAGTCGCTGCGCAGCCGCAGCGTCGGGTACCCGATGACGACCCCGGCGGCGGCCGCGGCGAGCACCGCGGCCGGCAGCGTCAGCCAGAAGTTCCAGTGCCACTTCACCATCAGCAGCCCGGACGTGTACGCGCCGATCGCGAAGAACGCCGCGAAGCCGAGGTCGAGCAGCCCGGCGTAGCCGACGACGATGTTGATGCCGAGCCCGAGGATCGCGTAGATCAGGATCGTCCCGGCGACGGTGACCTGGTAGTCGTCCATCACCTGGCCGCCGGCCAGCGCGAGCACGATCAGCAGCGGCCAGCCCCCGTGGCGGAGCGCCAGGTCCCGGGCCGGCGCGTTCCGGGCCCTCATGCGCGCTCCACGACGCGCTCGCCGAACAGCCCGGTCGGCCGCAGCGCCAGCACCGCGATCAGCAGCCCGAAGATGATCACGTCGGTCCAGCGGGACGAGACGTACCCGGCGGCGAACGACTGGACGAGCCCGATGCACACGCCCGCGACCATCGTCCCCGGCAGGTTCCCGATGCCGCCGAGCACCGCGGCGGTGAACGCGCGCAGCCCGATGAGGAACCCCATCCCGAAGCTGATCTGCACGTAGTACAGCCCGTACATGACGCCCGCCGCGCCCGCCAGCACGGACCCGACGAAGAACGTGACGAGGATGAGCCGCTCCACGTTGATGCCCTGCAGCCGCGCCGCGTCCCGGTCCATCGCCAGCGCCCGCATCGCCGTGCCGGTGACGGTCCGGGTGACGAACAGCCACAGCCCCGCCATCAGCGCCACCGACAGCAGGACCAGCGCGAGCTGGCCCCAGGTGACGCGGACCGTCCCGCTGAAGATCCGGCCGCCGTCCAGCACGCCCGGATACGACTTGAACCGGGCGTGCGTCAGGTCCTTCACGCCCTCCTCCAGCGCCAGCGACACGCCGATCGCGGAGATCAGCAGCGCCAGCCGCGGCGAGGACAGCAGCGGGACGTAGGCGGCGCGGGCGATCCCGGTGCCGACCAGGCCGGTGGCGAGCGCGCCCGCCACCACGGCGGCGAGCACGGCGGGCCACGCCATCCCGCCGGTGACGCCGAGCGTGGTCAGCACCCCGTAGCCGGCGAACGCCCCGATCATGAACACGTCGCCGTGCGCGAAGTTGATCAGCCGCACCACGCCGTAGATCATCGAGTAGCCGAGCGCGATCAGCGCCAGGAACGCCCCGATGGTCAGGCCGTTCACCAGGTACTGGACGAACTCGCTCATGCCGCCGCGCTCACGAGGCCTTGGCGTCCACCCAGGCGCCGCTCTTGTCGAGCTTCTTGTAGGCGGTGAACGCGCCGCTCTGCACGTGGACGGTGATGTACAGCGGGTCGGTCCGGTCGCCCTTCGCGTCGAACGTGATCGGGCCGGTGATGCCGGGGAAGTCCTTGACGCCGTGCAGGCCCTTGATGATGTCGGCGCCCTTCGTCCCCGTCTGCCCGATGACCTTCGCGAGGACCTTCACCGCGTCGTACTCGTAGACGGAGAACGGCCCGGGATCGGCGCCGTTCTTCGCCTTGTAGGCCGACACGAACCCGGACGCCGCCGGGAGGTCCTTCGCGAGCGGCGCGGTCGTGGCGATGTAGCCGTCCGCCGCCGGGCCGGCCGTCTTCAGGACGGTCGCGTCGGTCGTCGCGTCCCCGCCCATCAGCGTGAACTTCAGGCCGAGCTGCTTGCGCTGCTTCATCAGCAGCCCCGCCTCGGCGTAGTAGCCGGTGAAGTACAGCACGTCCGGCTTCGTCGAGGCGATCTTCGTCAGGACGGGGCTGTAGTCGGACTGGCCGGGCTGCAGCGCGTCCTCGTAGACGACCTGCCCGCCCGCCTGCTTCACCGACGTCGCCGCCGCGTCCGCGAGGCCCTTGGCGTAGGTGGTGTTGTCGTGCAGCAGCGCGATCCGCCTCGCGCCGAGCGGCCCGGTCATGAACTTCGCGGCGACCAGGCCCTGGTTGTCGTCGCGCCCGCAGGTCCGGAACACCTTGCCCTTGCCGCTGTCGGTGAGCGACGGGTTCGTGGAGGCGTCCATGACGAACGGCACGCTGCGCCGCCCGTAGATCGGGATCGCGGGCACCGCGGCGCCCGAGCAGTAGCCGCCCGCGACGGCGACGACGCCGCTGTTGAGCAGCTTCTGCGCGGCCTGCGCGCCCTGCTGCGCGCTGCACTGGTCGTCCGCCTGGACGATCTTGATCTTCTTGCCCTTCACCCCGCCGGCCTTGTTGACCTCGTCGGCGGCGACCTTCGCGGCGGCGAGGATGTCCTGGCCGGCGGAGGCGGAGTCGCCGCTCAGCGGGGCCGGCACGCCGATCTTGATGTCGCCGGAGCCGCCGGAGCCGCCCGATCCGCAGCCGGCGGCGAGCGGGATCAGCAGCAGCCCGGCGCCGGCCGCCGTGAGCCCGTGCTTTCGCGCTCCGCGGCGCCGTGGTTTCGTGGCCGTCATCGGTGCTCCCTCGCTCGTCAGGCGGGTTGGCAAAAGCGTGGTCCGTCGACGGACGGCCGTCGAGACGACGAAGCATGCGATCTCATGTCGTGATCGGTAAGCACCGCTTGCCCTCCCGGCCTCGACAGCGCGGGGAGCGGCTCGCGAGGATCGGCCCATGGCCGACGTCCTGCTGCTGTCCGCCGCCGACGTGCGCGCGGTGTTCGACCTGCCGGCCGCGATCGGGTCGCAGCGCGCCGCGTTCGCGGCGCTCGGCACGGGGGAGGCGCGGCTCGCGCCGCGGGTGCTGCTGGACGGGCCGGACGGCGCCGTCGCGTTCAGCTACGTGTCGCGGCTCCCCGGGACCGGCGCGGTCGCGAAGTTCGGCAGCGTCACGCCCGGCAACGCCGCGCGCGGCCTGCCGACCGTCGCGGCGCTGGTCACCGTGCAGGACCCGGTGGACGGGCGGCCCGTCGCGATCATCGAGGGCGAGGCGGTCACGACGCTGCGGACGGCCGCGGCGAGCGCGGTCGCCGCCGACCACCTCGCGGCCCCGGGCGCGTCCCGGCTCGCGGTGATCGGCTGCGGCGTGCAGGGCCGCGCGCACGTGCGGGCCATGCTCCGGGTGCGGCCGATCGAGCGGGTGACCGTGGCCTGCCGCAACGCCGGGACACGCGGCGCCGCCGCCGAACTGGCCGCGGAACTGGAGCTGCCGGTCGAGGGGACCGGGGACGTCCGCGCGGCCGTCGCGGGCGCGGACGTCGTCGTCACCGCCACGACCAGCGCGGAGCCGGTCGTCCTCGGCGAATGGGTCGGACCGGGCTGCACCGTGCTGAGCGTCGGCTCGTTCGCGCCGGACCGCTGCGAGGTCGACGGCGCGCTCATCGACCGCGCGGCGGCCGTCGTCGTCGACGACGTGGACACCGCCCGGCTGCAGGCGGGCCCGATCGCGGCGGGCCTGCGCGACGGCCGGCTGGGCGAGGACCGGATCCGGGCGCTCGGCCCGATCGTCGCCGGGCTCGCCCCCGGCCGGGAGGCGGCGGACGACGTGGTCTTCTACAACAGCGTCGGCCTGGGCGTGCAGGACACCGCCGCCGCGGCCGTCATCGTGGACCGCGCCCGCGCCGCCGGGGTGGGCAGGCTCGTCGCCCTGTAGCGGGCCGGGCCGCGGGCCGAGCCGCCCGGCACGCGGCGCCGTCGGTAAACTACGTGTTCGTTAAAGCGAACGCAAGGATGGCGAGCGGGCGGGGTCCCGCGGGCGAAGGGGGCGGGCACGTGGGCGGTCCGGGCGATTCGGTGCGGGACGTGCTGGCGGGCAACCTGCGCCGCGCGCGGCTGGAGCTCGGGCTGTCGCTGTCGGAGCTGTCGCGCCGGTCCAAGATCGGCAAGGCGACGCTGTCGCAGCTGGAGGCGGGTGCCGGCAACCCGACCATCGAGACGGTGTTCAGCCTGTCGCGCGCCCTGGAGGTGCCGATCTCCGACCTGCTGGACCACCAGGAGCCGTCCGGGCTGACGGTGGTGCGCGGCGCGGACGTCGAGGTGCTGCGCGGCGAGGGCGTCGACCTGCGGCCGCTGCGCGGCATCGAGTCCGGCGGAGCGATCTTCGAGGTGTACGACCAGCAGGTCAGGGCCGACTCCCGGCAGGACTCGCTCGGCCATGTCGGGACCGAGCACACCATCGTGCAGGCGGGCCGGCTGGGCGTTCGGGTGGACGACCGGGAGGTCGAGCTCGGGCCCGGCGACTACGTGAGCTTCGATGCCCGGCTGCCGCACGCCTACACCGCGCTCGCCGGGCCCGTCCGCTCCGTGCTGCTCCTCCAGTACCGCTCTGACCAGCGGCTTCACTCGACCCCGGCGGAGCCGCCGCACCTGGTCGAGACGCCGTGACGCCGCTCTCATCCGCGCGTTGACAGCGCGCGGCGCACCGACATACTCTCGGGGTCGTTCGATTTAACGAACGCCCTGGATGTGACGGTGACGGCGGGAGGGCCGATGGCGCGGGTCGTGGTGCTGGGCGCCGGGATGGTCGGTGCGGCCTGCGCCCGCGAGCTGGCCCTCGCGGGATTCGCGGTCACGGTCGTCGACCGGTCCGGCCCAGCGGCGGGCACCACCGCGCACGGCGAGGGCAACGTCCTGGTCTCCGACAAGGGGCCCGGCCCCGAGCTGGAGCTGGCGAAGCTGTCCCGCGAGCTGTGGCCCGCGATCCTGGACGGCGACCCGAACGCCGCTGCCGCCGAATGGGATCCCAAGGGCGGCATCGTCGTCGCCACGACGCCCGAGGGCGCCGCCGCGCTCACCGAGTTCGCCGAGGGCCAGCGCAAGGCCGGGGTGACCGCCGACGAGATGGACGCCGGCGCGCTCGCCGCCGCCGAACCCCACCTCACCCGCGACGTCGCGATGGCCGTCCGCTACCCCGAGGACGCGCAGGTGCAGCCCGCCGGCGCCGCGACCGCGCTGCTGGCCGCCGCCGTCCGCGCCGGAGCCGAGCTGCGCACCGGCTGCGAGGTGCTCGGCGCCGTCCGCCGCGGCGGGCGGATCACCGGCGTCCGCACCTCCGCCGGGACGATCGAGGGCGACGCGGTCGTCAACGCCGCCGGGCCCTGGTCCGGGGAGGTCGCGAAGAGGCTCGGCGTCCGGCTGGACGTCCGGCCCCGGCGCGGCGAGGTGCTGGTGACCGCGCCGATGCCGCCGACCGTCTTCCACAAGGTCTACGACGCCGACTACGTCGGCGCCGTCGGCAGCGCCGCCGAGGACCTCCAGGCGTCCGCGGTCGTCGAGGCCACCCGCGGCGGCACGATCCTGCTCGGCTCGTCGCGCCGCCGCGTCGGGTTCGACGACCGGCTCCGCCCCGAGGTGCTGTCGGTCATCGCCGCCAAGGCGCTGCGGCTGTTCCCGACGCTGGCCGGCGTGCCGGTGATCCGGGCCTACGGCGGGTTCCGCCCGTTCGTCCCCGACCACCTGCCCGTCATCGGCCCCGACCCGGAGCTGGACGGCCTCTGGCACGCGACCGGGCACGAGGGCGCCGGGATCGGGCTGTCCGCCGGCACCGCCGCCGTTCTGCGCGACCTGATGCTCGGCCGCGAGCCCGCGATCGACGCGGCGCCGTTCCGCGCGGACCGGCCCGCCGTCCAGTCCGAAGGAGAGAACCTGTGAGCGCGAGACTCGTGCCCGCGGCCGGGGACGCGGCCGGGCGCCGCCCCGACGTCCCGCTGCGGATCACCGTGGACGGCGAGCCGGTCGACGGCGCCGCCGGCCAGACGATCGCGGGCGTGCTGCTCGCCTCCGGGCGCCGCACCTGGCGGTCCGGTCCGTCGGGCGCCCCGCGCGGCGTGTTCTGCGGGATCGGCGCCTGCTTCGACTGCCTCGTCACCGTCAACGGCGTCCGCGACGTGCGGGCCTGCCGCCGCCGCGCCCACGACGGCGACGCCGTCGCCACCCAGTCGCGTGGCGAGGACGCCCGATGAGCCGCCACGTCGTGGTCGTCGGCGCCGGACCCGCCGGTCTCGGTGCCGCGGCGGGCGCGCTGCGCGCCGGTGCGGACGTCACGCTGATCGACGCGTCCGAGCACCCCGGCGGCCAGTACCACCGGATGCCGCCCGACGCGTTCGCCGCCGCGAACCCGGGGCGCCTGCACCACGGCTGGCGCGGCTTCGAGCGGCTGCGCGACCACGTCCTCGGGCATCCGCGCTGCGACTGGTGGCCGGAGAGCACCGTCTGGTCGCTCGAACGGCCCGACGAGGGCGCGCCGATCGTCCACGTGCTGCGCGGCGAGGCCGACGCGGCCGGACGCGAGCGCCGCGTCCTGCGGCCGGACGCGCTGGTCCTCGCGCCCGGCGCCCACGACCGCGTCCTGCCGTTCCCGGGATGGGAGCTCCCCGGCGTCTACACCGCCGGCGCCGCGCAGGCGCTCGCGAAGGGGGAGCGCCTCGTCGTCGGCGACCCTGTCCTGATCGCCGGTTCTGGACCGTTCCTTCTCCCGGTCGCCGCGTCGCTGATCGAGGCGGGCGCCACCGTCCTGGAGGTGCTGGAGGCCAACCCCGCCGCGACCGTCGCGCGCGGCTGGAGCCGCCGCCCCTGGGAGCTGGCGTCGCAGGCCGGCAAGGCCGGGGAGCTCGCCGAGTACGCGGGGCTGCTGGCCCGGCACCGCGTCCCGTACCGGACGGGCCGCGCCGTGATCGAGGCCCGGGGCGACGGGCGCGTGGAAGAGGCGGTCACGGCGCGGCTGCGTCCCGACTGGTCGGTCGTCCCCGGCACCGAGCGCACCGTCCCGGTGGACGCGCTGTGCGTCACCCACGGCTTCAGCCCGCAGCTCGAACTGCCCGTCGCGGCCGGCTGCGCGCTCACCCGCACGTCCGGCGGCGCGTTCACCGAAGTGGACGCCGACCAGCGCACCACCGCGCCCGGCGTCTACGCGGCCGGAGAGATCACCGGCATCGGCGGGGCGCCCGCCGCCCGCACCGAGGGCCTGCTCGCCGGCTGGATCGCCGGGGGAGGAGACCCCGGCGCCCGCGAGGCCCGCGCGCTGCGCCGCCGCCGCGACCAGGCCCGCGCGTTCGCCGCCCGGCTCGCCGCCGCGCACCCGATCGGCGCGGCCTGGCCCGGTTGGCTGCGCGACGAGACCATCGTCTGCCGCTGCGAGGAGACCACCTACGGCTCCCTCTGCCGCGCGGCAGGCGAGGAGGCGAGCGGGTCGGCCCGCGCGGTCAAGCTCGGCACCCGCGCCGGGCTCGGACCGTGCCAGGCCCGCGTCTGCGGCCCCACGGTCGCCGAACTGCTCTCCGGCAAGGTGCCCGGGGCGAACCCCCACCACCGTCCCATCGCCCAGCCCATCAGGCTCGGCGAGCTCGCAAGTCCCCCCACCGAGAACACACCCAACCCCGACCAGAAAGAGAGCGCCCGATGAGCGACACCAAGCTCCTGAGCCTCGGCGGCGTCATCGTTGCGACGGCGCTGCCCTACTACGAGGACGCCTCCGCTCCCGCCGGGCTCGCCGTCGACTACGACAAGTACGCCGAGCACTGCCGCTGGCTCGTCGACAACGGCTGCCGCGGCGTCGGCCCGAACGGCTCCCTCGGCGAGTACTCCTCGCTGACCGACGAGGAGCGCCGCCGCGTCGCCCGCACCGCGATCGAGGCCGTCGGCAAGGACGGCGTCGTCGTGGTCGGCGTGCACGGCCCCGGCTCCCACCAGGCCAAGCACTGGGCCGAGCTCGCCGCCGAGGACGGCGCGCACGGCGTGCTGTGCCTGCCGCCGACGATGTACCGCGCCAACCGCGGCGAGATCATCGCGCACTACGAGGCCGTCGCGTCCGCCGGGCTGCCCGTCATGGTCTACAACAACCCGATCGACACCAAGGTCGACCTCACCCCCGGCCTGCTCGCCGAGATCGCGCAGATCGACGGCGTCGTGGCGGTCAAGGAGTTCTCCGGCGACGTCCGCCGCGTCCTGGAGATCAAGGAGAAGGCCCCCGGCCTGGAGGTCGTCGCCGGCGCCGACGACGTCACCCTCGAAGCGCTGCTGATGGGCGCCACCGGCTGGTTCGCCGGCTTCCCGAACGTGTTCCCCGCCGAGTCCGCGCTGCTGTACGAGCTGGCCACCACCGGCAAGCTGGAGGAGGCCCGCGCCCTGTACGAGCCGCTCGTCGCCGCGTTCCGCTGGGACTCGCGCACCGAGTTCGTCCAGGCGATCAAGCTCGGCATGGAGCAGGTCGGCCGCTACGGCGGCCCCTGCCGCCCGCCGCGCGGCCCGCTCACCGACGAGCACCGCGCCGGCGTCACCGCCGACATGGCCCGCGCCATCGACGCCCTCGCGCAGCGGCAGGCCGCCTGATGCGCTCGGCCCGGTCGATCACCGCGGTCGACTCGCACACCGAGGGCATGCCGACCCGCGTCGTCACCGGCGGCGTCGCGCCCATCCCGGGCGCGACGATGGCCGAGCGCCGCCGGTACGCCGTCGAGCACCTCGACGGGCTGCGCCGGTTCCTCATGGACGAGCCGCGCGGCCACCCCGCGATGAGCGGCGCGCTGCTCCAGCCGCCGACCCGGCCGGACGCCGACTGGGGCGTGGTGTACATCGAGGTCAGCGGGTTCCTGCCGATGTGCGGGCACGGCACCATCGGCGTCGCGACCGTGCTGGTGGAGACCGGGATGGTCGAGGTGACCGAGCCGGAGACGATCGTCCGGCTGGACACCCCGGCCGGGCTCGTCGAGGCCCGCGTCGCGGTCCGCGACGGCGTCGCCGAGAACGTCACGCTCCGCAACGTGCCCGCGTTCGCGCTGCGCCAGGACGCCGTCGTCGACGTGCCGGGCCTCGGCGAGGTCCGCTACGACATGGCGTACGGCGGCAACTTCTACGCGATCACCGAGCTGGAGCGGCTCGGGCTGCCGTTCGACCGGGCCCGCAAGGACGACATCCTCAAGGCCGGGCTGGCGATCATGGCGGCGATCAACGAGACCGACCGCCCCGCGCACCCCGGCGACCCGCTGATCGGAGGCTGCAAGCACGTCCAGTTCCTCGCGCCCGGCTCGGACGCGAAGCGCTCCCGGAACGCCATGGCGATCCACCCCGGCTGGTTCGACCGCTCGCCCTGCGGCACCGGCACGTCCGCGCGGATGGCGCAGCTGCACGCGCGCGGCGAGCTGCCGCTGCACACCGAGTTCGTGAACGAGTCGTTCATCGGCACCCGGTTCACCGGCCGGCTCGTCGGCACCGCCGAGGCCGGCGGGCTCCCCGCGGTGATCCCCGAGTTCACCGGCCGCGCCTGGATCACCGGCAACGCCACCTACCTGCTCGACCCCGCCGATCCCTTCCCCGAGGGCTTCGTCCTCTAGACCGATCGGCCTTTCCCGTGCCGGGGCCAGCGGCCCCGTCCGGGCCCTTCACGGCGGCCGGCCGCACCGCGCCGGCCGCCGCATGACCCACCCCTTGGTATTTCCTGACCCATCCGGGAGGGACCGTCATGTCCCAAGCCATGCCAAAAACGCCCCCGTCGGCCGATCCGGCCGCGCGCGGGCTGTTCACCCGAGCGGGGATCTTCCGCCTGAAGCCGGTGGACTCGTCCGAGGAGGAGACCGCCGGCGGCCTGCGCCGCACCATGGGCCTGTGGCAGCTCGTCGCGCTCAGCCTCGGCGGGCTCGTCGGCGCGGGCGTGTTCTCGCTCGCCGGCGTCGTCGCGCACGACGACGCCGGGCCCGGCGTGATGATCTCGTTCCTCATCGCGATCGTCGCGAGCAGCGCCGCCGCGCTCTGCTACGCCGAGTTCGCCGGCCTCATCCCGAAGGCCGGCTCCGCCTACACCTACTCCTACGCCGCGCTCGGCGAGGCGATCGGCTGGGCGATCGGCTGGGACCTGCTGCTGGAGTACACCGCGATCGTCGCGGTCGTCGCCATCGCGATCTCCGGCTACCTGTCCTACATCCTCGACCAGGTCGGCCTGGACATCCCGCACTGGGCGCTCGGCGCGCCCGGCACCGGCTCCGGCCACAAGATCGACCTGTTCGCGGCGCTGCTGTGCCTGCTGCTGGCGTTCGTGCTGTCGCGCGGGACGAAGGAGTCGGCGCGGTTCGAGACGATCCTCGTCGTGGTCAAGCTCGGCATCGTCGCCCTCGTCGTGATCGCGGGAGCGTTCCACGTCTCCGGCGGCAACTTCAGCCCGTTCCTGCCGTTCGGCATCGGCGGCGCGATCTCCGGCGCCGCCACCACGTTCTTCGCCGTCTACGGCTACGACGCGATGAGCGCGGCCGCCGAGGAGAGCGCCGAGGCCAAGAAGGTGCTGCCGAAGGCGATCGTCATCTCGCTCGCCATCGCCGCGGTCATCTACCTGCTCGTCTGCATCGTGCTGCTGGGCATGCAGGACTACCGGCACATCGACGTCAAGAGCCCGTTCTCCAGCGCGCTCGCCTCCGTCGGCCTCGCCGGCCTCGGCACCGTCGTCGCGGTCGGCGCCGTCATCGGCATCACCACCTCCGCGCTGGCGAACATGCTCGCCGTCACCCGCGTCTGGTTCTCGATGAGCCGCGACGGGCTGCTGCCCGCCTACTTCGCCAAGAACCACCCGCGCCGGCAGGTCCCGAACCGGGTGATCTGGCTCGTCGGGATCGGCTCGGCCGTCATCGCCGGGTTCCTGCCGATCAAGGAGGCCGCCGACCTCACCAACATCGGCATCCTGATGGCGTTCATCGTGGTCGCCGTCGCGATCATGGTCATGCGCAAGACCCGGCCCGACCTGCCGCGCTCGTTCCGCACCCCCTGGGTGCCGCTGGTGCCGCTGGTCGGGATCGGCTTCTCGATCTGGCTGATCGCCAACCTCGACTGGGTCACCTGGGTCCGGTTCGTGGTGTGGATGCTGCTCGGCCTGATCGTCTACGCGTTCTACGGGTACCGGAACTCGGTGGAGAATCGGGGACGACCGGGGACCGTCCGCACCACCCCGCGCGCCGGGGACGAAGGGAGCACCTCATGACACCGGACCAGGCCGTCGCCGCCGCCGTGTCCGCCGCGGCCGGATGGGCCGCGGCACCGCCGCAGGAGCGCGCCGAGGGCCTGACCGCGATCGCGGACGCCCTGGAGGCCGCCCGCGCCGAGCTGGTCGCCCTCGCCGACGAGGAGAGCCACCTCGGCGAGACCCGGCTGAACGGCGAGCTCACCCGCACCACCTTCCAGCTCAGGCTGTTCGCCGACCAGGTCCGGGAGGGCGCGTTCTACGACGCCCGCATCGACCGCCCCGACCCGCAGTGGCCGAGCGGCCCCCGGCCCGACCTGCGCCGCTACCGGACGGCCGTCGGCCCCGTCCTGGTGTTCGCCGCGAGCAACTTCCCGTTCGCGTTCAGCGTCGCGGGCGGCGACACCGCCTCCGCGCTCGCCGCCGGGTGCCCCGTCGTCGTCAAGGCGCACCCGGGCCACCCCCGGCTGTCGCGCCGCACCGCCGAGATCATCGCCGGCGCCGGGCTGCCGGACGGCGTGTTCGGCCTGATCGAGGGCGAGGCGGAGGGCGTCGAGGCGCTCCGCCACCCCGGCATCGCCGCCGCCGCGTTCACCGGCTCGGAGAAGGGCGGCCTCGCCCTCGCCAAGATCGCGGCGGAGCGGCCCACCCCGATCCCGTTCTTCGGCGAGCTCGGCAGCGTCAACCCGACCGTGGTGACGCCGCGCGCCGCCGAGACGCGCGCCGACGAGATCGCGCAGGGCTACGCCGCGTCCCTCACCCTCGGCGCCGGCCAGTTCTGCACCAACCCCGGCCTGCTGTTCGCGCCGGCCGCGCTGGTGGACGAGATCGCCGAGCGGCTGCGCGGCGTCGGCCCCGCGCCGATGCTGAACGACCGCATCGAGTCCGGCTTCCTCGCGGTGTCCGACGCGCTCGGCGGCCGCCCCGGCGTCCGCCGCGTCGTGTGGCCCGAGGACGGGACGTCCACGGCCCCGCGCCTGCTGACCATGGACCTGGAGGCGTTCCGCGCCGACGCCGACGCCGCCGGTCAGGAGTGCTTCGGCCCGCTCGGCCTCGTCGTCACCTACGACGACCTCGCCGACGTCGCGGACGCCGTCGCCGCGCTGCCCGGGCAGCTCACCACGTCGTTGCACGCCGAGCCGGACGAGACCGGCGACCTCGCCGCGCTCACCGGCGTGCTCGCGGACCGCAGCGGGCGCGTGCTGTGGAACCAGTGGCCCACCGGCGTCGCCGTCAGCTACGCGATGGAGCACGGCGGCCCGTACCCGGCGACGACCGCGCCCGCCACCACGTCGGTCGGCACCGCCGCGATCGAGCGGTTCCTGCGGCCCGTCGCGTTCCAGGGCTGGCCGCAGGACCTGCTGCCGCCGCCGCTGCGCGACGACAACCCGTGGAAGGTCCCGCAGACCGTCCACTAGGCGGAACCGCCGCGGCGCCCGGCCCACG
>NZ_WBMR01000251.1 GCF_008923365.1 Actinomadura montaniterrae
GGGTCGTCGCGGTGCGGGCGGGTCAGCGGGGAGGTCTCGGCCGGGTAGTCGCGGACGAACGTCGGCACGGTGAGCTGCTCCTCGACCAGCGCCTCGAACAGCTCCTGGACGATCTTCCCCTGTCCCCTCCGTCCAGACCGCCACGGGCCGCGGGTCCGCCGGCCTCGGCCGGGGCCGCACCGGCTGCGGCGGGACGGCCCGCACCGGCGGCCCGGCAGAGCGGACGCGGGCCGGACGCAGGTGGACGCGGGCCGGACGGAGGTGGAGGCGGCCGGGCCGCCGGGGCGAGACGCCCTCCCGGCGGGCCAGCCGCAGTCTGAGGAGGAGCAGCGTCACCGAGGAGGCCATCGCGGCCAGCACGCCCGCCTGCAGCGCGGTGAGGTCGTCGAGGTCCGAGGAGTCCCGGGGCAGCGCGCGCAGGTTCGCCACCGGCACCGGCGCGATCGGCGCGGGCGCGGTCTGCGGGCCGACGACCGGCGGCAGCACGACGTCCGGTCCGGTCAGCCCGGGCACGCTCGCGGGCGTGATCGGCGGGACGCCGGGCGGCAGGGAGCCCGGGGTGATGCCGGGCGGCAGGGCGCCGGAGGGTTCGGTGACGACGAGCGTGTAGGTGCGCGTCCGGGTGGCCGCGTGCGACGCCGACACCCGGACGGTGAGCCTGATCGTCCCGGGCTCGGCCCCGGCCGGGACCCGCACGGTCACGGTCGCCGACGTCCCGGCCGTCCCCACGCTGCCGAGGCCTTGCTCGGCCGGACCGGCCGTGGCGCCGCCCGTCGCCGACGCCCGCAGCACGGTCCCGGAGGCGGTCGCGCCGGACGCCGACACCCGGACGGTGGCGGTGATCGCGTCGCCAGGGCGGACCGTCGCCGACGACACCGTCGCCGCGACCGCCAGCACCGGCTTCGCCGGCCTGCCCGGCTCGTCCGGCGTGTGCGTCGGCGTGTGCGACGGCGTCGGCGTCGGCGTCGCGCTGTGCGACGGCGTGGGCGTGGCCGAGTCGGTGGGCGTGGGCGAGCCGGTGTCCGGCGGCGGGGTGGTCGGGTCGTCCGTCGGCGACACGGTCGGCGACGGCGTGGAGCTGCCGGACGGCGAGGGCGACCCGCCGGACGGGGACGTCGACGGCGTGGGCTCGGCGATCACCGGGGACGCCCCGGACACGGCGAGCACCGCCGCCACCCCGAGCCCCGCGAACACCGCACCGCCGGCCGACCGTGAGCGCACCCGCCCCCACCTCCACCCTCCGGTTTCCGTCCCGATCGATGAGGCGATCGAATCAGCTGCCGAATGACGCTTCAAGGCGCACGGAAAAGGTTGTCAGCGGACGACGAATTACTCCGGCCGGTCAATGGCCCGCATTATCAGGGATTGCGCATCAGCGACAGGCGGACGGCGCCGGGCGCTCGATCCGGCCGCGGCGTCCGGCGAGCTAGAGTGCTCTCCGGACGCGCCGCGCCACCGGTGCGGCGGTCGAGCGCGGGCACCACGATTCGGTCGCAGCGGA
This sequence comes from Actinomadura montaniterrae, assembly GCF_008923365.1. Taxonomy (GTDB): domain Bacteria; phylum Actinomycetota; class Actinomycetes; order Streptosporangiales; family Streptosporangiaceae; genus Spirillospora; species Spirillospora montaniterrae. Next base: position 1,502 of record NZ_WBMR01000251.1, read on the forward strand.
CGGGTTCATCAGCGGTTTCGCCCGGCGCGCGCCGGCATTGTCGAAGCGGCAAAGAATGATCACATGCCCCGGGAATCCGTCGCACGGAAATCTGCAGGTTCGGCGAGGAACGGGCCGCTGGGCGAGTCCCCTGTGCCGAGCTCGCGTCAACGCTGGGAGACTGCTGGGATGACACTCGGAAGGATCGTGCTGACGGGGGCGGCGGGCCGGGTCGGGTCCGCCGTGCGGGGGCCGCTGCGCGAGGCGGCGAGCACGCTGGTGCTGGCCGACCGGGCGCCGCTGGAGGCGGAGGCGCCGAACGAGGAGGTGCACCGCACCGACCTGTCGGACGCGGCGGAGATCGTCGCGGGCGCGGACGCGGTCGTGCACCTCGCCGGGGTGCGGGACGAGGCGCCGTTCCCGGAGCTGGTCGAGGGCAACATCCTGGGCGCGCAGCGGATGCTGGAGGCGGCGCGGGTGACCGGGGTCCGGCGCGTGGTGCTGGCGAGCAGCAACCGGCTGACCGGCCTGTACCCGTCCACCGTGACGGTGTCGGCGGAGATGCCGCCGCGCCCGGACGGCCTGTACGGGGTCAGCAAGGTCGCGGTGGAGGCGCTCGCCCGGCTGTACGTCGACAAGTTCGGGCTGGACGTGGTGTGCCTGCGGATCGGCAGCCTCGACGCGGTGCCGAACGAGCCGCGCCACCTGGCGACCTGGCTGAGCCACCGGGACTGCGCCGGGTTCGTGCTGGCGGCGCTGACGGTCCCGGCGCCGGGGTTCCTCGCGGCGTACGCGGTGTCGGCGAACGCGCGGCGGTTCTGGGAGCTGGACGACGGGCTCGGCTACCGGCCGCAGGACGACGCGGCCGACTACGGCATTCCGGACACGTTCGTCGGGCCGGGCACGCCGCAGGGCGGCGACTTCGCGTCCGCCGAGTTCACGCTCCAGTACCTGGAACCGGCCGCGGGCGCGGAGGCCGACGCGCGAGAGTGACATTTGGTTCACACGAGAAGCGATGGACCGTTATCCTGACCTCCGGGTTACCGGTTCCTGACGGAAAGTCGAAGGGGTCCATGCCAACGTCCACGTGGTTCCGCCTCAACGTCGCCAAGCGGGAACGGGTGCTCGAGGTGGCGATGCGCGAGTTCGGAGAGCACGGGTACTCGACCGGCAGCCTGAACACCATCGCCCGCGAGGCCGGCATCGCCAAGGGTTCGCTGTTCCAGTACTTCAGCGACAAGCTGGAGTTCTTCGCGTTCGTGTGCGACGAGGCGTCCCGCCGGATCCGCGAGGAGATGGAGCGGCGGATCGCCCGCGTCGACTTCGACCAGTCCTTCGACGAGTGGCTGTTCGACGTGCTGTGCGACTGGACCGAGTACATGGCCGACCACCCGCTGGAGCGCGCCGTCACCGCCGCGACGAACTTCGAGCTGGACAACAGCGTCCGGTCGGTGGTGCGCGACACCGCGAACCAGCACTACCTCCAGGTCATCCATCCGACGCTGGAGCTGTGGAAGGCGCAGGGCGGCATCCGCGAGGACGCCGACCTGCAGGTCCTCGCCACGATGATCCTCACGATGCTGCCGTTCCTGGCGCTCGCGCCGTACTACGACGGCCTCGACCCGATCCACGACCTGCGCGGCCGCACGCCCGCCGAGCAGCGTCCGGTGGTCCGGCAGCTCGTCGCGGGCTTCCGCCCGATGTTCGCGCCGGAGAAGTAGCCGGGCCCGCCCGCGGACGCGGGCCGCACAACCGTCGACGCGGCCGCTCGCCCGGGGACGTAGCCGCTCAGCCGTCGACGAGGTCGGCGACCAGCACGTCCATGAAGCGGGTGAGGGGCCGCGCGGCGGCCGGCAGGTCGGCGGCGTCGGCGGCGGTCAGCACGCGCGGGCGGCCGATCCGCCGGACGCGGCCGAGCCGCTCGACGCCGCCGCGCCCCTCGGCGAGCAGGTTGCGCACCCAGTCGGTGTCGGCCCCGTACGGCAGGCCGACGATGAGCCGGTCACCGCTGCGGAACGCCGTGACGGGCGTCCGGTACTCGCGCCCGGACGTCCGCCCCTTGTGGACGATGACCGCGAGCGGCGGCAGGTAGGGCGCGTAGACGCCCTGCACCCGGTTCGTGACGGCCTTGTTGATGCGGCGCAGGCGCCGCGGCATCAGTGGCTTCGGCATGCCCAATCCCTAGCACGTCCGCGCGCCCGGGTCAGCGGGTGAGGAGGTACTCCTCGGGCTTGGCCTTGCGGTTGCCGGCCCAGAACTCGAAGGTGTGGCCGGGCCACAGCGTCCGGTTGACGCCCTGGTCGTCGAGGTACCAGCTGTTGCAGCCGCCCTCGTTCCACACGGCGCGCCGCAGCCGCCGCTGCATCCGGTCGTTGAAGCGGCGGGACGCCTCGGGCTTCGGCTCGATCGCGTCGGCGCCGGACTCCTGCAGCAGCCGCAGGCAGCTCAGCACCTGCTGGATCTGCACCTCGATCATGAAGACGACGGAGTTGTGGCCGAGGCCGGTGTTCGGGCCGAGCAGCATGAAGAAGTTCGGCATGCCGGGGATCGTGGTGCCGCGGTGCGCCTCGATGCCGTCCGCCCAGATCTCCTGCAGCTTGACGCCGTTCCGGCCGGTGACGCGCAGCTCGTTGAGCGCGTCGACGACCTTGAAGCCGGTGCCGTAGATGATGCAGTCGACCTCGTACTCCTCGCCGTCCTTGGTGACGACGGAGTGCTCGCGCACCTCGGCGATGCCGGACGTCTCGACGGTCACATTCGGGCGGGTCAGGGCCGGGTAGTAGTCGTTGGACAGCAGGACGCGCTTGCAGCCGATGGTGTAGTCCGGCGTGACCTTGGCGCGCAGCTCCGGGTCGGGGATCTGCTTGGCCAGGTGGCGGCTGGCGAGCTTCTCCTGCGGGAGCGACAGCCGCGGGTCGATGGTGAAGCCGATCGCGCGGGCCTCCAGCGCCCAGTAGATGCCGTTGCGGAACGCGCGCGCGACGCCGGGCACCTTGCCGAACGCGGTACGGACGGGCTTGGGGAAGGTGAAGTCGGGCTTCGGCTGGATCCACGGCGGCGTCCGCTGGAAGAGCATCAGCTCCCCGGCCTTCTTCGCGACCTGCGGGACGAACTGGATCGCGGACGCGCCCGTCCCGATGACGGCGACGCGCTTGCCGGTGAGGTCGTAGGAGTGGTCCCACTCGGCGGAGTGGAAGGTGGTGCCCTCGAACCTCTCGATACCCGGCAGGTCGGGGAACGAGGGGATGTGCAGGGCGCCGATGCCGGAGACGACGGCGCGGGGGGTGAGGACGGTCCCGTCGGTGAGGGTGACGTTCCAGCGGCGGGTGTCGTCCTGGTACTCCATGCTGTCGACGTGGCTGCCGAAGCGGATGTGCTCGCGGACGCGGTACTTGTCGGCGGTGCGCTCCATGTAGGAGCGGATCTCGGGCTGCGGCGCGAACATCCGCGACCAGCCCGGGTTGAGCTCGAAGGAGAAGGAGTACATGTGCGACGGGACGTCGCAGGCGCAGCCGGGATAGGTGTTGTCGTGCCAGGTCCCGCCGAGGGCCTCGCTCTTCTCCAGGATGACGAAGTCGTGGAAGCCGGACTGCTTCAGCCGGATGGCCATGCCGAGCCCGGCGAAGCCGGAGCCGATGATGACGATCGCCGGGGCGCGCTCGCTCATATCCCGTCCTCTCGCGGTAACCTACTCGGGGTAAGTTACTATGAGTAGCTTACTGACGGTAGGTCCAACAGATAGGATTCCGCTGTGAGTGCCGCCACACCGCATCCCCCGCAGCGCCGCCGCCGGATGTCGCGCGCGGAGCGCGAGCGGCAGATGCTGGACGTGGCCGAGGCGGTGTTCGGCGAGCGCGGCTACCAGGGCACCTCGATGGACGAGATCGCCGAGCGCTGCGGCGTCTCCAAGCCGATGCTCTACGAGTACTTCGGCTCCAAGGACGGGCTGCTCGTCGCGTGCGTGAGCCGGTCCAAGGCCGAGCTGCTGGACGTCACGCAGAAGGCCATGGCGGGCGCGACCACGCCGGAGGACATCCTGTGGCGCGGGATGGTCGCCTACTTCGGGTTCATCGACGCGCACAGCAAGTCGTTCGCGATGCTGCTGCGCGAGCCGGCGGCCGGGTCGCAGGAGACCGTCGAGGCGGTGGAGGCGACCCGCCGGCAGCAGAGCGAGCTGATCTCCGGTGTGCTCGCCGCCTTCGTCCCGCACGCGGGCGGGCAGGCGATCGCCGCGTTCACCGAGATCATCATCGGCGCGTGCGAGCGCCTCGCCCAGTGGCGGACCTGGCATCCCGAGGTGACCGTCGAGGACGCCGCCCGCTACATGACCGACTTCTGCTGGAAGGGTCTCAGCCCCTACCTGGACTGACTCCTCCCCCGGGGGAGGGCGTCCAGGGCGGTGATGAGGAGGTCCAGGCCGAACTCGAAGTCGGTCTCGGGGTCGTGGCTCGCGAGCTCCTCGGAGAGCGCGACCACGTGCGGGAACTCGGCGGCGTCCAGCTTCGCCCACGACTCGGCCTGGGTCTCGACGAGGTTGTCCAGCGTCTTGACCACGCCGGTCTCGCGGAGCTGCGCGCCGAGCGCGTACGCCATCAGCGCCCGCATGATCCGCACCGAGGTGGGGCCGTCGAAGCCGGCGGCGTCGGCGAGCGCGAGGGCCCGCTCGGCGGGCCGCAGCCCGAGCTGGGTGTCGATCTTGTGGGTGAGGACGATCGTCATGCAGCGCGGGTAGTCGTGCGCGACCTTCCGGAACGCCCGCACGAGCGCGCGGGCCCGCGTCTGCCACGGCTCGGACGGGTCGTCCTCCAACTCCAGGCCGGCGATGACGTGCTCCGCGACGCCTTCGAGCAGGGCGCCCTTGTTCGGCACGTGGTTGTAGAGCGACATCACCGCGACGCCCAGCTCGGCCGCGACGCGGCGCATCGACAGCGCGTCCGCGCCCTCCCGCTCGATCAGCCCGACCGCCGCCTGCACGATCCGCGCCCTGGTGAGGACGGGTCGCGGCGCCGGCGTGTCGGACGTCACGTCGCCGTTCATCGGTCCCGCCCCTTCCCGCCGTTGACACCCGTAAGTACACCGTGACACGGTACGTACAACGTACGTCTTACGTACATCGTACGTGTCGCGCCCTCGGGGAGGAACGCCCGTGTCGACCCATGACCTTTACACCGAGCCCGTCGGCAAGTCCACCTGGAACGTGCCCCTGGCCGGAGACACCCGGTTCACCTGGGAGTACGACGACGGCCGGGACCGGCTCCTCGCCCTGTACCAGAAGGGCAAGGACAAGCAGTGGGACTCGGTCAAGCGGATCGACTGGGACCTGGAGGTCGACCCGTACGACGTCCTCGGCGTCCCCGACCAGTCCCTCGCCATCTACGGCACCAAGTACTGGGACAAGCTGACCGAGAAGCAGCGCGGCGAGCTGCGGCAGCACTCCACGTCCTGGCAGTTCTCCCAGTTCGTGCACGGCGAGCAGGGCGCGATGGTCACCGCCGCCCGGATCGTCGAGTCGGTGCCCGACCTGGACGCCAAGTTCTACTCCGCCACGCAGACCATGGACGAGGCCCGGCACGTCGAGCTGTTCACGCGGTTCCTGCACGAGAAGGTCGGGATGGTCTACCCGATCAACACCAAGCTGCAGGACCTGCTGAACGAGACCCTCACCGACTCCCGCTGGGACATGCCCTACCTCGGCATGCAGGTGCTCATCGAGGGCCTCGCGCTCGCCGCGTTCGGCGTCATCCGCGACATCACCACCAAGCCGCTGCCCAAGCAGCTCCTCGCCTACGTCATGCAGGACGAGGCCCGGCACGTCGCGTTCGGGCGGCTCGCCCTGCGCGACTACTACAAGCAGCTGTCGGCGCCCGAGCTGAAGGAGCGCGAGGACTTCGTCATCGAGGGCTGCTACCTCATGCGCGACCGCATCCGCGGCCGGGAGATCTGGACCAACTTCGGCATCGACCCGAAGGAGGTCGACGAGATGGTGGAGAACTCCCCCTACATGAAGATGTTCCAGAGCCTGCTGTTCAGCCGGATCGTCCCGTGCGTGAAGGACATCGGCCTCTGGAGCGAGCGCATCCAGCGGACGTACGACGACATGGGCGTCCTCGACATGTCCAAGGCCGACCTCGAAGCGCTGATGAACCAGGACGAGGACATCGCCGAGAAGCTCGACGCCGAGCGGTTCGCCGCCGAGGAGGCCGAGCGCAAGGCCGAGGTCGACGCCGTCATCGCCGAGGCCGCGGCGGGCTGAGTACGGTTGGAGATCATTCCGCTCGGGACATCTCGGAGGTCTGCATGCCACTCGCGCACTTCGACGGGGCGCTCGCCGTCGTCACCGGAGCCGGCAGCGGGTTCGGCCGCGCCATCGCGCTGGCCCTCGCCGAACGCGGCGCGACCGTCCTCGCGGCCGACATCGACCTGCCGTCCGCCGAGCGGACCGTGACCCTCGCCAAGACCCTCGGCCCGGGCGGCGGCGCCTACGAGGTGGACGTGGCGGACGCCGCCGCGATGGAGGCGTTCGCCGCCGAGGTGCGGCAGGCCCACCGCGTCCCCGACATCGTCGTCAACAACGCCGGGATCGCCGTCAGCGGCCCGTTCCTCGACCACGGCGTGGAGGACTGGAACCGCATCCTCGGCGTCAACCTGTGGGGCGTCATCCACGGGTCCCGGCTGTTCGGCAAGCAGATGGTCGAGCGCGTCAACGCGCTGCCGAACAAGCCCGACAAGCCCAACTTCGGCGGCCACATCGTCAACATCGCGTCCGCCGCCGCGTTCGCGCCGACCCGCTCGCTGCCCGCCTACTGCACCACCAAGGCCGGGGTGCTGATGCTCAGCGAGTGCCTGCGCGCCGAGCTGGCGTCCTCGCGCATCGGCGTCACCGCCGTGTGCCCCGGCTTCGCCAGCACCAACATCGTCAAGAACGGCACGTTCGTCGGCGGCGACGCCGCGCACCGCGAGCGCGTCCGCGCCCGCGGCGAGAAGGCGATCCGGCTGCGCCGGTACCCGGCGGAGAAGGTCGCCGAGCGGGTCGTCGACGCCATCATCAAGAACAAGGCCGTGGTCCCGGTCAACTTCGAGGGCCACCTCCTGCACGCCCTGTCCCGCATCTCGCCGGCGTCCACCCGCCTGCTCGCCAGAATCCCCGTGCAATAGGGCCGGCCCCGCCGTGCGGTGCACGGCCTCGCGGCCCTCCTCGGCCTCCCCCGGGAGAGGAGAAGGATCGATGCCCCCCGAACTGCTGACCGACCGCCCCGCCACCTGGACCGCGCGGATCCGCTGCAAGGACGGCGACCACACGCTGGAGCTCACCGACCGCGAGGTGGTCGCCGAGCGGCTGCTCCGGACGTCCCGCAAGCACTCCTTCGACCCCGACACCGACGTCGGCTGGGACGCCCCGCAGGACCCCGACGTCTGGTACATGGCGCCGCAGCTGGTGTCGATCTACGAGACGCCGCTGTGGGACGGGCTGACGCACCGGCAGCGCGTGGAGCTGACCAAGCGGGAGATGTGCAGCATCGCCTCGTTCGGCATCTGGTCGGAGATGCTGCTGATGCAGGCGCTCGTCCAGCACGCCTACCGGAGCCGCTACGACAGCGAGCACGTCGCCTACGCGCTGACGGAGATCGCCGACGAGTGCCGGCACTCGAAGATGTTCGGCCGGATGGTGCGCACCTGCGGGCTGCGCACCCACCGGCCGCGGGCGCTGGAGTACCACTTCGCGAAGCTGTTCGGGGCCGTGTACGACCCGATGCCGATGTTCGCGGGGACGCTGGTGGTGGAGGAGTTCACCGACGCGTTCCAGCGGCTGACGTTCCCGGACGAGGCCGTCCAGCCGATGATCCGGCAGGTCACCCGCATCCACGTGATCGAGGAGGCGCGGCACATCAAGTACGCGCGGGAGGAGCTGAAGCGGCTCGTCGCGCACGCGTCGCCGGTGCGGCGGCGGGCGGCGGCGTACGCGCTGGCGCAGGGCACCCGGCTGATGGCCACGCAGGTGATCCACCCGTCGTGCTACACCGCCGTCGGGCTGGACCCGAAGCTGGCTCGCCGGGTCGCGGCGCGCAGCGAGCACCGCCGGGAGACGATGGCGTGGGCGTTCCGCAAGTGCACCGCGTTCTTCGACGAGGTCGGATTCCTGGACGGCCGGGCCCGTGACGTGTGGGTTCGTGCGGGACTCGCGAAATCGTAACCGGTTCTACTCCGCGACCATTTCCGCCGGCACCGAAACGAATTCGGTGACACAATGGCAGCAGCCGAATACCGAACGGTTTTCCAGTGGTCCCGGAATCGGGAACGCGAAGGGCCGCGGAGCGGGGTCCACTCCACGGCCCCTTCGACGGGACGGGCTGCTGACCTGGAGATCACTTCACCCAGGACACTCCAACCGCGGAAACGGTCACGTCGTCGACCTCCTCCTCCCCATGCACCGCAAAGCACGCCGGCCGCCGGACACGGGTGGGGGCACGACCGCCGCACTTCCTCCCCTTTACCGGAAACACCTTAGAAGCTTCTGACAGAAAATAAGCCATGATCGGCCGATTCAGGTCAGAAATGCGCCAAGGTGGCCAGGACTTCGCGCGCGACGCCCTCGGCCGTGCCGAGGCACGCCCCCTCCCGGGCGTCCGCGGCGCCCTTCGCCGCCTGCTCGCTGTAGCTGACCGTCACGAGCACGTTCCGGAACCGCGCCGTCACCTCGCCGACCACCGTCGGCTGCCCGTCGTCGGCCTTGAACCACCGGAACGCCTCGTCGCCGATCCCCCGCTGCCGCCGCAGGCTGATCGTCCGGACCAGCGGCGCGTCGTGCGCCTGCGTCCACGACGCCCGGTAGTCGCCCTCCGCGTCCTGCACCGGCGTCGGCGTCTTCGCGGGCGCGTGCAGGTTCACCTCCACCCGCAGCCACCGGAACCTCGGCCCCTGCGCCGTGTACGTGCACGTCGTGAACGTCGAGTTCGCGCTCTCGTCCCGCCTGGCCTTCGGGATCGTCCTGCCGACGGTGCGGCCCGACACCATCGCGCACGGCTTCGGCAGCGACGCCACCGTCTGCTCCTGCATCGGCGTCTCGGACGGGCTGGGCGTCCCGGACGGGCTCGGCGGCTCCGTGGCCCGGCCCGTCCGGCCCGGCGCCGCGCCGCCGGACGGCGACGTCCGCGGCGACGCCGCGTCCTTCCCGTGCCCCGGCATCAGCACGAACACCGCCGCCGCGGCCCCGCAGAACGCCACCACCGCGACCAGCAGCACCAGCAGCCGCGGCCGCCGCTTCGGCGACGGCGGCTCCGGCGCCGAGTAGACCCGGTGGAACGGCTCGCGCTGCAGCCCCACGCCCCGCTCCTCACTCCCCCGCGCGTCATCGACCCCGCCACTGGTCAACGTAGTCAGGACCGCCGCGGCTGACCAGGGGTCCCGCCCGGGCCGATTGTCAGCCCCCGTGGTCACAATGGGGTGGTGCTGATAGCGGAGATCGCGCGGACGTCCCGGGAGGTGGCCGGCACCTCCGGCCGCAAGGCCAAGATCACGGCGCTCGCGGAGTGCCTGCGCGCCGCCGCGCCCGGCGAGGCCGCGACCGTGGTCGCCTACCTGTCCGGGGAGCTGCCGCAGCGGCAGATCGGCGTCGGCTACGCCGCGCTGCGCGACGTCCCGCCGCCCGCCGCCGAGCCGTCCCTCACCGTCCCCGAGGTCGACGCCGCGTTCACCGAGATCGGCGCGGTGTCCGGCGCCGGGTCCGTCGCCCGCCGCCGCGACCTCGTCGCCGCCCTCCTCGGCCGCGCCACCCGCGACGAGCAGGGCTTCCTCATCCGGCTGCTGGCCGGCGAGCTGCGCCAGGGCGCCCTCGACGGCGTGATGGCCGAGGCGATCGCCGCCGCGGCCGGAGTGCCGTCCGCCCAGGTCCGCCGCGCCGTCATGCTGCGCGGCTCCCTCGGCCCCGTCGCCACCGCCGCCCTCGCCGACGGCACCGCCGGGCTGCAGGCGTTCACCCTGGAGGTCGGACGCCCGGTCAAGCCGATGCTCGCCGCGTCCGCCCCCTCGGTGGAGGAGGCGTTCGCCAAGCTGAAGGCCGAGGCCGCCGTCGAGTGGAAGCTCGACGGCGTCCGCGCCCAGATCCACGTCCGCGACGGCGACGTCCGCGTGTTCACCCGGACCCTCGACGACATCACCGCCCGGCTCCCTGAGGTCGTCGCCGCCGTCCGCGAGCTGCCCGTCCGCGACGCCGTGTTCGACGGCGAGGTCATCGCCCTGCGCCCCGACGGCGCCCCGTACCCGTTCCAGGTCACCGCCGCCCGCACCGCGACCCGCACCGCCAAGGACACCGAACCCGTCCCGCTCACCGCGTTCCTCTTCGACGTCGTCCACCTCGACGGCGACGACCTCCTCGACGCGCCCGGCGCCGACCGCAGCGCGGCGCTCGTCCGGGCCGTCCCCGAGCCCCTCCGCATCCCGCGGATCGTCACCGCCGACCCGTCCGCCGCCAAGGACTTCTTCGACGACGCCGTCGCCCGCGGCCACGAGGGCGTCCTCATCAAGTCGCTCGACACCCCCTATACCGCCGGCCGCCGCGGCGCCGGCTGGATCAAGGTGAAGCCCCGCCACACCCTCGACCTCGTCGTCCTCGCCGTCGAGTGGGGCCACGGCCGCCGCCAGGGCCTGCTGTCCAACCTGCACCTCGGCGCCCGCGACCCCGAGACCGGCGGGTTCGTCATGCTCGGCAAGACGTTCAAGGGCCTCACCGACGAGCTCCTCGCCTGGCAGACCGAGAAGCTCCGCGAGCTCGCCGTCCGCGAAGACGGCTGGACCGTCCACGTCCGGCCCGAACTCGTCGTCGAGATCGCCTTCGACGGCGTCCAGCAGAGCCCCCGCTACCCCGGCGGCATCGCCCTCCGCTTCGCCCGCGTCCTCCGCTACCGCCCCGACAAAACCGCCGCCGAAGCCGACACTGTTCAATCTGTATTGTCCTTGGCGTCAGGCCGTTAGACGGCCTTCCTTCAACGGACAATACGTGCGATCGCTGCATCGCTCCGGCTCGGCCCTGGGGGCCTCGCTGCGCGATCAAGTTCTCGCAGGCTCGAACTTGGCTTCGCTCGCGATCGCGACGGCTTGGGTCAGCGCGGGGCCGGGCACAAGCACAGCCTCCGGTCATGGTTTGTGCTCTAGCGGCGGGTGGTGGGGAGTTTGCGGCGGGGCGGGG
>NZ_WBMR01000252.1 GCF_008923365.1 Actinomadura montaniterrae
CTGCTCGCCCGCGCGTGCGGGCCCGGTCCCGCCGGGCGGCCCGCGGACGGCGGCGTGCCGCCGCTGACCGTGCTGGACGGCCCGGAGCCGGGCCCGGTGCTGCGCATCGGCGACGACGCCGAACGGCTGGGCCGCACGGCGGTGGTGGTCACCGGCGACGATCCGGGCACCGAGGCGCTGCGGCGCGTGTTCCTGGGGATGCTCGCCGACCTCGGCCTGTCCCCCGCCGAGATCGCGCGGCGGGTCGTGACGGTGGCCGCGCCGGGGACCGTCCCGGCGAAGCTCGCGGCGGAGGCCGGCCATCCGGTGGTGGAGGCGCCCGCGCCGACCGCGTTCGGCGCGCTGTCCCCCTACGCGCTGGTGCCGGCCGCCCTGGCCGGTGCCGACATGTCGACACTGCTGGACGAGGCGACCCGGGCGCTGCCGGCGCTGACCCGTCCGGAGAACAACCCCGGCCTGGTGCTGGGCGCGATCCTCGGCGGCGCGGCGCGGGCCGGGCGCCGCACGGTCGTGCTGGGCGGCTACTCCGCGGCGCTGCCGGGCCTGGCGGACTGGGCGGCGCTGCTGCTGGACGAGGCGGCCGGCGGCCGGATCCTGCCGGTGGTGCAGGGCGGCGGGCTGCCGGTGGCGCCCGGCGACGACCTGTTCCTGCTGACGCTGGACGGCCGGCCGCACCAGGACGACGCGACCGTCTCCGGCCCGGCGGCCGGGCAGCTCGTGGTGTGGGAGTACGCCGCCGCCGTCGCCGCCTACCTGCTGGACGGCGACCCGATGGCACCGCCCGGCCGGGCCGCCCCGGTGACGCTGGACGACGGGTCGGGCGACCCGGCGCTGGCCGAGGGCGATCCGGGCCGCTCCGTCGAGGTCCACACCGCCGACCCGGCGCTCGCCGGCGCGACCGACCTCGGCGCGCTGCTGGCGGCGCTGGTCGCGGCGGTCGGGCCCGACGAGCACCTGGCGCTGGTCGCCTACCTCGATCCGGACGAGACCGCCGGGCAGGGCGCGCAGGTCCGCCGGCTCGCGGCGCTGCTGGCCGCCCGCTGCCGCCGCCCGGTCACCGTCGGCTGGGGCGCCCGGCGCCCGGCGGGCGGGAATGATCGACCGGACGCGGGCGTATACCTGCAAGTGACGGGGAACGCCGACCGCGACGTCCCGGTCCCCGGCCGGCACCACCGGCTCGGCGTGCTCCAGTTCGCGCGGGCGCTCGGCGACGCGCGCGCCGCGCGCTCGGACGGCCGCCCGGTCGTCCGGCTGCACCTGCAGAACCGCTGGGCGGGCCTCGCCCGGCTGCTCGACTCCGCCCGGGGCGGGTAGGACGCCTGCGCCGCCGCGGCGCTCCGGCGACCCGGAAACGGCGACGGCGCGTCCGGGAGGGGCGAGACTGTCAGTACACGGGGTCGACACACAGGATGCGTGGTCTGATCGGATGCGAGTAGAAGTGAGGGTAGGCAACGTGCGAGAAGAGGGGGCCGCAACGTGACCGACGCAGCCAATCCGCTCCGGGACCCGCGCGACAAGCGCCTGCCGCGGGTGGCCGGGCCGTGCGTGCTCGTGCTGTTCGGGGTCACCGGGGACCTGTCGCGCAAGAAGCTGCTCCCGGCGATCTACGACCTGGCGAACCGGGGGCTGCTGCCGCCGGGCTTCTCGCTGGTCGGTTTCGCCCGCCGCGACTGGGAGAACGAGGACTTCCGGCAGATCGCCTATGAATCGGTGAAGGCGCACGCGCGGACCCCGTTCCGCGAGGACGTGTGGACGCATCTGTCGGAGGGCATGCACTTCGTCCCCGGCGAGTTCAGCGATCCGGGCGCCTTCGACGCGCTGTCGATGGCGGTGAAGGAGCTGGACGAGAGCCGCGGGACCGGCGGCAACTATGCGTTCTACCTGTCGATCCCGCCGAAGTTCTTCCCGCAGGTGGTCGAGCAGCTGCAGCGCAGCGGGCTCGCCGACCGCAAGGAGGGCGCCTGGCGCCGGGTGGTGATCGAGAAGCCGTTCGGCCGGGACCTGAAGACGGCGCTGGAGCTGAACGACACGGTGCACCGCGTCTTCCCCGAGGAGTCGATCTTCCGGATCGACCACTACCTCGGCAAGGAGACGGTGCAGAACATCCTGGCGCTGCGGTTCGCCAACGCGATGTTCGAGCCGATCTGGAACCGCTCCTACATCGACCACGTGCAGATCACGATGGCCGAGGACATCGGCATCGGCGGCCGGGCGGGCTACTACGACGGGATCGGCGCGGCCCGCGACGTCATCCAGAACCACCTGCTGCAGCTGCTGGCGCTGACGGCGATGGAGGAGCCGACGTCGTTCAGCGCCCAGTCCGTCCGCACCGAGAAGGCGAAGATCCTGTCGTCGGTGCGGGTGCCGGGCGACCTGGAGACCTCCACCGCGCGCGGCCAGTACGCGGCGGGCTGGCAGGGCGGCGTGAGCGTCAAGGGGTACCTGGAGGAGGACGGCATCCCGGCCGACTCCCGGACGGAGACGTACGCGGCGGTCAAGCTGGAGATCGACAACCGCCGCTGGGCGGGCGTCCCGTTCTACCTGCGCACCGGCAAGCGGCTCAGCCGCCGGGTGACGGAGGTGGCGATGGTGTTCCAGCAAGCGCCGCACCTGCCGTTCTCGCACACCGACACCGAGGAGCTCGGGCAGAACGCGCTCGTGATGCGGGTGCAGCCGGACGAGGGCATCACGGTCCGGTTCGGCTCGAAGGTGCCCGGGACCTCGATGGAGATCCGCGACGTGAACATGGACTTCGCCTACGGCGAGTCGTTCACCGAGGCGTCCCCGGAGGCCTACGAGCGGCTGCTGCTGGACGTGCTGATCGGCGACCCGCCGCTGTTCCCGCGGCAGGAGGAGGTCGAGCTGTCCTGGCGGATCCTCGACCCGATCGAGGAGTACTGGGCGAGCCGCGGCGGCCTCGACCAGTACACGTCCGGCGGCTACGGGCCGGACAGCGCCGACGAGCTGATGGCGCGCGACGGCCGCGCCTGGAGGAGGCTCTGATGAACATCGACCTCACCGGCACCACGACGCGCAAGATCCAGGACGCGCTGACGCAGTCGCGGCACCTGATGGGCGGCCCGGCGGTCGGCATGGTGCTGACGCTGATCATCGTGACGGACGAGTCGGCGCAGTACGACGCGGTCCGCGCGGCGACGGAGGCGGCCCGCGAGCACCCCTGCCGGGTGCTGACGGTGATCTCCCGGGACCCGCGCGGCAACTCCTCCCGGCTGGACGCCGAGATCCGGATGGGCGAGACCGGCCCGGGCGAGACGGTGCTGCTGCGGATGTACGGGCCGCTGGCCGAGCACGCCGACTCGGTGGTGGTGCCGCTGCTGATGCCCGACACGCCGGTGGTGATCTGGTGGCCGGGCGGCAAGGTGCCGAAGTCGCCGTCCAAGAGCGGGCTCGGCAAGCTCGCGACGCGGCGGATCACCGACGCGTACGCGGCCCGCGACCGGCTCGGCACCCTTGCCCAGCTGGCCGGGAACTACAGCCCGGGCGACACCGACTTCACCTGGACCCGGCTGACGTCGTGGCGGTCGCTGCTGGCCGCGTCGCTCGACCAGGACCACGACGAGATCATCTCGGGCGAGGTGATGGCCGAGCCGGACAGCCCGAGCGCGGAGCTGCTGGCGGCGTGGCTGTCGATCCGGCTCGGCGTCGCGGTGGAGCGGACGGTGTCGGAGGGCCCGGGCATCACCGGCGTCCGGCTGACGACGACCGGCGGCGACATCGTGATCGACCGGCCGGACGGCCGGGTCGCGACGCTGTGCCGTCCCGGCCAGCCCGACCGGCAGGTCGCGCTGATGCGCCGCCCGATGTCGGAGCTGCTGGCCGAGGAGCTGCGGCGGCTCGACCCCGACGAGGTCTACCGGGAGGCGGCGGCCCGCTTCGCCAAGGACCTCGCGGGCGGCACGTCGGACGAGGGCGTCGCCAGCGAGCCGCTGTCGGGCACGCAGGAGGCGGCCACGACGAAGAAGGCGGAGAAGGAGGCCGCGAAGGAGGGGCTGCCCGCGGCGCCCGCCTCCGCGGCGAAGGGCGGGAAGAAGCCGTCCCGGAGCAAGCCGTCGGGGGACGCGTGACGCCCCCGGCGGTCCTGGTCCACCGCGACCAGGACCTGCTGGCCAAGGCCGCCGCGGCGCGGCTGGTGACGCGGATCGTGGACGTGCAGGCCGCGCGCGGCTCGGCGTCGGTGGTGCTGACCGGCGGCGGCGTCGGCACGGCGGTGCTGGCGGCGCTGGCCGCGACGGGCGCCCGCGACGCGATCGACTGGCGCCGGCTGGACGTGTGGTGGGGCGACGAGCGGTTCCTCCCGACCGGCGACCCCGAGCGCAACGAGACCGGCGCGCGCGCTGCGCTGCTCGACCATGTGGACCTCGATCCGGCGCGGGTACACCCGATGCCGGCGTCGGACGGCCCAGACGGCGACGACGTGGAGGCGGCCGCCGAGCGGTACGCCGCCGAGCTGGCCGCGGCCGCCCGTCCCGAGGACCACGGGCCCGTCCCCTCGTTCGACGTGCTGATGCTCGGCGTCGGCCCGGACGCGCACGTCGCGTCGCTGTTCCCGGAGATGCCGGCGGTGCGCGACGAGCGGCCGGTGGTGGCGGTGCACGGCGCGCCGAAGCCGCCGCCGACCCGGATCTCGCTGACGTTCCCGTCGCTGTGCGCCGCGCACGAGGTGTGGGTGCTGGCGTCCGGGGAGTCGAAGGCGAAGGCGGTGCGGCTGGGGCTGTCGGGCGCCGGACCGGTGCAGGTGCCCTGCGCGGGCGCGCGCGGCCGGCAGAGCACGCTGTTCCTGCTGGACCGCGCCGCCGCGGCGGAGCTCCCGCCGGGGATCGAGCGGATCGCCTCCCCCTGAGGCGTTGATCACGTCAGGGCCGGTGCCGCGCGGTGGAACGCCGCGCGGCACCGGCCTTCGCGCCTTGGTGAGGCCGTTGCCCACCTGTGAGAAAGCCGGGACGTTCCCTCGCATCGGCATGGCTCGCCGCGAGCTGCGCATAACCTGGCCATGAGGTACCGCGTGTCGAACGTGAGGAGTTCGGTGATGCGCAAGGGTCGGGCCGGGACGGCGGGTGCGGCGATCATCGGGGCTTTGGCCATCTCCGTCGCGGGGTGCTCCTCCGGCGGAGGCGACAAGGGCGGCGGTTCCGGCGGCGGCAAGGCCGAGGACGCGGCGAAGCTGGCCATCACCCCGGCGACCGGCACCAAGCAGGTGGCGCCCGATCAGCCCGTCCTGGTGAAGGCCGACAAGGGCAAGCTGACCAGCGTCACCCTCACCTACGGCAAGAACCAGAAGGCCGAGGGCAAGCTCGCGCCGGACGGCAAGTCGTGGCGATCGTCGTGGGGGCTCCGGCCCTCGACGACGTACACGGTCACCGCGCAGGGCTCCGGCGACGGCGGCAAGCAGGTCACCGCAACGTCGACGTTCACCACCCTGACGCCCGCCAAGAAGCTGGAGACCGGCATGTCGCCGCTGGACGGCGAGACGGTCGGCGTGGGGATGCCGGTGCAGCTGCTGCTGTCCAGGCCGGTGAGCACCAAGGCCGGCAAGCAGGCGGTGGAGAAGGCCCTCGAGGTCCGGATGTCCACGCCCGTGCAGGGCGCCTGGTACTGGATCAGCGACAAGGAGGTCGACTTCCGGCCCCGCGACTACTGGCCGTCCGGCGAGAAGGTGAAGGTCATCGCGCACCTCGCGGGGCTGAAGGCGGGCGAGGGCATGTACGGCATGAAGGACCGGACGCTGAGCTTCACCGTCGGCCCGAAGCACATCACCACCATCAGCGACGGCACGCACCGCGCGACGGTCACCGAGAACGGCAAGGTCGTGCGGACGATGAAGGTCAGCCTCGGCAAGCCCGGCCACGACAGCTACAGCGGCACGATGATCGCGCAGGAGAAGTCGGCGCACATCATCATGGACTCGGCGACGACCGGCGACCCCGGCGAGTACCGGATCCCGACGAGCTGGAACGTGCGGCTGACCTACAGCGGGACGTTCGTGCACTCGGCGCCGTGGTCGACGGGCGAGCAGGGCGTGTCCGACGTCAGCCACGGCTGCGTGAACGCCTCCCCCACCGACGCGAAGTGGTTCTTCAACTTCACGAACCGGGGCGACGTCGTCAAGGTGACGGGGACCTCGCGGAAGCTGCAGTTCGGCAACGGCCCGACGCCGTGGGTGAAGTCGTGGGACGAGTGGCTGCAGGGCAGCGCGCTCGGCGTGCCCGTCACAGGCGCCCCGCTGAACTGACCCGGCCCCGCTGGCCCGGTCGGCCCCGCTGGCAGACTGGGTCCATGCAGAAGCTCTCGCTGGACGCGCAGGTACGGGACCACCTCAAGCGGGCCGCCGCGGCGGCCACGGGACGCAGCGCCGAGACCGTCTACGGCGGCCACGAGCACGTCCTGCGGCAAACGCTGATCGCGCTGACCGCCGGGACGGCGCTGACCGAGCACGAGAGCCCCGGCGAGGCGACGCTGCTCGTCCTGCACGGGCGGGTGCGGCTGACGAGCGGCGACGACGCGTGGGACGGCATGTCCGGCGACATGCTGATCATCCCGCCGGCCCGGCATGCGCTGGAGGCGCTCGAGGACGCCGCCGTGCTGCTGACCGTCGCGAAGCACTGAGCGGCCCCGCTCGGCCGGGTCAGCCGGCGGCGAGGACGGCGACGCCGAGGGCGACCAGCAGGGCGACCTTCACGCCCTCCAGCGCCACGTAGTACAGGTGGCCTCGGGAGCGGGGCTGGTCGTCCTCGCCCGCGAGGACCCGGTCGGACCGCTTGTTGAGGCGCGGCCGGACGGCGCCGAGCTGCACGGCGAGCAGCACCACCAGCACGGCGGTGAGCACGGTGACGGCGACCGGCGGGCCGCCGGCCGCGACCGCGGCGACCACGGCGACGGCCAGCACGATCTCGACGAGGTTGAGGGCGCGGAAGACGATGCGGCCGATGCCCAGCCCGATCGGGATGGTCACGCCGGGCGCGCGGAACTTCAGCGGCGCCTCGAGGAACGAGATTCCGAGCACCATCCCGAGCCAGAGGAAGGTCAGGGCGCCTGCCGTGGCGGCGGCGGTCGCGTTCATGGTCGTCGAATGCCTTTCGCAAAGAGGGGTCAGGTGCGCCGGAGGCGGGCGAGGCAGGCGCCGGGCTCGGCGAACGGTTCGAGCCCTTCGGCCTCGACCGGCGCGTCCAGCTCGGCCAGCGCGCCCCGCATGATGCCGAGGTGGACGTCGCAGACCAGCGGCCCGTACTCCTCGGCCAGTTCCAGGAACGGGCAGTGCCGCAGCCGGACGGCGTCGCCGGAGGGTTCGGGCGCGAAGTCGAGGTCGGCGAGCAGCGCGGTGAGCCGCTCGGTCGCGTCGCCGGCGCTCGTCCGGCTGAACGGCGGCGGCCGGTCGACCAGGAAGCGGCCCCATTCGCGGCCGGCGCGCTCGGCTTCCACGCGTCCGCCGGGCCCGGCGGCGAGTCGGCTGAGCAGGATCTGCGCGAGCAGCCGGTAGCCGCGCGAGCCGCTGCGGTCCATGCCGGGCCGGGCCGCGTACACGGTGCGGGGCCGGCCGGGACCGGACGGCCGTTCGAGGGTCCGCTCGGCGGCGCCGTCCGCCACCAAGGCGTCCAGGTGGAAGCGCGCGGTGTTGGGGTGGACGCCGAGCCGTTCGGCGACGTCGGCGACGCCGAGCGGGGCGCCGGCGGTGCGCAGGGCGTCCAGGGTCTCGCTGCGCCGGTGCCGTTCGGGAGGCATGGCCCTCATCCTTCCCCCGCCCGCGCTGGCACCGCGATCACGTAGGTCACAGCGCTCCCCCTCCAGGGTTTTTACAAATAGTACATGTAATAATCATGGCAACCGAGAGGGGCACCCATGTCCGACGTGTTCATCCAGGCCACCGAGACCGACCCGGCCGTCCGCGCGGCCACCGAGGTGCGGAGCGTCCACCGGCGGCTGCTCGAACGGCTCGCCGCGCTCGCCGCGCGCGAGCCCGGCCAGGACCACGCGGTCCTGGCCGGGTTTCTGGACGGCGAGCTGCGCCGCCACCTCGCCGCCGCCGACGAGGCCCTCTACGCGCCCGCGTCCGGCGCGCCCGAGACGCGGCTGCTCGTCCGGGCCCTGCGCGCGACGGTCGCCGAGATCGAGGGACTCGCCGGCGCGGTCGCCTCCGCCGCCGACCCGGTGCGCGCCGCCCGCGACCTCGCGGCCGTCCTCGCCGTGCACTTCACCGTGGAGGAGACCGTGCTGCTGCCGGCGCTGGCCGCGCTGCCCGGTGCCGATCTCGGCCTGCTGGCCGGCGACCTGCGCACGCTGCTGGACGGCGGGCGGCTGGAGCGCCCGGACGAGATCGACGTCCGGGAGATCCCGCGCGGGCGGCGGCACCCCCGGATCTTCGCCCGGTTCGCGCGGCTGGCGCCCGGCGAGTCGTTCACGCTGGTCAACAACCACGACCCGAAGCACCTGCGGCGCGAGTTCGAGCTGGCGCACCCGGCCGCGTTCACCTGGGACTACGACGCGTCCGGGCCGGAGCTGTGGCGGGTGCGCATCGGCCGTCCCGCCGCCTGACGCCCCGCCTCACCCCTCCGGGGTGCAGGTGAGGTCGCGCGCGGGCAGAGGCCGCCCGCCGAGCAGCGCACCGTAGAACGCGTTCACGTCGCGCGGGGTGGAGATCAGCGCGCCGCCGGCCCAGGCGACCGTCGTGTTCATGTCGGTCATGTCGGCCCGGCGGACCGTCCCGCCCTGGTCGGCGCGGACGTAGCCGCGCAGGTGCGGGCCCCTGATCCAGGTCTCGTCACCCGGCCCTGCGCCGCCAGCCGCAGGACGGTGACGGCGGTGAACGTCTTGGTGATGCTGCCGACGCGCACGCGCGGGTCCGCCGGCATGGGCCGTCCCGTCCGGCGGTCGGCCCGCCGGCGCTTCGGTTCTCGTGTCGTCATGTCCTTCGACGCTAGGCGCGGGCGGCCCCGGCCACAGTGGCGCGCTCACCCCGGTTCGCCGTGGGGCAGGCGGGACGGCCCTGTTGGGGACAGCCCCACATCCGCGTCCGGCAAGGGGTTGACATGTTTTGATTGGCGTATCAATAATGAGGCCATGACGAAGAGCCGGACGGCGCGCAGGCCCACCGCCGAGGAGCGCCGCGAGCAGGTGCTCGAGGCGGGGATCAGCGTGTTCGCCGAGTTCGGCTACCACGCCGCGAAGACCTCGGACATCGCCAGGCGGGCCGGCATCTCCCAGCCCTACATCTACGCGCTGTTCGAGGACAAGAAGACGCTGTTCCTCGCCTGCCTCGAACGCGTCCGCCGGCAGATGCGCGACGCGTTCGGCCGGGCGTGGCGGCCCCGCGCCACCCCCGAGGAGTCGCTGGCCGAGATGGGCCGCAACTACGGCGCCTTCCTCGCCAACCCCGACTCCCCCCGCTGCCAGCTCCAGGGCTACGCGGCCTCCTCCGACCCCGAGATCCGCGAGTTCATGCGCAAGGGCTTCATCGAGTCCGCCGAGATGATCACCGAGCTGTCCGGCGCCGACCACGAGGCCGTGGTCCGCTTCATGGCCGTCGGCCACCTGCTGATCGTCGGCACCGTCCTGGACCTTCCCGACCACTACGTGCGGCCCACCGCGTCCCACTGATCCGGCACTCCGCCGCACGCCCGCGTTCTCATCCCGCCAACCCGAGGCGGGCCGCTCGTCTCTCGCATTTATAGGTGTATCAATCAATACTCCGAGGAGCCTCACATGTCATCCCCCCAGACCGCCGCCGCGCGCGGCACCGCAACGCCCGCAACGGTTGCCCCCGCCCCGTACCCGCGACGCTGGTACACGCTCGGGGTGCTCTGCCTGTCCCTGCTGGTCATCGTGGTCGACACCACGATCGTCAACGTCGCGATCCCCACGCTCGCCGCCTCGCTGGACGCCGGCTCCGGCGCGCTGGCGTGGATCGTCGACTCCTACACCCTCGTCTTCGCGGCCCTGCTGCTGCCCGCCGGGAGCCTCGGCGACCGGTACGGGCGGCGCCGCGCCCTGTCCGCCGGGATGCTCGTGTTCGGCGCCGGGTCGCTGGGCGCGGCGCTGTCCGGCACCGCCGCGCAGCTCATCGCGGCCCGCGCGGTGATGGGCGCCGGCGCCGCGCTGATCATGCCGGCGACGCTGGCGCTGCTCACCGCCGTCTTCACCGACCCGGCCGAGCGGGCCAGGGCCGTCGGGCTGTGGTCGGCCGTCAGCGGCCTCGGCGTCGCGATCGGCCCGACCGCCGGCGGCTGGCTGCTCCAGCACTTCTCGTGGGGCGCGATCTTCCTGGTGAACGTGCCGGTCGTCGCGGCGGCGCTGGCCGGGGCCGCGTTCCTGGTGCCCGCCTCTTCCGCCCCGCACCGGCCGCCGGTGGACGCCGCCGGGACGGTCCTGGCCGTCGCCGGCCTCGGCGCCCTCACCTACGCCGTCATCCAGGCCGGCGAGGACGGCTGGGCCACCACCGGCACGCTGGCGCGGTTCGCCGTCGCGGCCGTCCTGCTCGCGGCGTTCGGGTACTCGCAGGTGCGCGCCGCCGCCCCGATGCTCGACCTGAGCCTGTTCCGGGACGGCCGCTTCACCGCCGCCGTCGCTTCGGTCACGGTGATGTTCTTCGGGCTTGCGGGCGTCACGTTCGTCCTCACCCAGATCTACCAGTTCGTCCTCGGCTACTCGCCGCTGGAGGCCGGGGTGCGCGCGCTTCCGGGCGCGCTCGCCCTCGCCGCCGCCTCCCCGCTCGGCACCCGCGTCGCGGCCCGGTTCGGGATCCGCGTGGCGATCACGGCGGGGATGGTCACCGCGGCGGCCGGGCTCGCCTGGTTCGCGACCGCCGACGGCGGCAGCGGCTACGGGCACTACGTGGTCGCCTCGGTGCTGCTGTCGGCCGGGATCGGGCTGACCATGTCGCCCGCCACCCAGTCGTCGCTGTCGGCGCTGCCGCCCGCCAAGACGGGGATCGGCTCGGCGGTCAGCAACACCAGCCGCAACCTCGGCACCGTCCTCGGCGTCGCGCTCGTCGGCAGCATCGCCGCCACCGTCTACAGCGGGCGGATGCCGGAGGGCCCGGCGGGCGAGTCCGTCGGCGCCGCCGCCGGGATCGCCCGGCACCTGCCGGCCCCGTCCGCCGCCGCGCTGCACGACACCGCCGCCGCCGCGTTCGTGCACGGCGCCGACCTCGGCGTCCTCATCACCGCCGCCGCCGTTCTCGTCACCGCCGCGCTGGTCGCGCGGCATCTCCCCGGCCGCCGCTGACCCGCGGGGACCGTCGACCAAAGTCGATGCCCGCGCCGACCCTGGACCGCTCCGGGGCCGGCGCGGGCTCGCTAGCGTTGGCGGCATGGATCCCGCCGGCCCCTCCCCCGCGACCGGCCCGTCCCGCCTCGCCGCCCGGCTCGACCTGCGGCGCCCGTGGCGGGCCTGGCTCGGCGACCTCGGCGTCACCGCCGGGGCGGCGGCGCTGGGCCTGCTGCTGCTCCAGGGGACGCTGGACGACCCGACGCCCGGCCAGCGGATCGTGGTGCCGGTGGACCTGTCGGCCGGCGCGGTGTCCCTGGTGTTCCTCCTGCTGTTCCGGCGGCGCTTCCCGGTGGCCGTCGCGGTGACGATGATGTTCGCGCAGTGGACGGCCACGTCGACCCTCGGCACGGCCGCCGCCGCCATGTACTCGCTGGCGATGCTGCGCCCCTGGCGGACGCTCCTGCCGGTCGCCGCCGCGAACCTGGCGCTGATCGCCGTGCTCTTCTGGATCACCTCGCCCTGGGTCCAGTTCCGCCAGGGCATCGTCATCTTCGGCCTGATCTACGCGGTGCTGATCACGACGGGGATGCTGGTGCGGTCCCGGCGGCAGCTCATCGCCTCGATGGAGGAGCGGGCGCGCGCCGCCGAGGAGGGGCAGCGGCTGCGGGTGGAGGAGGCGCGGCTGCTGGAGCGCGAGCGGATCGCGCGGGAGATGCACGACGTCCTCGCGCACCGCATCTCGCTGCTGGCGGTGCACGCGGGGGCGCTGGAGTTCCGCCCGGACGCGCCCGCCGACCAGCGCGCCGCCGCGGGGGTCATCCGGCAGAGCGCCTACGAGGCGATGGAGGACCTGCGCGAGGTCATCGGGGTGCTGCGCGGCGACTCCGGCGGCGCGGAGGCCGACCGCCCCCAGCCCGCGCTCACCGACGTGCCGGACCTCGTGCGGGAGGCGTCCGGCGCCGGCGGCGAGGTGGTCCTGGACGACCGGGTGCCCGACCCGGCGGGGGTCCCGGTCCGGGTCGGGCGGCACGCCTACCGGATCGTCCAGGAGGGGCTGACCAACGCCCGCAAGCACGCGCCGGGCGCGCGGGTCCGGGTGACGCTCGACGCGCCCGGCGGGACGGCGCTGACCATCGAGATCGTGAA
This sequence comes from Actinomadura montaniterrae, assembly GCF_008923365.1. Classification (GTDB taxonomy): domain Bacteria; phylum Actinomycetota; class Actinomycetes; order Streptosporangiales; family Streptosporangiaceae; genus Spirillospora; species Spirillospora montaniterrae. Next base: position 12,367 of record NZ_WBMR01000252.1, read on the forward strand.
CCCGGTCCCGCCCGGGCCGCCGCCCGCCGCGCTGCCCGGCGCGGGCGCCGGGCTGGTGGGGCTCGGCGAGCGGGTCGCGCTGCTCGGCGGCACGCTGGAGCACGGCCGGACCGGGGACGGCCGGTTCCGGCTGCACGCCCGCCT
>NZ_WBMR01000253.1 GCF_008923365.1 Actinomadura montaniterrae
GGCCGCCTCAAGCAATGGCGCGGCATCGCCACCCGCTTCGACAAGCTCGCCCGCAACTACAGAGCGGCAATCGTCCTAGTCACAGCACTGCTCTGGATCAACGCATGATCCACTGGACACGACCTAGCGGCTACGGGACCATGACGACCTTCCCGGTGGCCCGGTCGTCCTCCATGTGACGGTGCGCCGCGGCGATCTCCTCCAGGCCGACGACGCGGTCGATGTTGGGCCGGTACACGCCCGCCTCGACCTGCTGGACGATCCGCCGCAGCAGCGCCGCGCCGGCGTCGCCCTTGAGGTCGTCGCTGTGGAAGGCGGTGAGCCGCGTCCCGGACGGGATCATCGCCACCGGCTGGAAGTCCGGAATGGCCCAGCCGCTGAGCGAGCCCGCCACGCAGACCGTCCCGCCGCGGCGGACCAGGCCCAGCGAGTCCACCGCGGTGGCGGCCCCGACGAGGTCGAGGACGTGGTCCGGGCCGTCGGGCCAGATCGTCCGGACGTCGTCGGCGAGCGACCCGCCGGCGTCGACGAGCACATGATCGGCGCCTGCCCCGGTCAGCACGTCGATCCTGTCCTTACGCCGGGTCGTGGCCGCGGTCTCGACACCGTGGGCGGACGCGATCGACAGGGCCGCCATCCCCACCGACGACGTCCCGCCCCGGATCAGCAGCCTCCCGCCGCCCGCCCCGAGGGCATCGAGCGCACCCTGCGCCGTCAGGTACGTCTCGGGCAGCGCGGCCAGGACGTCCCAGGGCAGCGTCGTGGTGACCGGCATCAGCAGCGCGTTCGGCAGCAGCGCGTACTCCGCGTACCCGCCGTCGAACTCGCGCCCCATCTCCCCCATCACCGCCGCGACCGTCGTCCCTTCCGGCAAGGCGGGTTCGGTCGACTCCGCCACGGTCCCCACGCACTCGATCCCGAGGACGCGCGGGAACCGCACGTTCGGCGAATGCCCCTGGCGGGTCCGCAGCTCCGACCGGTTCAGGCCCGCGCCCTTCACCCGCACCAGGCTCCACCCGTCCCGAACCACCGGAACCGGCACCTCCCGAACCTCCAGCACCTCCGGCCCGCCCGCCTTCACGCAGACGGCCGCCCGCATCGTCGCGCTCATCGCACGTCACCTTCCGCAGAGGAGAAACCGCAGCTCATGCGTCCACTCTCACCGGAAGGCGGCGCGGCCGACCACCGGTAGGATGCCAACCGATGCCCGTTGGCCGCCAAGTTCCCCCGTCCGGCCCGACGTCCCGCCTGTGGCCGTCCGGCGGCGCGCACCTGTGGCCCGCGGGCGAGGCCAGCTCGGTGCAGTCCCACACGCGCGGCCACCTCGTCTACGCGGCCAGCGGCGTCCTGTCGGTACACACGGAACAGGGCACGTCGATCGTCCCCGCGAACCGGGCCGCATGGACCCCCGCCGGGTTCACCCACCAGCACCGCGCCCACGGCAGCACCGACATGCGGATCGTCTTCCTCCCCGCGTCCCTCGCCCGGCTCGTCCCCGACCGTCCCGCCGTCTACCTGGTCTCCGACCTCGCCCGCGAGATCCTGCTCGCCCTCACCGGCCCGCACCGCGACGACCGCCCCGCCGGCGCCCGCACCCGGCTCCGGCGCGTCCTCGTCGACGAGCTCCACGAGGCGCCCGAGCAGCCGCTGCAACTGCCGGAACCGCGCGACGACCGGCTGCGGGCCATCACCCGCCTGCTCCGCGAGGACCCCGCCGACACCACTCCGCTGGCGGAACTCGGGCACCGCATCGGAGCCAGCCCCCGCACCCTCAGCCGGCTCTTCCACAACGAGCTCGGCATGACCTTCTACCAGTGGCGCACGCAGCTGCGCGTCCACCACGCGCTCGTCCTCCTGGCGGACGGCCACGACACGACCCGCGTCGCCTACGCCTGCGGCTGGGCGAACCCGAGCGGCTTCATCGCGGCCTTCACCGCTCTACTGGGCACCACCCCAGGCCGCTACCGCACCGGCCGATGACCCGCTGGGGTCAGAAGTGGTGTTCCAGGCGGGCGGCTACCTGGCGGTATCTGCTGACCGGCACCAGGTGGACGCCGTCGAAGGCGCCGCTGTCGCGGATCGCCAGCACGTGCTCGCACGCGGCGTCGACGCCCGCGTCCCGGTCGCGCTCGACCGCCGCGACGAGGTCGTCCGGGATGGCGATGTCGGGGATCGCGGCGGCCAGGTTGCGCGCCATGCCGGCGCTGGCCAGCACCATCACGCCCGCGTACACCGGGACGTCCAGCCGGACGCCGTCCCGCCAGCGCAGCAGGGCGTCCAGCGAGTAGCTGACCTGGACGAACATGAAATCGGCCTGGGTCTTCCACGCGGGGACCGGACGCAGGCCGGAGGCGACGCCGACGCGGAACGGCGCATGACCCGCGAACGCGGCGTCCTCCGCCGCGGCGCGCGTCTCCTCGATCATGGCGCGCACGGTCAGCTCGCTCGTCCGGCCGCCCGCGGTGGGCTTGTCGCCGTAGACGAACAGGAACCGGTCCACCCCGTACGCCGCGGCCGTGAGCAGGTCGCGGCGGAACCCCAGCAGGTTCCGGTCGCGGGAGTTCAGGCACGCGATCCCCGAGGCGCCCATCGCCTGCACCTCATGCGCGACCGCCACGCTCGACACCGTCGCCCGGCCGATGTGGTTGTCCGGGATCAGGAACGAGTCGGCGACCGGGCTCAGCACGCCGATCTGGTGCCGCACCCGCGTCAGGTCGGGCCGGACGGGCGGCTCGATCTCGCAGATCACCTCGAAACCATCAACGACCACCCCCGAACCCTACCGACCCCTCGGCGGGCGCGGGCGCCGGGTCCATCGTCCGGCCGCCGGGTGATCGAATAGGGTTCCGGGGTGGCGGATGTTCCGGATGGGCTCGGTTTTCCTGCTTCGCTGGCCGCGGTGGTCGAGGTCGGGTTCGAGTGGGATTACGACGAGGAGACCGACGAGGCCAGCGGCTGCGACTTCGAGCCGTTCGAGCGGTTCGAGGAACCCGGGCGGACGGCGTGGTGGTTCCGGCTGTGGACGGGCAACCAGGAGGCCGACGGCGACGAGTTCCGCTTCTTCGGCAAGACCGGGGCCGGCGACTACGCCGGTTTCTGGCTGGTGCGGCCCGGGGCGCCGATCGAGGCGCAGCCCGTCGTCTACATCGGCTCAGAGGGCGAGCGCGGGGTGCTCGCCCGCGACCTCGGGGACCTGCTGTGGCTGTTCGCGGCCGGGCTCGGCCCCGCCGAGGCGTTCGAGGACCCGGCCTCGGCGGCGGAACCGAACGGCGCCTTCCGCGCGATCGCCGAACGCCACGCGCCGGGCCGCGACCGGTCGCCCGCCGAGATCGTCGGCGCCGCGCGGGCGGAATTCCCGCATTTCCCGGACCACATCGACGCGATGTGCCGCTGAGCGGCGGGCCTTTCAGCGGGCGCCGTCGTACGCGTCGCGGGCCTGATCGACCTTTCCGAGGTTCTCGGACGCCCATTCGGCGAGGTGGGCGAAGAGCGGCGCGAGGCTGCGGCCGAGGTCGCTGATCTCGTACTCGACCCGGGGCGGGACCTCGGGGTGGTAGGTGCGCACGACGAGGCCGTCGCGTTCGAGCTGCCGCAGGCGCTGGGTCAGCACCTTCGGGGTGATCGTGGCGATCCGCCGCTGCAGCTCGACGAAGCGCTGCCGGCCGTCCTGGTGGAGGGTCCACAGGATCGGGGTGGTCCACCGGCTGAAGACGATGTCGACGACGGGGGCGATCGGGCAGGCCTGTTCCGGATCGGCCGCCGCGTCCCATGCCATCTCGGCCATGCGGATCCCCTCTGAGGTAGTCACTTTCCTCTAGGTACCTACTATATCCAGGATGTTAACGTCGCCTGCGTTCGGAACGGACCGCTCGTTCGAGCGGATGGACGGCAGGAGACCGACCATGATCGTTGTTACCGGAGCGACCGGGAACGTCGGCCGCGCGCTGGTGCGGGTGCTCGCGGCGGCGGGCGAGAAGGTGATCGCGACGTCGCGGGGCGTCACGGAGGCGGACGTCCCCGACGGGGTCGAGCACCGCAAGGCGGACCTGGTCGACGCGGCGAGCCTGCGCCCGGTGTTCGACGGCGCCGACGCCCTGTTCCTGCAGAGCGGCGGCCCCAGCGCCCACCTGCTGGACCTCGGCGAGATCCTCGGCGCGGCCCGCGCGGGCGGTGTCCGGCGGGTGGTGCTGCTGTCCTCGCTGGGGGTGGCGACGCGGCCGGAGTCGGCGTCGCACGGCGTCCTCGGGCTGGCGATCGAGGAGGCCGTGCGCGGGTCGGGCCTGGACTGGACGATCCTGCGGCCGGGCAACTTCGCGTCCAACAGCTTCGCCTGGATCCCGTCGGTGCGCGCGGAGCGGACCGTCGCGGCGCCGTTCGGCGACGTCGGGCTGCCGACCATCGATCCGCGGGACATCGCGGAGGTCGCCGCCGCGGCGCTGCGCGAGGACGGGCACGCCGGTCGGATCTACGAGCTGACCGGGCCCGTCGCGATCACGCCGCGGGAGCAGGCGGAGGCGATCGGGGCGGCGCTGGGCGAGCCGGTCCGGTTCGCGGAGCTGGCCCCGGACGAGGCGCGGGTGCGGATGCTCGACTTCATGCCGGCGGACGTCGCGGAGACGACCCTGGCGGTCCTGGGCTCGCCGACCCCGGCCGAGCGGCGGGTCAGCCCGGACGTCGAGAAGGTGCTCGGACGGGCGCCCCGGCCGTACGCGGACTGGGTGCGCGACCACGTCGCCGCGTTCCGCTGACCGGCCGAGGGGCGGCCCCGTCCCGTGAGACGGACCGCCCCCGGCCGGGCTCAGGCGGCGGCGCCGAACCAGCGGGGCAGGTGGTCGAGCAGGTCCTGCTGGTCGTCGCCGACCCACGCCACGTGCCCGTCCGGCCGCAGCAGCGCGGCGGGCACGTCCAGGCGGTCGTCGACGACGTGCCCGACGCGCGCCTCCCATCCGGCGGCCGAGAGCAGGCCGGTCCGGTCGAGCAGCAGCCCGCGGCCGTCGCGCATCAGCTCGTAGAGGCGGCCGGGCTTGAGGTCTGTGTCCCGCATCCGGCGGCCGACGAGCGGGTGCCCGCCGCCGAGGTCGTAGCGCACCCCGATCGCGATGATCTTCTCGACGAGGTACCGGTTGACCTCCTCGAAGTCCATCAGTTCCGCCATCAGCCGGCGCACGGCGCGCGGCCCCGGCTCGCTGGACATCAGCACCCCCTGCGCGCGCGTGTTGGTCAGCACGTCGGCGGCCACCGGGCGGCGCTCGGCGCCGTAGGTATCGAGCAGCCCGTCCGGCGCCCAGCCGCCGACCTCGGCCGCGAGCTTCCAGCCGAGGTTGAACGCGTCCTGGACGCCGAGGTTGAGGTCCTGCCCGCCGAGCGGCGGGTGGACGTGCGCCGCGTCGCCGGCCAGCAGCACCCGGCCGTCCCGGTAGCGGTCGGCGAGCCGGGTGGCGTCGGTGAACCGGGACAGCCAGCGCGGCGAGTGGACGCCGAAGTCGGTGCCCGCGTACGCCCGCAGCTGCCGCGCGAACTCCTCCAGGGTCGGCGGGACGGTGCGGTCCTCGGCCACGCTCGCGGCGGGCACGATGACCCGGAACAGGCCGTTCTCCAGGCGCCCTGCGGCGAAGAACAGCTCGGTCTTGCGGATCTCCGCGACGATGCCGGCGACCGTCTCGGGGTCCGCGGTCGCCTCCATCTCGCCGACCAGCGTCTCCCTGCTCGCGGGCTCGCCGGGGAAGCCGATGCCGGCCAGCTTGCGGACCGTGCTGCGGCCGCCGTCGCAGCCGACGAGGTAGCGGGCGCGCAGCCGGGTCCCGTCGGCCAGCTCGGCGGTCACCCCGTCGCCGTCCTGGCTCAGCCCGGTCAGCTCGCGGCCGCGCCGGATCTCGGCGCCGGACTCGGCGGCGTGCTCCTCCAGCAGCCGGTCGGTGATGGTCTGCACGATGCCGAGGACGTAGGGGTGCGTGGTGTCCAGGCCCTCGGGCGCGGGCTTGGTGATGCCGGCGAAGAAGCCGCCGAGCGGGTACTTGCGGCCGTGCTCGAGGAACCGGTCCAGCAGGCCGCGCTGGTCCATCACCTCGATGGTGCGGACGTGCATGCCGAGCGCCCGGACGTACGGGGCGGGCTCGGCGTTCTTCTCCAGGACGAGGACGCGCACGCCGTGCAGGCGCAGCTCGGCGGCCAGCATCATGCCGGTCGGGCCGCCACCGGCAATGATCACATCGAACATGAATTCCCCCGTTCGTCGCGGTCGTTTCCGGCCGTCCGGTCCGCGCGATCGCACCGCACGCGCGCGTACGGATTTCCGCAGGTTCCGGGGCCGGCCGTAGATTCTGCGGTATGACCGGGGTCTTGCCGCAAGCCCCCCTATGCGCTATAGATTGATAGTGGCAGGGAGATGTCTTCTCCCTGCCTTTTCTGTTTCTGAAAAAGCGCGCCGGCGACCCCCTTTCCACCGACCCGCGGGGCGGGCACGGGCACCCGCGCGCTTGACGAATAGGTAGACCGGTCTACTATCTCCCCATGATCAGCTCTCGGAGAGACGGCGCGGACAGGCACGCGCTGGTGTTCGGCGCGACCGGCTTCATCGGGCGCCACCTCGTCCTCGCGCTCGGCCGGGCCGGCGTCCGGGTCAGCACGGCGAACCGGAGCCCGGAGTCCTACCGGCGGCTCGTCCGGTGGCTGGACGAGCACGGACACGGCGAGCCCCCGGCCGACCTGCGCGCCGACTTCACCGGGGCGTCGCTGATCGCGGACGGCTGCGAGGACGTCACCGAGGTCCACAACTGCGCGGGCGCCTACCGGTTCGGGATGCCGGCGGACGAGGCGCGCCGCGCGAACGTCGACGGCGTGCGCGCGATCGTCGCGTTCGCGGCGCGCCTGCCGCGCCTGCGCCGCCTCGTGCACGTCTCGGGCTACCGCGTCGGCGGGCAGGACCCGTCCCCGTGGAGCGAGGAGCGGCGGCGCGCGACGTACCGGGCGCTCGGCGCGTACGAGGCGTCCAAGGCCGAGGCGGACGCGGTGTTCCAGGCGGAGGCGGCGCGGCTCGGCGTCCCCTGGTCGATCGTCAACCCGCCGAGCGTGATCGGGGACGCCGCCACCGGCGAGTCCGACCAGTACCTCGGGCTCGCGTCGACCCTGCGGGACCTCTGGACGGGCTCGCTCGCGGCGGTGCCGGGGAACGCGCGGACGTTCGTCCCGGTGGTCGCGGCCGACTACCTCGCCCGGTTCATGACGCTTCTCCCCGAGGACGAGGCAGCCGAGGGCACCGCGTACTGGCCGCTGGACGACGCCACGCCCGCGCTGCCGGACCTGCTCGCGCTCGTCGCGGAGCACTACCGGGTCAAGGCGCCCCGTGCGCGGATCCCGGTGGCCCTGGTCAGGCGCCTGCCGCAGCGGCTCACCAAGGCCGACCCCGAGACCCTGTCGTTCCTGTCGGAGGACCGCTACCCGACGGCTTCGGCGTCCGCGTTCGCCGCGCGGCACGGGCTGGCCATGCCGGACGCCGCCACGACGATCCGCCGCTGGGCCGACCACCTGGCGGCGCACCGCTTCGGCAAGGCCGAGCCCCTGCGCGGGGCCGGCGGGCGGCGGTTCACCGCGCCCGCCGGAGTCCGGACGTTCGAGATCGGCGGACCGGACGCCCCGACGCTGGTCCTGCCGGGGCTGCCGGTGAACGCGGACACCTGGGCTCCGGTCGTCGCGGCGCTGGGCCGGGCCCGCGCCGTCGACCTCCCCGGCCTGGGGATGAGCGCGGGGCACCGCGACGACTGGCCGTCCTGGCTGTCCGCACTCGTGAGAGAGACCGGCGCCCGGCATCTGGTCGGGCATTCCATCGGCGCCGCGGCCGCCGTCGAGGCCGCCGCCGCCCATCCGGAGGCGGTGGAGCGGCTCACCCTCGTGTCGCCGTTCTTCTTGCAGGCACGTCCCGCCCGCCTCACCCGCCGGGCGTCGCTGACCCGCCGGTACCTGCGCCGCGTGTCGTCCGAGACGCTGGCCATGCGGCTGACCGGCACGGCGGCGCACGCGGCGGCACTGGAGTCGAGTGCGGCGGACCTCCGCCGCGGCACCGTCGCCGCCACCGCGGCCCGGCTCCTCGCCGCCACCGCGAGCCCGCAATGGCGGGACGAGCTCGCGGCCGGGCTGCGCCGCCACGCGGGGCCCGTGCATGTCATCGTCGGCGCCGACGACCCGCTCACGCCCGAGGGGCGCACCCTGCTGGACGCGCTTCCCCAGGTCACCGTGACGGTCATCGCCGGCGCGGGCCACCACCCGCACATCACGCACCCGGAGGAGGTGGCCCGGGCCGTCCAGCGCACGTGAGCCACCGGTCCGCTGCCCGAGGCTCTTGCCGAGGGTGAGGCGCGGCGGCACGATGGCAGGAACCGGCCAATCGCTTGTTCGGGGCGAGACGCCGATCTAGACATAAGTCTCAAAGGGTCCGACGCGCCGCGAGGAGCGACCCCATGGACGATCTCGTGATCAGGAACGCCCGCGTCGTGGACGGCACCGGCGCCCCTCCCTACCCCGCCGACGTCGCCGTCACCGGCGACCGGATCACCGCGGTCGGTCAAGGCGCCGGCCCCGGCCGCCGCACGGTCGACGCCGACGGCGCGATCCTCACCCCCGGCTTCGTCGACATCCACACCCACTACGACGGGCAGGCCACCTGGGACCCGATCCTGGCGCCGTCGTCCTGGCACGGCGTCACCACGGCGGTCATGGGCAACTGCGGCGTCGGCTTCGCCCCCGCCCGGCCGGACCGGCACGACTGGCTGATCGGGCTGATGGAGGGCGTCGAGGACATCCCCGGCAGCGCGCTCGCCGAGGGCATCACCTGGGAGTGGGAGAGCTTCCCGCAGTTCCTCGACGCGCTGGACCGCACGCCCCGGACCATGGACCTCGGCACGCAGGTCCCGCACGGCGCCGTCCGCGCGTACGTGATGGGCGAGCGCGGCGCCCGCAACGAGCCCGCCACCGCCGACGACATCGCCGCGATGAAGGCGATCGTCAAGGAGGGCGTGGCCGCCGGGGCGCTGGGCTTCTCCACGTCCCGCACGCTCGCGCACCGCGCGATCGACGGCGAGCCGGTGCCCGGCACGTTCGCGGCCGAGGACGAACTGTTCGGGATCGGCGAGGCGCTCCGCGAGCTGGGCGCCGGGGTGTACGAGATCGCGCCCGTCGGCGCCGCCGGCGAGGACGTCAACGCCCCGCCGGACGAGGTGCGGTGGATGCGGCGGCTCGCGGAGGCGACCGGCCGCCCGGTGTCGTTCGCGCTGCTGCAGGTCGACGCCGCGCCGGACCTGTGGCGCGAGCTGATGAACCTGTCGGCCGGCACCGACGCGCGGCTGTACCCGCAGGTGGCGGGCCGGCCGTTCGGGATGCTGATCGGGCTGGAGACGCTGCACGCGTTCGGCGACCATCCGACGTACGTGTCGGAGCTGGCGCTGCTGCCGCTGCCGGAGCGGGTGGGGCGGATGCGGGACCCGGACGTCCGCGCGCGGATCCTCGCCGAGCGGCCGCCCGAGGAGGACCTGCTCGCCGCCATGGTCCGGGGCTGCCTGGACCGGCTGTTCCCGCTGGACGGCGACCGTCCCGACTACGAGCCAGCGCCGGACGACTCGGTGGCGGCCCGCGCGGCGGCGACCGGGCGCGACCCGCTGGAGATGCTGTACGACCTGCTGCTGGAGGACGACGGCCGCAACCTGCTCCTGCTGCCGCTGCTGAACTACTCCGAGCGCAGCCTCGACCCCGTCCGCGAGATGCTCACCCATCCGCGCGCGGTGCTCGGGCTGGGCGACGGCGGCGCGCACTGCGGGTTCATCTGCGACGCGTCGCTGCCCACGACCATGCTGAGCCACTGGGCGCGGGACCGGCGGCGCGGCGAGAAGCTGCCCCTGGAGCACGTGGTGCGGCTGATGACCCGCGACACGGCCCGCCTGTACGGGCTGGAGGACCGCGGCGTCATCGCGCCGGGCAAGAAGGCCGACCTCAACCTCATCGACTTCGACCGCGTCGCGAACCGCCGCCCGGAGATGCGGTACGACCTGCCCGCGGGCGGGCGGCGGCTGGTGCAGCGGGCCGACGGGTACCTCGCCACGTTCGTCTCCGGGACGCAGGTCTTCGCGGACGGCGAGCACACCGGCGAGCTGCCGGGACGGCTGGTCCGGGGGGCGCGTTCGTGACGCGCCGCCTCAACCTCGCGGACCTCTTCGAGGTGGTCGCCGACGCCTGCCCGGACCGCACCGCGCTCGTCGCCGGGCCCGTCCGGCTGACGTATTCGGAGCTGGACGCGCGCGCGAACCGGATGGCGCACCATTTGGCCGGTGCGGGCGTGGGGCCGGGCGACCACGTCGGGATCCTGGCCTACAACCGGGCCGAATGGGTCGAGACGATGCTCGCCTGCTTCAAGCTCCGCGCGGCGCCGGTCAACGTCAACTACCGGTACGTCGCCGGCGAGCTGGCGCATCTGCTCGGCGACGCAGGCTGCGTCGCGCTGGTCGCCGAACGGTCCCTGCTGGGGAACGTCGACCGCGAGCGGTTGCCGCGGCTGCGGCACACCGTCGCCATCGACGACGGCGACGGGCCGCCCGCCGACGCCGAGTACGAGAAGGCGCTGGCCGCCGCGTCGCCCGGCCGGGACTTCGGGCCGCGCTCGCCCGACGATCCCTACCTGCTCTACACCGGCGGCACCACCGGCCTGCCCAAGGGCGTCCTCTGGAGGTCGGAGGACCTGTTCTTCGCGGCGTTGGGCGGCGGCGCCTACGGCGGCGGGTCCGTCATCTCGGACCCGGACGAGCTGGCCGGATGCGCGGAGCGGGAGCCGCTGCGCGTCCAGGTGCACGCCCCGCTGATGCACGGCGGCGGCCAGTGGATGACGCTGATCGCGCTCACCACGGGCGGCACCGCGATCCTGTGGACGGAGCGGCACTTCGACGCGCGGGCCGCGCTGGAGCTCGCCGCCCGCGAGCGCAGCCAGGTGTTCATGCTGGTCGGCAACGGGATGGCCGGTCCCGTCGCGGACGAGCTGGCCACCGGCCGGCATGCGAACCTGGAGATCTTCGGGTTCGGGTCGGGCGGCGCGCCGCTGTCGTCCGGGACCAAGGAGCGGCTGGCGGCCGCGCTGCCCGGCGTCTACATCTCCGACAACCTCGGCGGCACCGAGACCGGCGCGATGGGCGTCAGCGAGGGCGACGGCCGCTTCCGGCTCGCGCCCGGCTTCGCGGTCCTCGGCGACGACCTGCGGCCGGTGCCGCCCGGCGCCGAGGGGCTGGTGGCCCGCACCGGCCACATCCCGCTCGCGTACTGGGGCGACGAGGCGAAGACCGCGGCGACGTTCGTCCGCGACCCGGACGGCACGCGGTGGGCGCTGCAGGGCGACCACGCGCGCGTCGAGGAGGACGGCACCGTCACGCTGCTGGGCCGCGGGTCGCTGGTCATCAACACCGGCGGCGAGAAGGTGTTCGCGGAGGAGGTCGAGACGGTCCTGCGCGGCCACCCGTCCGTCGCGGACGCCGTGGTCGTGGGCGCCGCCGACCCGAGGTTCGGGCACCGCGTCGCCGCCGTCGTGACCTGGGCGGACGGGACGCCCGCCGGCGAGGAGGCCCTCACCGCGCACTGCCGGGAGCGGCTCGCCGGGTACAAGGTGCCCCGCCTGTACCGCTTCGTGGACGCCGTGCGGCGCACCCCCGTCGGCAAACCCGACTACGCCTGGGCCCGCACCGTCGTCTCCCCCTGAGGGCGCCGGTTCAGACGCTGCGGAGGACCGAGACGACGATGCCCAGGATGACCGCGCGGTCGCCGTCGATGACCTCGTACGCCGGGTTGCGGGGCTCCAGGAGGACGTGCCCGCCGCGGCGCCGGTAGACCTTGACCGTGGCCTCGCCGTCGATCATCGCGGCGACGATCTGCCCCGAGTGCGCCTCGGGCTGCTGCCGGACCACGACGGTGTCGCCGTCGCAGATCGCGGCGTCGATCATCGAGTCGCCGCGCACCCGCAGCGCGAACACGGTGCCGCGCCCGACCAGCTCGCGGGGCAGCGACAGGACGCCGTCGGCGTGCTGCTCGGCGGTGATCGGCGCGCCGGCGGCGATGTCGCCGACGACCGGGACGGGCACCGCGTCGCCGGCGGGCGCCTCGTCCGGGGCGTCCCGCAGGAAGGACCGCACGTCGATCGGGCGGGCCACGGCCGCGCCCCGGCGCAGGTAGCCCTTGTCCTCCAGGCTCGCGAGGTGCCGCGACACCGACGACGCGGACCGCAGCCCGACGGCGTCGCCGATCTGCCGCGTGCTCGGCGGGTACCCGTACCGGACGACCCAGTCCCGGATCGTGGCCAGGATCCGCTGCTGGCGCGGAGGCAGGGCCGAGACGTCCAGGCCCTCGAAGGCGTCATGATCGTGAAAGGCGGCCACCCGCGGAATTGTAGAGGTCCGGCGCCCGGCCGCGCGGAAGGCACGGGCACCGGGCGGCGGCGGGCGGTGGGCGGCGGGCCGCGGGCG
>NZ_WBMR01000254.1 GCF_008923365.1 Actinomadura montaniterrae
CCCGCCGCGTCCGCCCACGCTCCGGGCAGCGGCTGCAGCCACTCGATCTCCGGCCGGGCCGGCCCGACCGGGCCCTCCGGATCGGGGGCCGGGGCGCCGAGCCCCGACGGCAGCGGCCGCCGGCGCCGGGCGCCGAGCCCGGTCAGGCACACGTTCGTCGCGATCCGGTGCAGCCAGGTGCGCAGCGACGCCCGGCCCTCGAACCGGTCGAACGACCGCCACGCCCGCAGGTACACCTCCTGGACGAGGTCCTCCGCCTCGTCCAGGGACCCGAGCATCCGGTAGCAGTGCACCAGCAGCTCGGACCGGTACGGACCGGTCAGCCGCACGAACTCCCCGTCATCGGCCATCGGCACTTCCCTCCACCGCTCTCACACCTGTACGGACCCGTGCGGAGCGGAAAAGGGACCGGCCCGCGGCCGGCGAATTTCAGCGGGACGCCGGCGCGGTCTCCGTGGCGGGGCCCTCCTCCAGCGCGGGGGCGTCCGGCGGGGCCTCCGGGACGACCGCCAGATCGGCGCGGAACCGCCGGTTGAGGGCCGCGCGGATCCGCGCCGTCCGGCTCCGGGCCCGCGGGCTCTCGACCCCGCCGGCCTCGGGCGGGACGTCCAGCGGGACCGCCGGGGACGGCCGCGGATCGGTGATCGCGGCCGTCCGCTCGGCCGGCAGGCGCCGCTCGACCTCGCTGTACCGGCCCTCCGGCGACCGCCGGATGACGCCGGTCTCCAGGCCGTGCTCGACGAGCGCGAGGTCGCGGTGCTGCAGCCCGACGCAGATCCGGTACGTGACGATGTAGGCCAGCACCGGGCCGAGGACGACCGCGAAGCGGAAGAACCACGTCGTCCAGAACAGCGGGACGTCGAACCGGTCGGCGATGACGTCGTTGCCGCCGGCCGCCCACAGCGCCCCGTAGAAGACGACGCCGCCCATGCCGGTCCCGGTGCGGGCCGGGACGTCGCGGGGCCGGTCGAGCAGGTGGTGGATCTGCCGGTCGCCGGTCACCCACCGTTCCAGGAACGGGTAGGCGGCGAGGCCGGTGAACAGCAGCCCCGGCACCACCAGCGCCGGCACGAGCACGCTCAGCGTCACCGTGTGGCCCCACGCGCTCACCTCCCACGCGGGCATGATCCGCAGCGCGCCCTCCAGCCAGCCCATGTACCAGTCCGGCTGCGAGCTCGCGCTGATCGCGCCCGGGTCGTACGGCCCGAACAGCCAGATCGGGTTGATCTGCACGAACGCCGCGAGCAGCACCGTCACCCCGATCACCCACAGGAACAGCGACGTCGTCTTCGCGACGAACACCGGGAAGAACGGGTAGCCGCGCACGGTCGTGTTCGTGCTGCCCTTGCCGGGGAACTGCGTGTGCGTCTGCCGCCACGTCAGCACGATGGCGTGCAGCGGGATCAGCGCCGCGAGGATCCCCGGGATCAGCAGCACGTGCACCACGTACAGCCGCGGGATGATGTCGGTGCCGGGGAACTCGCCCCCGAACAGGAACATCACCAGGTACGACCCGACCAGCGGGACCGACTCGGTGACGCCCTCCAGGATGCGGATGCCGGTGCCGGACAGCAGGTCGTCCGGCAGCGAGTAGCCGAACAGCCCGTTCAGCATGACCAGGATGAACATGGCGATGCCGATCAGCCAGTTCAGCTCCCGCGGCTTGCGGAACGCGCCGCTGAAGAAGTTGCGCAGCAGGTGGACGAGGATCGCGCCCATGAAGATCAGCGTCGCCCAGTGGTGGATCTGCCGGACCAGCAGCCCGCCGCGCACCTCGAAGCTGATCTTCAGGGTGGAGGCGTACGCCTCGCTCATCCGGACGCCCTTGAGCTGGGTGTAGGAGCCGTTGTAGACGACCTCGTTCATGCTGGGCTTGAAGAACAGGGTGAGGTACACCCCGGTGAGCAGCAGGATCACGAACGAGTACATCGCGATCTCCCCGACGAGGAAGCTCCACTGGTCGGGGAACGCCTTGCGCAGTGCCTTGCGCGCGAAGCCGGTGGTGCCGAGCCGCTCGTCGAGGGCGTGCGCGGCGGCGTCCACGCCCCGCGCCGCGCCCGTCCCGGTGCTCGGCATCGTGTCCGCCATCGACGCCGTCCTTTCGTCGGTCTGGACCGGTTCTGCGCATAAGACCGATCCAGCCCGGCGAAACGTGACATCGCGCGATGTGCCGCCCGTCACACAGCGGCGTTCTCAGGCGGCGAGGCTCAGACGGCGGGCGCCGCCCACCCCTCGCGGCGCCGGTAGCGCGGCAGCCAGCGCGCCCGGTACAGCACCCGGAACGGCGGCGGCAGCAGCCGCATCACCGCCCGGGCCGTCGCGTCGGGCGCCCCGTCCAGCAGCCACGGCACGAACGAGGCCAGCCCCCGCATGCCCAGCTCGCGGCGCATCTCGACGTCGAAGGTGCCCCACTCGAACGGGGTCAGCGCGCGGTGGATCAGCGGCAGCATCTCCGCCTCCTTGAAGTCCAGGAGGTCGTTCACCGCCGCCGGCAGCGCCCGCGCGTACTGGCGGAGGGCGCGCCGGTCGCCGTGCTCCAGCGCCGCGTCGACCCCGTCCAGCAGCGGGACGACCCGGAACGCGCGCAGCTCCAGCGCCTCGAACACGGCGGGACGCTCCCGGCCGCGCATCACCGCCCACAACGCGCGCTGCTCGGCGGCCTGCTGGGCCAGCCAGTGCCGGCGGAACATCGCCCATCCGCGGGCGACCCGCCCCGGTTCCGGCGCGGCGTCCGCGGCGGCGGCCGACATCCGGGCCATGTCCCGCCGGAACGCGTCATACGCGGCGTTCAGCATGGTCAGGTTGAACCGCCGCGGCGTGCTGCTCTCCGGTATGGCGCCCATGCCCCCTCCAAACCCTCCGTGCGACCCGTCACAGAGAAGATGGATCAGTGCCGCCGAACGTGACGCGATCCGGCGCCGGTCCGGTGTGACCTGCCCCACATCGCGCTCGTCCGGACGGGTGTTATAAGTCCATGTAATCACCCTTCCCCGCCGCGCCCCGCTGATGCGGCCACACCCCCGGGAGCCGCTCCATGACCGCCGGCCCAGGCGTCACCGCACGCACCGCGACGATCGCCGGGGTGTGGCGCCACCCCGTCAAGAGCACGGCGCCCGAGCCGCTCGCCGAGGCCGCGCTGACCGCGGACGGCGGCGTCCTCGGCGACCGCGCGTGGGCGCTGCGCGACGAGCGCCGCGGCGTGATCGCCGACGCCCGGACGCTGCCCGCCCTGCTGGACGCGGAGGCCCGGTACACGCGCCCGCCCACCCCCGCGGAACCGGGACCGCCCGTGGAGATCACCGTCCCCGGCCACGCCCCGGTGACCTCGGCGGACCCGGACGTCCACGAGCGGCTGAGCGCCGCGCTCGGCCGCGCGGTCACGCTCTGGCCGCGGCTGCCCGCCGGCGAGGACGCGCACTACCGCCGCCTCCCGCCCGAGGACGGCGACTGGGACCGCTACCTGCGCGAGTTCTTCGACGTCGCCGACGCGGCGGACGTCCCGGACCTGTCGCGGCTGCCCGAGGCCGTCACCACCCACCAGACGATCCCCGGCACCTACTTCGACGCGTTCCCCCTCCACCTGATCACGGACGTGACGCTGCGGACGCTGGGCGGCCTGAGCGGCGGCGGCCCCGCCGCCGCGCGCCGGTTCCGCCCGAACCTGCTGATCGCCGTCCCTGGCGACAATTCCGGGCCGTATCCCGAGCTGGCGTGGGCGGGGCGGCGGCTGCGCGCGGGCACGGCGGTGCTGCGCGTCACCGTCCCGACGCCGCGCTGCGTGATGATCAGCCACCCGGCGGGCGGGCTGCCGCGCGACCGGGAGCTGCTGCGCGCCGTGCACCGGGAGGCGGCGCACGACGCCGGCGTCTACGCGGCGGTCGAGGAGCCGGGCGTGCTGCGGCCCGGCGATCGGGTCGAACTTCTGCCGTGACCACGATCTTCGCGTAGCCTGCCGCCTGATGATTGATGAGCAGACGTCGGTGGGCTCCCGGCACGTCCTCTGCGTTCTCGGCACCGGGCTGGACCTCGGCGAGATCGAGGCGATCGCCGAGAAGGAGGGCTTCGAGCTCGACTGGGAGTACTCCGGGCCCGGGCCGGACCCGCGGATGCCGGCCGCGTTCGAGGCGTGCGGCGCCGGCGCGTCCTTCACCGCCCGGGACTGGGAGGCGGTGCGCGACCACGACACCGTCGCCTACCTGCTGTCGCCCGCGGCGCGTCCCGGCGTCGCGTTCACCGTCGCGCGCCGCACGCTCGCGCTGACCGCCGAGCTGCTGCGCTCCGGCGCCACCGCGGTGAAGAACGAGAGCAACGGGCTCGCGCACGGCCGCGACCGGTGGCTCGACCTCGCCTACAAGGCGTACGCGGGGCAGGAGGCGGCCGTCCCGCTGTACCAGGCGTGCGTCAAGCGGCCGATCACGACCGGCGCGCTGTACTTCAGCTGCGGCATGCACCTGCTCGGTGCCCCGGACGTCGAGCTGGACCACCCCGGCGACCCGCACCCCGACGACGTCCTCGACCTGATCGACGGGCTGGCGCTCTACCTGCTGATGGAGCAGCGGACGCGGGAGCTGCACGACGGCGAGACGTTCGCCCTGGAGGACGGCGCGGACCACTGGGTGCTGCGGCACGGGCCGTGCGACCGGTTCGCGGAGGACGACTTCTTCCACAACCCGCACGGCTACTGGCGGCTCACTCCAGGCTGACCGCTCCGGGCCGGCCGACCCGGGCCGTGAGCCACCGCTGGGCGATCCAGCGGCGCAGATGCCGCCGGGCCGCGCCCTCGCCGAGACCGGCCCGCGCCGCCGCCGCGTCGAGCGGCTCACCGGACAGGAGCGCGGCGAGCAGCGTGAACGCCTCGCCGGGCGGGCGGACGGTCACCACCCGGAAGTCGCGGCGGAACACGACCAGGTCGACCGGCCCGGGCTCGGGCGGTCCGGGCCGCGCGCCCCGGCGGACGGCGGAGTGGTACTCGTGCACGGCCGCGCAGGCCCGGAACACCCGCAGCCCGGGCGCGGCCGCCGCGGTCGCCGAGCCGGGCAGCTCCGCCGGCCACGGGGCGGGCGGCTCGTCCTCGGTGCCGGGACCGTCGTAGACCTCGGCGAACAGGCACTCGTACCGCACCAGGTCGATCATGAGGTCGATCCGGAACTCGCGCCGCGCGGCGGGCAGGTACCGGTCCGGGCGGTGCGCGGCCAGGTGCGCGGCGAGCCGGTCGTCCAGCCGCGCCAGGGTGTACGAGCGGGGCGGGCGGGCGTCGAGGTACTCGCCGGCGAACGCGTCGAACAGCTCCGCGCCGAGCAGCGCGCGCAGCGCCGGGTGCCGGTGCCGCATCACCTCCAGCAGCCGCCGCCGGCACCCGCGCCGGTACAGCTCGACACGCCGCTCCGCGCCCAGATCGGCAGGCCGCTCCGCGCCCAGATCGGCGGGGCGCTCCCTGCCCGGATCGGCGGGGGCGGCGAGCAGCGCGGCGGCGCGTTCCGGCCGGGCGGACGGCGCGGTGATCGCGTCCTGGAACCACTGCTGGACGGCCCGCAGCGACGGCGGCGCGTCCACGGCGCGCGCCTCACGCATCGGCCACCGCGGCACTCCCGGAGACCGTGCTTCCGGAGACCGTGCTTCCGGAGACGGTGCTTCCAGGGACGGTGCTTCCGGGGACGGTGCCGGCGTGCAGCCGCGCCTTGCGCAGCTCCTCCAGCAGGACGGGGAACGGCGGGATGTCCTCGTCCCACTCCAGCAGGGTCGGGACGGCGCCGGTCAGCGACGTCGCGAGCCGGTACAGCGCCCACACCGGCTCGGCCACCGGGCGGTCGTGGGTGTCGAGGAGGTGGTCGCCCATGTCGGCGTGCCCGGCCAGATGGATCTGCTGCACCCGGTCGTGCGGGAGCGCCCGGATGTACTCCTCGGGGTCGAAGCCGTGGTTGACGGAGGAGACGTGCACGTTGTTGACGTCCAGCAGCAGCCGGCAGCCGGACTCCTCGCACAGCCGGGCGAGGAACTCCCACTCCGGCATCGTGGCGTGCGCGAACCGCGCGTAGGTGCTCGGGTTCTCCAGCACCAGCGGCTGTTCGAGCACGTCCTGGACGACGCGGACGCGCCGGGCGATGTGCCGCAGCGCCTCCTCGGTGAACGGGACGGGCAGCAGCTCGTGGGTGTTCACGCCCGCCACGCCCGTCCAGGCCACGTGGTCGGAGATCCAGCGGGCGCCGATGTCCTCGGCGAGCATCCGCAGCCGGCCGAGGTAGTGCAGGTCCAGGGGGTCGGTGCCGCCGATCGACAGGGACACGCCGTGCATGACGACGGGGTAGCGCTCGGCGATCCGGTCGAGCGCGTGCCGCGGGTAGCCGGCGGTGTCCAGGAAGTTCTCGGAGATGATCTCGAACCAGCCGGCGTCGGGCCATTCGGCGAGGACGTGCGGGAGGTGCGCGGAGCGCAGGCCGAGGCCCAGGCCGAGCCGTGTCCCGCCGTCGCGCGCGGCGCGGACGGCCGGTGCGGTGCCGGCCGGGTGCGTCCGGTCCGCGCTGGTCGGGTCGGCGCGCGGGACCTGATGAGTCATGGGGCCTCCCACCGAGGGTGACGTCTCGCGGAACAAATAATCACAGGGAGTGACCGCAGGGGAACGGTAGGTTTCTGTCACCCGGAGGCGCCGCCGGCCTGCCGCGTCCGTGATCGGGAGGCGCGGCAGGCCGGGACGGGGCGGCGTGGGCCGGCCGGGCGGCGGGGCGCCATCGCCGCCCGGCCGGCCGGTCCCATCGGTCCTGTCGGGTCCGTCAAGTCACCGGGTTGTCGACCAGGTAGACCGTGGGGGAGGGGGCGCCGCAGGTCGCCGCGGCGGTGGACCCGCCGTCGAACGACAGGTCGGCGGCGGCCGACCCGAGCGAGACCGCGGTGCTCTTCGCCGAGGACGTCGGCGTGAACGGCCCGGCCGTCAGCGTGCCGTCGCTCGGCAGCGGCACCGTGATCTGCTTGTCGCGCGCCAGCGGCGTCTTCGGGATCGCGATGCCGCCGGCCGGGATGACGTTCTGGGTGGCGGGCGTCCCGCCCTCGACCGCCAGGTTCAGCGCCGTGACCTTGCCGGACGCGGACGTGTAGCCCTTGTCGATCAGCTTGTTCACGGTGCCCGCCGGGATCACCAGCGCGCCGCTCGCCTCGGTGAAGGAGAACGCGCTGCCGCGCTTGGCCACCAGCGGGATGTGCGCGCCGACCGCGATGCCGACGTCGAGGGTGTCGGCGCCGACCTTGCACGCGTACGGCGCGTTGATGATGCCGACCAGTTCGTTCGAGGCGGGTTCGGGGAAGTTCAGCGGCGCACCGGTGATCTTCGCCGGGGGCTGCCCGGCCGCGCCGCCGACCGCGATCGTCAGCAGCGCGTTGCCCGCCGACGGCTTGCAGTCGGCGGTGATCGGCAGGCTGAACCCGGCCGACGACTTCAGGTTCACCTCGGCGTAGGCGTGCTCGAACGCGAGCGTGACCTTGCCGCTGTTCGGCGCCGTGTACGGCCCGACGTCGAACGTCCCGGTGAGCGGCAGCCCCACCTTGAGCGGCCGGCCCGCCTGGATCGCGATGCCGTCGATCTCGAACGGCTTGCCCGCCGCGATGTTGATGCTGGACGGGGTCGAGTCGCTCGCTCCGATGCTCAGATCCGTGATCTTCGCGTCCGCCTGGTCGATCCCGAGGATCGGCGCCAGCGACGTCAGCCACGATGGGAACGTGATGCTGCCCGATCCCTGGGACAGGTAGAACTGCTGGCCCGGGCCGAGCTGGACGGGCGCGACGCCCTGCACGTCCACGTCGGTCGGCAGGTAGAACACCGGCAGCCCGCCGAGGCTGATCGTGCAGCCGATCGGCAGCTTGAACCGGCCGGTGTCCACCCCGACGGGCGGCACGTCCTGGGCCGGGAGCGCGTGCGCGGGCGGCGCCTGGACGAACGCGAGCACCGCGAGGGCGGCGCCCGCGCAGGCGGCGAGGGAACGCCGCAGCCGGCCGCGCCCGGCCGTCGCGGCGCCCGCCTGTCCGACTCTCATGGGGACTCCTCTCAGAAGTACGCATACGTACCTGTGGGTCCCGGACATGGTGAACCCGGGTCGCCGGCGCGGGATACGGAGGGTGATGCGGAAACGCCTCGGAGCGCTTAGCAACCGCCCATAGAAAGGCCACGCCCGGCCGCGTGGCCGGAGGACGGCAGCGCACTAGAATGCGCTGCATCGAACGACAGCGGCCCCCCGACGACGGCGCCTCCTCCGGCGGCCCGCGGTCCGGTGATCGGCGACCCGGCGGCCTCCGGCTGGCCGAGGTCTACGACCCGGCGCGTCCCGGCCTGCCCCGCGGGCGCAGCAGCCTGCCCGCGCCGGTCGTCCGCAAGGCGCAGCGGGAGCGGCTGCTCGGCGCGGTGATCTCCGCGGTCGCCGAGCACGGCTACCCCGGCACCACCGTCGCGATGGTCGTCGCCCGCGCCCGCGTGTCCCGCAAGGCGTTCTACGACCACTTCACCGGCCTGGAGGACTGCTTCCTCACCGCGCTCGCCGACGCCCAGAAGGTGATCCTGCGGGAGCTGATGAACGCGCCGAAGGGCCTCGGCGAGAAGCCGTCGCCGCTGGCCGTCCTGCAGGCGGGCCTGCGCTCGTACCTGACGCTGTGCGCGCGCGAGCCGGAGTACGCGCGCTGCATCCTCGTCGAGCTCCCCGCCGTCGGCCCGCGCGCGCTCAAGGGACGCAACAAGGCGTACGGAGCGGTCGCGGACGTGCTGCGGCTCTGGCGCGAGCACGCAGCGAAACGCCACCCCGAATGGCCGCCCGTCGAGGAGACCGCCTACCGCGCCGCGGTCGGCGCCATCGCCGAGCTGATCACCGCGCACGTCTGCGCCGGCGACGCGGCGGGCCTGCCCGCGCTGCACGGCCCGCTCACCGCGATCCTGCTGCGAATCCTCGCCGCGCCGCTCCCGTACGACGGCTGAACCGCCCTCCGGGGCCGTACGGTGCTGCCATGGGCATGGTGCACACGGTGGGGCTCGTCCTGCATCCCGAACGCGACTCGGAGGCCGCCGTCGACACGATCGTCGGCTGGGCGGGCCGGCGCGGCGGCGCGGTGCTGGGGCTGCCCGACGAGATCGGCCGGATCGACTGCAGCGCCGTGGCGGTCGAGGCCGCCGCGCTCGCCGAGCGCGCGGACCTGCTCGTCAGCCTCGGCGGCGACGGGACGATGCTGCGCAGCATGCGGCTGGCGGCCGGGGCGGCGACGCCGGTCCTCGGCGTCAACCTCGGCCGCCTCGGGTTCCTCGCCGAGATCGACGTGGACGGCCTCGCGGACGCGCTGACCAGCATCGACGAGCACCGCTACCAGGTGGAGCCGCGGATGGCGGTGTGCATGCGGCTGCCCGGCGGGCGGGTCGTGTCCGCCTTCAACGACATCGCGCTGGTGCGGATGCCGGGCGACGGCCTCGCGGCGGTGGAGGTGGCGGTGCAGGGCCACCCGTTCGTCCGGTACGCGGGCGACGCGGTGATCGTGGCGACGTCGACCGGCTCGACCGCCTACAGCTACTCCGCGGGCGGGCCGATCGTCTCGCCCGCCGTCGAGGGCTTCCTGGTGGTGCCGGCGGCGGCGCACTCGACGTTCAACCGCGCCGTCATGCTGTCGGCGGACGAGGACGTCGACCTGACGCTGCTGCCGACGTCGGGGACGCTGGCCGTGGAGGTCGACGGCGGGGTCGCCGCCGAGCTCAAGGCGGGGGACCGGCTGCGGGTCACCGCCGCCCGCGGCGCCGCCCGCGTCGTCCGGCTCGGCGGGACCACCTTCTACGAGCGCGCCCGCCGCAAGCTGCGCGTCAGCGGAAGCGCCGAAGCCGACTAGCGCCCCGGACGGTCAGAGCCAGCCGCGCTCGTCGGCGACGCGCAGCGCCTCCATCCGGTTGTGGGTCCCGGTCTTGGCGATCGCCGCGGACAGGTAGTTGCGGACGGTCCCCTCCGACAGGTACAGCCGCCCGGCGATCTCCGCGACGGCCGCGCCCGAGCGCGCCGCGTTGAGCACGTCGACCTCGCGAGGGGTGAGCGGCGAGTCCCCGGCCGCCAGCGTCGCCGCCGCGAGCGCCGGGTCGACGACGCGCTCCCCGCGCATCACCCGGCGGACGGCGTCCGCGAGCGCCTCCGCCCGCGCGTCCTTCACCACGAACCCGACGGCGCCCGCGCCCATCGCCCGCCGCAGGTAGCCGGCGCGGCCGAACGTCGTCAGGATCACCACCCGGCAGTCCGGCGCCTTCTCGGCGAGCACCGCCGCGGCGGCGAGCCCGTCCACGCCGGGCATCTCGATGTCGAGCAGCGCCACGTCCGGGCGGTGCTCCAGGACCGCGCCGACCACCTCGTCGCCGCGGCCGACGGAGGCGACGACCTCGAAGTCGTCCTCCAGGTCGAGCAGCGTCGACAGCGCCGTGCGGATGAGCTCCTGGTCGTCGGCGAGCAGCAGCCGGATCGTCATGCGCGCGCACCTTCCGCCGTCCCGACCGTCACCTTCAGCCGCCAGCCGCGCGGGCGGACCGGCCCGGCCTCCACGCCGCCGCCCGCCGCCGCGACCCGCTCCCGCAGCCCGGTGAGCCCGTTCCCGCTGGACGCGGGGGCGCCCACCCCGTCGTCCAGTATCTCCACGCCGGTCGGCGACAGCGTCACCGTGCAGCGGGACGCGTGCGCGTGCCGCACCACGTTCGTCAGCCCCTCGCGGACCACCCAGCCGAACAGCTCCTGGTGGGCGGGGTCGACCATCTCCGTCGCCGTCGGCAGGTCGGCGGCGACGCCCGCCGCCCGCAGCACCTCCCGGCCGCGGGCCAGCTCGCCCGCGAGGGACACCTGCCGGTACCCCGACACCGCGGCGCGCACGTCCGTCAGCGCCTGCCGGGACAGCTCCTCCACCGCGGTGATCTCCTCCGCCGAGCGGGGCGAGCCGCTCTCGGCGAGCCGCCGGGCCAGCCCGCTCTTGACCGTGATGACGGTCAGCGAGTGGCCGAGCAGGTCGTGCAGGTCGCGGGCGATCCGGGCGCGCTCGGCCTCCGACGCGAGCCGGGCCACCTCGGCGCGCGCCTCCACCAGCGCCTCGTTCGCTCTCGCCATCTCGGCGTACGCGTAGACGGTCAGGGTCGTGAACACGACCATCAGCGCGGTGAGCAGGTCGGGGCCGGTGTGCCACGGCCGCACCGCCCACGGGACGAGGAGGCTGGGCAGCGCTCCGGCCAGCACGATCACCGCGATGCGGCGGCGCACCATCAGGGCCGTGAACGCGGCGATGACCGCCCACAGGTAGAAGGCCAGGTTCCGGGCGAACGGCAGTTCCGCGACGAACAGCACGACCATGACGCCGTAGAAGGCCCAGAGCCGCGTCCGGTCCCGGCGCGCCACGGCGACGCCCGCGAGGACGTAGGCGACCGCGAACGCGCCGGCGATCGCGAACCCGGCCGCGGCGGCGGCCCCCGACGAGTACTGCGCCACCCCGAGGGCCGTCACCGACGGGTACACCAGCATCCCCGCCGCCAGCGCCGCCCGGCGCCAGCCGCGCGCCCACCGCTGCGGGTCGGCGCCGCCCTGCTCCGGCGGCGGGCCGCCGCCCGGTGGCCCCTGCACGGCGTCCTGCATGCCCGGCACGTTACCGGCCTCCCGTCGCCTCGTCCGCGCTCACCGTGTGCGTGCTCACTTGGCGGCGAACAGCGCCCGCATCCGGCCGCCGGCGGTGATCACGACGACGCGGAGCAGCAGCAGCCCGCAGACGGCCTGCTCGATCCGCATCCACGGCGGGAGGAACCGGGGCAGCGAGACGATCACGACGACGGCGACGACCATCACCGCCGAGAGGATCCGCAGCCGCCGGTACGCGCCCCGGGAGCCGCCGGCCGCGCGGCGCGCGAGCGCGAACGACAGCAGGGAGGCGAGGGCGACGATGCCGCCGCGCACCCAGACGTTGTCGTTCACCACCGAGGGGTGGTCGCGGAGCAGGTAGACGGCTCCCATCGTGAGCCAGCTGAGCGCGAGGTAGCCGCCGGTGAGCAGCTTCATCTCGCGGAAGGCCCGCATGGTCTGCGGGTGGCGGAGGTCCTGCGCGGTGCCGTTCTCGTTCTCGTCCATACCGGAAATGGTCCGCGCGGGGGCCCTTTCACCGGCAGTGAGATCGCCCATCAGCCGCCCATGACATTCGTCATGGGCCGGCCGTTCGCGGTGCGGACGCCGAGCGCCCGGAACAGGAACGCGGTGAGCTGGGCGGCGGCCGCGGACGCGCTCTCCCGCGCCGTCCCGGCGAGCTGGTGCTCGAACGCCCGGCCGAGCGCGGCCCGGATCGACCGCGCGTCGGGCTCCGGGGCCGCCCATGGCAGCGACCCGTCCGCGAGGCCCGCCGCGAGGATCTCGGCGATCAGCGCCTCCTGCTCGGCCACCGCGCGGGCGCGCTCCTCGGTGCAGCCGCGGGCGCGCGCCGCCTCGCCCGAGGCGAGCGCCAGCGCGCGGC
>NZ_WBMR01000255.1 GCF_008923365.1 Actinomadura montaniterrae
CGGTCGCGGGGCTCGCCGCCGCGGCCGCCCCGCTGGTCGCGGCCGGGCTCGTCGTCCAGCCGCAGGGTCAGCGAGATCCGCTTGCGCTGCAGGTCGACGTCCAGCACCTTCACCCGGACGATGTCGCCGGGCTTGACGACCTCGCGCGGGTCCTCGACGTACTTGTCCGACATCGCGGAGATGTGGACGAGCCCGTCCTGGTGGACGCCGACGTCCACGAACGCGCCGAACGCGGCGACGTTGGTGACGACGCCCTCCAGCAGCATCCCCGCCTCGAGGTCGGAGATCTTGTCGACGCCCTCCTTGAACGTCGCCGTCTTGAACGCCGGGCGCGGGTCGCGGCCCGGCTTCTCCAGCTCGGCGAGGATGTCGGTGACGGTCGGCAGCCCGAAGGTGTCGTCGACGAACGCGGCGGGCTTCAGCGACCGCAGCACGGCGGTGTTGCCGATGAGGCCCTTGATGTCGCTGCCGGCGGCGTCCAGGATGCGCCGGACGACGGGGTACGACTCGGGGTGCACGCTGGAGGCGTCGAGGGGGTCGTCGCCGCCGGGGATGCGCAGGAAGCCCGCGCACTGCTCGAACGCCTTCGGGCCGAGGCGCGGGACGTCCTTGAGCCCGGAGCGGCTGCGGAACGGCCCGTTGGCGTCGCGGTGGGCGACGATGTTGTCCGCGAGGCCCTCGCCGATGCCGGACACGCGGGTGAGCAGCGGCGCGGACGCGGTGTTGACGTCGACGCCGACCGCGTTCACGCAGTCCTCGACGACGGCGTCGAGGGAGCGCGACAGCTTCACCTCGGACACGTCGTGCTGGTACTGGCCGACGCCGATCGACTTCGGGTCGATCTTGACGAGCTCGGCGAGCGGGTCCTGCAGGCGGCGGGCGATGGAGACGGCGCCGCGCAGCGAGACGTCCATGCCGGGCAGCTCGCGGCCCGCGTACTCCGACGCCGAGTACACCGACGCGCCCGCCTCCGACACCATGATCTTGGTGAGCTTGAGGTCGGGGTGCCGGGCGATGAGGTCGGCGGCGAGCTTGTCGGTCTCGCGGGACGCGGTGCCGTTGCCGATGGAGACCAGATCGACCTGGTTCTCGCGGGCGAGCCTCGCCAGGGTCTCGATCGACTCGTCCCACTTCCGCCGCGGCTCGTGCGGGTAGATCGTGTCGGTCGCGACGACCTTGCCGGTGGCGTCGACGACGGCGACCTTCACGCCGGTGCGCAGGCCCGGGTCCAGGCCCATGGTGGCGCGGGTGCCGGCGGGCGCGGCGAGCAGCAGGTCGCGCAGGTTCGCGGCGAACACCCGGACGGCCTCGTCCTCGGCCTCCTGGCGCAGCCGGGTGCGCAGGTCGATGCCGAGGTGCACGAGGATGCGGGTGCGCCACGCCCAGCGGACGGCGTCGGCCAGCCACTTGTCGGCCGGACGGCCCTGGTCGGCGATGCCGAAGCGGCGCGCGATCTCCGCCTCGTAGGAGCTGCGGGCGGCCGGGGCGTCCGGCTCGTCCTCCGGCACCAGGTCGAGGTCGAGGACCTCTTCCTTCTCGCCGCGGAACAGCGCGAGGACGCGGTGCGAGGGCAGCTTGGCGAACGGCTCGGCGAACTCGAAGTAGTCGGCGAACTTCGCGCCCGCCTCCTGCTTGCCGTCGCGGACCCGGGACACCATGCGGCCCTGGTTCCACATCCGCTCGCGCAGCGCGCCGATGAGGTCGGCGTCCTCCGCGAACCGCTCGACGAGGATGGCGCGCGCGCCCTCCAGCGCGGCGGCCTCGTCGGCGACGCCCTTCTCGGCGTCGACGTAGGCGGCGGCCTCGGCCTGCGGGTCGCGGGACGGGTCGTCCAGCAGCATCTCGGCGAGCGGTTCGAGGCCGGCCTCGCGGGCGATCTGCGCCTTGGTGCGCCGCTTCGGCTTGTACGGGAGGTAGATGTCCTCCAGGCGGGCCTTGGAGTCGGCCGCCATGATCTGCGCGCGCAGCTCGCCGGTGAGCTTGCCCTGCGAATCGATCGACTCCAGGATCGCGGCGCGGCGCTCGTCCAGCTCGCGCAGGTAGCGCAGCCGCTCCTCCAGCGCGCGCAGCTGCGCGTCGTCGAGGGCGCCGGTCGCCTCCTTGCGGTAGCGGGCGATGAACGGGACGGTCGCCCCGCCGTCGAGCAGGTCCACGGCGACCCGCACCTGGCCCTCGCGGACGCCGATCTCCTCGGCGATGCGCTCGGTGATGGGCCGGATCGAGGGCTCGTCGCCCTCCGGGCCGGCGGACGTCTGGCTGATGGTCGCTGTCACAGCTTGGATTCGCTTTCTCCCCTGGGTGTCGCCTGTGCATTGTCCAGGGATCGGGGCCGCTTGTCTTGTCGCCGCTCGAATGACGGTGGGTCCAGCACCACCTCTCCGGCCGGGGAAGAGTGGGTCTAGCACCACCGAGCTCTGGGACGCGCTCGACCACAATGGTGGAGATCCACCGCTATGGCCATTCCTTGGAGGACACGGTGAGCGAGCTCCTGCGGACGTACGGGCGGCGTGCCCTGACCTGCCTGTTCCGCGCGATCCTCCAGATCGTGATGGCGTTCGCGGTGAACCTGCCGCTGTTCATCCTGGCGGTGCTGTCGGTCGCGTTCATCCCGCTGGGCGTCGGCGTCGTCCTGACGCCGGTGGTGTTCCAGGCGATCCGGACGGTCGCCGACCAGCAGCGGGCGTGGGCGGCGGAGTGGTCCGCGGTGACGATCCCCGTCCCGTACCGGCCGGAGCCGGCGGGCGCGGCCGGGCCGTTGCGGCGGCTGGGGCGGCTGCTGGCCGATCCCGCGTCCTGGCGCGACCTGCTGTGGACGATCCTGAACGTGCCGGTCGCGCTCGTCCTCGGGGTGCTCGCGGGCGGGCTGGCGGTGTACGGGCTGGAGGGCGTGCTCCTCGCACCGTGGCTGGCGCTGATCAGCGACTACGGGTGGGGGCCGTTCTGGCCGGTGGAGGACTGGGGCGCGGCCGGGATCGCGGGGTCGGTCGTGCTGGGCGCGGCGCTGGTCGTGGTGGGCGGCCCGGTGGGGCCGTTCTTCCTGAAGGCGCACGCGCTGTTCGGCCAGTCGCTGCTGGCGCCGACGCGCGCCGCGCTGGCGGCGCGGGTGGAGCAGCTCGCGGAGTCGCGGTCGGAGACGGTGGACGCGTCCGCGGCGGAGCTGCGGCGCATCGAGCGGGACCTGCACGACGGCGCGCAGGCGCGGCTGGTGGCGCTGAGCATGAACATCGGGCTGGCCGAGGAGATGATGAAGCACGATCCGGAGATGGCGGCGAAGCTGCTCGCCGAGGCCCGCGAGTCGAGCGGGACGGCGCTGACGGAGCTGCGCGACCTGGTCCGGGGCATCCATCCGCCGGTGCTGGCCGAACGCGGCCTCGACGGCGCGGTGCGCGCGCTCGCGCTGACCCTGCCGCTGCCCGTGGACATGCACATCGACCTGCCCGGACGTCCCGAGGCGCCGGTGGAGTCGGCGGCGTACTTCGCGGTGGCGGAGATGCTGGCGAACGTGGTGAAGCACTCCGGGGCGCGGCGGGCGTGGCTCCAGATCGAGCACTCCGGCGGCCGGCTGATTATGATCATCGGGGACGACGGGACGGGCGGCGCGGACCCCGCGGCGGGGAGCGGCATGCGCGGCATCGAGCGCAGGCTCGCGGCCTTCGATGGCACGATGGCCGTGACGAGCCCGCCCGGCGGGCCGACCGTCGTGACCATGGAGCTGCCGTGCGCGTTGTCATCGCCGAGGACCTCGCCCTCCTCAGGGACGGCCTGATCAGGCTGCTCGGGGCGTTCGGCTTCGAGGTCGTGGAGGCGGTGGACAACGGGCCGTCGCTGCTGCGGGCGCTGACGGCGCACCGCCCGGACGTCGCGGTGGTGGACGTCCGGCTGCCGCCGACGTTCACCGACGAGGGGCTGCGGGCGGCGCTGGAGGCGCGCAAGCAGGTGCCGGGGCTGCCGGTGCTGGTGCTGTCGCAGCACGTGGAGCAGCTTTACGCGCGGGAGCTGCTGTCGGACAGCTCGGGCGGCATCGGCTACCTGCTGAAGGACCGGGTGTCGGACGTCAAGCAGTTCGTGGAGGCGGTGCGGCGGGTCGCGGACGGCGGCACGGCGCTGGACCCGGACGTGGTGGCGCAGCTGCTCACCCGGCACGCCCGCGAGGAGCCGCTGCAGCAGCTGACCCCCCGCGAGCGCGAGGTGCTCGGGCTGATGGCCGAGGGCCGCTCGAACGCGGCGATCGCCGCGAAGCTGTTCGTGACCGAGAAGGCGATCAGCAAGCACACGAACAACATCTTCGGCAAGCTCGGCCTGCCGCCGTCGGAGGACGACAACCGCCGCGTGCTCGCGGTCCTGGCCTATCTCGGCGGCTGAGCGCTCCTCATCGGGCCCAGGGCGGGACGATCCGCTCGTCGCCCTGCGGCGCCAGGTGGCACTTGTCCGGGTCGACCACCGCGTCGGGGTCGTAGGCGAGGCAGCCGGCGTGGGCCGCGACGACGGCGGTGAAGCCTTCGGCGGACGCGGTCACCTGGCGGGGCAGGTCGGCGGGCAGGACGACGGTGTCGCCGGGGCCGACCTCCAGCTTGCGGCCGTCGAGGTCGACGGTGGCGGCGCCGTCGAGGAACGTCCACACCTGCTCGGTGTCGAAGGCGTGCAGCGGGCCGGTCCTGCCGGGCGTGGCGTCGACGCGCCAGACGGCGATGCCCTCGGTGCCGCCCTGGGTGGGCGTCGCGAAGGTGGTCATCACGCCGTTCGGCGTCTCGGTGCGGCGGTTGCCGGCGTTGCGGAGCAGTGTCATGGTCCCTCATCCCGTAGATTGGTCAATGTGGTTGTCCATATAGTCAACGAGGTTGTCTTTCATGTCAAGCGCTCCCCCGGACCCGCCCGGCTTCGAGCTGCCGCTCCGGCTGTTCCTCGCGTTCCGCGTGATCATCGATGAGCTGCACGCCGAGCTGGCCCGCGAGGGCCATCCCGAGATGCGGCCGATGCACGGCTTCGTCTTCCAGGCGATCGGGCCGGGCACCACGGCCGTCGAGCTGGGCCGCCGGATCGGGGTGTCCAAGCAGGCCGCGGGCAAGATGGTCGAGACGCTCGAGCGGGCCGGCTACGTCGAGCGCACCGCCGATCCGGCCGACGCGCGGCGCAAGATCGTGCGGCTGACCCCGTACGGCGTCGACGCGCTGGCCCGGTCCGCGCAGATCTTCGACCGGATCCGCGGCGACTGGGTGCGGCGGCTCGGCGCCGGCCAGGTGCGGGCCCTGGAGGACACCCTCCGCGCGATGACGCCGGACGACCTGTGGCGCCTGGACATGCCGGGGTGGTTCGGGACGACCTGAACCCGCGTTCCGGTCTTTCTCCGGCGCGGCGGCCCGTACGTCCCCAGGCAGGCGCCCAGACCACCGCCGCGCGGGTCCGGCGGCCGTTCGCGAGGGCTTGTACGGCCGTGTTCGCGCGGTTACCATCACCCCAATTTCTTAGGAAACTTTCCTAAGAGAAGAGCGGGGATTCCTGTTGGTTCGGGGGCACGGACGAACGGAGAATCATGTCCAGACCGGGCGGAAGGCGGGCCGTCGCGCTCGCCACCGCGGCCACCCTCGCACTCGCGACGTCCCTGCTCACGGCGCCACCGGCGCCCGCGGCCGGGACGGTGACGGCCACCTGCGCCAAGACCTCGGACTGGGGCACCGGCTTCGAGGGCAACTGCACGATCAGCAACGGGACGGGCGCCGCCATCAGCGCCTGGAAGGTCGAGGCGGACCTGCCGTCCGGCACGTCCATCACCTCGGTGTGGAACGCGACGAAGACCGTCTCCGGCACTCACTACACCTTCGCCAACGCGAGCTGGAACGGGACGGTCGCGGCCGGCGCGACCACCAGTTTCGGCTTCGACGGCACCGGCTCCGGCTGGCTCACCGGCTGCACGGTCAACGGCGCCGCCTGCGACGGCTCGGGCACCCCGCAGCAGGACACCCAGGCTCCCACCGCTCCCGCGAACCTGCACTCGACGTCCAAGACCGCCACGAGCGTCTCGCTGGCGTGGAACGCGTCGACCGACAACGTCGGCGTCACCGGCTACGACGTGTACAACGGCGCGACGAAGGCCGCCACGGTCACCGGCACGAGCGCGACCGTCTCCGGCCTGTCCGCCAAGACCGCCTACACCTTCACCGTCAAGGCGCACGACGCCGCCGGCAACGTCTCCGCCGCGTCCGGCGCCGTGTCGGTCACCACCGACGACGGAGGCGGCGGAAACCCCGGCGGCGGCGGGAACAAGGTCGTCGGCTACTTCACCGACTGGGGCGTCTACCAGCGCGCCTACTACGTCAAGAACATCGACACCAGCGGCTCCGCCGCCAAGCTCACCCACCTGAACTACGCGTTCGGCAACGTCACCAACGGCCAGTGCGCCATCGGCGACGCCTACGCCGACTACCAGCAGACCTACACCGCCGCCAACAGCGTCGACGGCGTCGCCGACACCTGGGACCAGCCCGTCGCCGGCAGCTTCAACCAGCTCCGCAAGCTGAAGAAGAAGTACCCGAACCTGAAGATCCTCTGGTCGTTCGGCGGCTGGACCTGGTCCGGCGGGTTCGGGCAGGCCGCCGCGAACCCCGCCGCGTTCGCCGACTCCTGCTACAACCTGGTCGAGGACCCGCGCTGGGCGGACGTGTTCGACGGCATCGACATCGACTGGGAGTACCCGAACGCCTGCGGGCTCTCCTGCGACACCAGCGGCCCGGACGCGTTCAAGAAGCTGATGGGCGCGCTGCGCGCGAAGTTCGGGTCGAGCAACCTGGTGACTGCCGCGATCACCGCCGACGCCGGCGACGGCGGCAAGATGGACGTCACCGACTACGCGGGCGCCGCCCAGTACGTCGACTGGTTCAACCCGATGACCTACGACTACTTCGGCGCCTGGGACGCGCAGGGCCCGACGGCGCCGCACTCGCCGCTGACGTCCTACCCCGGCATCCCGCACGCGGGCTTCAACACCTCCGACACCATCGCCAAGCTGAAGGCCAAGGGCGTGCCGGCGGGCAAGCTGCTGATCGGCATCGGCTTCTACGGCCGGGGCTGGACGGGCGTCACCCAGTCCGAACCGGGCGGCACCGCGACCGGCGCGGCGCCCGGCACCTACGAGGCGGGCATCGAGGACTACAAGGTCCTCAAGGGCAAGTGCCCCGCGACCGGCACCGTCGGCGGCACCGCCTACGCCAAGTGCGGCAGCGAATGGTGGAGCTACGACACCCCGTCCACCATCGGCGGGAAGATGGCCTACGCCAAGGGCCAGGGCCTCGGCGGCGCCTTCTTCTGGGAGCTGAGCGGCGACACCACCGGCGGCGAGCTGATCACCGCCATCAAGAACGGCCTCGGCTGACGCGGCTCCCCGGGGCGCGCCCTCCCAGCGTCCCCTGAAGCGCGGCCGAGCCCGATGGGCCCCTGACCGAAACCGGACGCCGGTCAGGGGCCCTTCCACGCCTTCACCCGGGCTGTGCGGGAGAGGCCGGCGCGTCCGGGTCGAACAGGGGCCGGACCAGGTCGTCGGCGACGGCCCTCAGGTAGTCCCGCGCCGTACCGCGGACCATCGGATGCTCGGCGCGGAACCCGTCCCAGTCGAGCCCGTCCCAGCGGGCGAGCTCGGCGTGGAGCCAGCGGGTGCCGATGATGGACGCCGCGTCGTCCAGGTCGGTGGTCCTGTCCAGCAGTTGCGGCGAGGGCCGGACGTTGCGGAGCAGCCACACGTCGTACAGGTCCTTGGACAGCGGACGCGAGTCGAGCCACAGCCAGTACAGCTTCCAGCACAGCGACTGCTCGGGCGTCGCGGCCTTGAGGAACAGCGGCGGGTCGCCCGACGGGCGGGGCACGGCGGTCCGGCACGGCGGGGCGTGCAGCTTCTCGTCGAACGCGAAGTCCACCTGGACCTGGCCGCTCGCGTCGCCGCAGTGCCAGGGCAGCGTCAGCCGGAATCCCCAGCGGCCGTCCTCCCGGTCGCGGACCATGGTCTCCCGCGCGCCGTACGCGTGGATCGACGACCGCTCGGCCCGGCTCGGGACGAAGCGCAGGCCGTCCATCAGGCCGGTCCGGGGCGCGTACTCGACGTCGAGGAAGAGGTCCTCGAAGATCTCGTCGGTCTGGAGCTCGTCGTCCCTCCAGACATCGGAGTCGACGACGAAGTCCAGGTCGTGCGGCATGCGGGCGTCCTGGCCGTACCAGGCGCGCATCAGGGCGCTGCCGCGCAGCACGAGGTGCTCGCCCCACTTCGACCACGAGATCGCCGCGAGGACGTGGTCGAGCGCGCCCTCGTGCGCGATCTCCTGGAGGGTCGGCTCGTGCGGCGCCATGCCCAGGAGCGGCGGGTCCTCCGTCATCGCGTCTCCTCCTCGACCCGCGCGGAGTCCTCGAACCGCGCAGGCTCACTGGACCTTGCGGGCTCCTCGATCCAGCCGTCGTCCAGGGACTCGTCGGCGTCGTGGACGACGAACTCCCGCTCCACCGCGACGATCTCGTGGCCGCGGGCCCGCAGGTCGGCGGCCAGCGCGTCGAGGCGGCGGCCGGCCGTGCGGGAGCCGACGCACCGGCAGCGCTGCGTGACGAACCGCTCCTGCAGCCCGTCGGCGCGGACGCGCCGGGCGTTGCGGGACACGTGGGCCGCGTGCGGGCGGGCGGCGCCGGCGAGCGCGCCCGCGTCGAACCCGGGGTCCAGCAGCAGCTTGAGGTGGTGCTCGAAGTAGTACGCGGGGCCGAGCGCGTCGGCGTCGTCGACGGGGACGTCCGCGTTCCACGGCGCCGCCTCGACCTTCACCCGCGCCACCTCGAACCCGTCCGCGCGCAGGCCGGCGGTGGTCCGGGCGGCCCCGGCGAGGGCGCCGGCCAGCGTGCCGCGGGTGCGCAGCGTCAGCATCGGTTGCGACGCCACCCGGCCGCGTTCCAGGACGATGTGGACGAACTTCAGGCCGCGCGCCGCCGCCCACCCCGCGACCGCCTGGGCGGCGGCGGGGCGGACGGTCACGTGCGTCTCGAAGTCTCCGGCGAAGTCCACATCCGGATGGTCGCAAACCGCCCACCGCAGGGCCTACCGGTTTTCCGTAAGCCCTGCCTGCGCGGGCGCCCGGCCGCCGAGAGGTTCAGGCCGGTCTATGAGGGGCCTTGCCAGCCGGTCTGCGAGGGGTCCGGGCGGCTAGAGGTCCTGGCCGCCGTCGATCGTGAGGATCTGGCCCGTCATGTACGGGTTCGCCATGAGGAACAGCACGGCGGCCGCGGCCTCGTCCGCGGTCCCGAGGCGGCCGAGCGGGGTCTGCAGCCCCGCCTTCGCGACGGCCTCGTCCCCCGCCGCGTCGGCGCCGGCGCCGATCACGCCGCGCGCCAGCGGGGTGTCGAACATCCCGTACCGGACGGTGTTCGTGCGCAGCCGGCGCGGCGCCAGCTCCACGGCGAGGGCGCGGGTGAGCGTCTCGACGCCGCCGACGGCCGACAGCAGCGCCATGCCGGGCCGCGGCCGGACCACCAGGTTGCCGGACGTCAACGTGATCGATCCGCCCGCGCGCATCCGCGGCACCGCGGTACGCGCGGCGGCGAGCGCGGGCCAGAGCCGTCCCTCGAACGCCTCGCGCGCCCCGTCCCGGGTGACCTCGGTGATCGGCGCGGGCCCGGCGATGCTCCCGGCGGTGAGCAGCACATGGTCGACGGTGCCGGCGCGCTCGAAGGTCTCCTCCAGCGCGGCGTCGTCGGCGGCGTCGCCCGCGACGCCCAGCACCTCGGCCTCCGGGCCGGCCGCGCGGGCGTGCTCGACGGCGGCGTCCAGCCGGGCCTTGTCGCGCCCGGTGAGCACGACGCGGGCGCCGAGCGAGGCCAGCATCGCGCCGGCGGCCAGGCCGATGCCGGAGCTGCCGCCGATGACGACGGCGGTCTGCCCGGCGAGTCCCTGCGGCAGCGGCGAGCGGACCGGGATGGGCGCCTCGGTGGTGGTCATCGCGTTCTCCTCAAATAAAACATCCAGTTGGTTTAGAGCCAGCCTGGAGCATCGGGGGCCGCAAAGTCAACCGGATGGTTTAATTCAGGTCATGACGTACGACGCGGAGGCCACCCGGCGGCGGATCTTCGACGCCGCCACCGCCGAGTTCGCCGCGCACGGGCTGGCCGGAGCCCGGATCGAGCGCATCGCGTCCCAGGCCCGCGCCAACAAGCAGGCCATCTACCTGTACTTCGGCGGCAAGGAGAAGCTTTTCGGCGAGGTCGTGCGGAGCAAGGTCGACGAGGTCTGCCACGGCGCCGAGCTCCGGCCCGCCGACTTCGCCGAAGGCGTCGGCCGGCTGTTCGACTGGTACCGGGACAACCCCGACCTCGTCCGGCTGCTGCTGTGGGAGGCGCTGGAGGGCCGCGGCGAGGTCCACGGCGA
Source organism: Actinomadura montaniterrae (assembly GCF_008923365.1). Lineage (GTDB taxonomy): Bacteria > Actinomycetota > Actinomycetes > Streptosporangiales > Streptosporangiaceae > Spirillospora > Spirillospora montaniterrae. The sequence continues at coordinate 10,385 of NZ_WBMR01000255.1, forward strand.
GCCCGAGCGCCGCGAGGACTACCGCGCGCGGGTCCGCGAGTTCCAGAGCACCGGGGTCGTGCGGGCGCCGGACGGGCCCGAGGGCACCCGCGTCACGCAGGACCGGATCTTCACCGTCCTCGGCCTCGTCGCGTGGAACTTCGCCGTCCCGCAGCTGCGCCGGCTCGTCCTGGACGAGGACGACGACGATGCCGCCCTCGCGCGGCGGCGCGCGTCCGTCGTGGAGGCCGCGCGCGCCCTCGCCGAAGCGGGGATCTTCGCATGACCGGCGCCCCGGAGCCCCGCGCGGCCCCGCACGGGCCCCGGGCGGTTCTGTTCGACCTGGACGGGACGCTGCTCGACCATGCCGGCGCGGCGGGCGAGGCGATCGCCGCGTCGTTCCCGGACGAGGCCCCGGAACCGCTGGTCCGGCGCTGGCTGGAGCTGGTCGAGATCTCCGTCGACCGGTACCTGGCGGGCGAGCTGACGTTCGCCGAGCAGCGGCGCATCCGGATCGTCACGCTGGCCCGCGAGCTGGGGCTCGGCGACTGGGACGACGCGCGCGCCGACGCGTGGATCGCCGGTTACGTCGAGCGGTACGCGTCCGCGTGGCGCCCGTTCCCCGACGCGCCGGGTCCCGTGGCGGCGCTGGCGGAGCGCGGCCTGCGGCTCGGCGTGATCACCAACGGGGACGCCGGGCAGCAGCGCGCGAAGATCGAGCGGATCGGGCTCGCGGACCGGCTGCCGTACCTGGTGACCTCCAGCGAGACCGGCGCGGCCAAGCCGGACCCGGAGATCTTCCGCGTCGCCTGCGCCGGGCTCGGCCTGGCCGCCCGCGACGTCGTCTATGTCGGCGACCGGCTGGACGTGGACGCGCGGGGCGCGGCGTCCGCCGGGCTGGCGGGCGTGTGGCTGGACCGCTCCGCCGGGCCCGTCCCGGACGGCCTGGACGTGCGCCGCATCACGTCGCTGGACGAGCTGCCCGGCCTGCTCACACGGTGATGCCGGCGAGCGCCGAGCGCGTCGGCTCGATCGCGATGATCTCGTAGCGGACGCGTCCGGTGCGCAGGAACGGGTCCTCGGCGGTGATCTCCTCGATGCGGGCGCGGTCGGTGCCGTCCGCGAGGATCACCCCGCCGACGCGCGGGTCGCGGCGGGCGGTGAGCAGGAACGTCCCGGCCTCCATGTGCCGGTCGACGTACGCGTAGTGCTCGGGGATCAGCGCGTCCAGCTCACCGAGGACGCCGTCGTCGTAGTGCAGCAGCAACAGGAACATGCGGGTAGTGAACGCCGCGGCCCGCCGCCGCGTCCACGAGGCGCCGCCTATGGCGGGTGAGGCCCCGCCTAACGCCGCAGACGGCGGGCGACGGCCTCGGCGGCCGCGTGGCCGGGATCACGGCGCCAGGCGAGCGCGAACCTCAGGCGCGGCGCGTCCGCGGCGATCGGCCGCCACACGAGCCCGGGTTCGGCCGCCCATTCCGGGCGCAAGGCGACGATCGGCTCTCCGGACGTCAGCTCGGCGCGGGCGACCGCGCGCCGAGCGGTCGACACGCGGGTCTCCGGGTCCCAGCCCGCGGCGCGGCAGGCGTCGAGCACCGCGTCGTGGTAGCCGGACGCCAGCTCGCGGTCGAACCACAGCAGCCGCTCGCCCGCCAGGTCGCGCCAGGCGACCGCGTCCCGCGCGGCGAGCCGGTGGCCGTCCGCCATCAGCACGCCGAGCGGTTCGTCGTGCACGACCTCGGACGCCAGCCCGGCGAGGCGGGCGGGCAGCGTCACCACGGCGAGGTCCAGCTCGCGGCGGCGGAGCGCGGCGAGCTGCCGGTCGGTCGCGGCGTCCTCGTACACCGGCCGGACGCGGGCGTCGCGCGCCGCCGCGCCGAGACGTCCGGGCAGGTCGGGCGGGATGCCGGGCGGCACGCCGACGACCAGCGTCGCGGTGGCGGACGACGCCGCCGCCACGGCCCGCGCGCCCCGCTC
>NZ_WBMR01000256.1 GCF_008923365.1 Actinomadura montaniterrae
CTGCAGGCCGGGCGGCAACGCCCGGCCCTTGCTGCCGATCTTCTTGCGGTGCCGGCGGACGACGCCGGTGGCGTAGGTCAGAGTCTGGCGCGACAACGGCAGCGAAGCACGATACAAAAGCATGCGGGGCCTCTGGTGCGGACGAGGGATTGTGAGAGATCAACAGTCCTACCAGGGGCTCCTTGACGTTCCGGGGCAGCCACACCGACCGCGACCACCATGTGATCAGCAGACCCCGCACGGCTGCTGAAAAAGGTTCATTGTCTGGTTAATATGCAGAATATATGCGCTATCTGTAGCGCCTCCCTATAGCGTAGATGCCCCTGGCGGTCACGGGCGAGGATGCTCTGGGGGGTAGGCATCGAGCTCTCGTGGGTGCTGTGGTCAGGCGACCGGACTCCTGCACCCTAGAAGCGAACCCGCCCGTTTGGCCGGCGTGACAGTATGTCAGCCGCTTTCTCCGGACGACGCCATGCGCCTTCGCATCGACTCAGGACGGTCATCCCCGTCCCTCACGAGCCGAGCAAGGATGCCGATGCCTGAAGCATCACCGAACCCCGCCGCCAGCCGACAGGGTTTTGCAGCATGTCTTCTTCGGCACGGCCTGGTGGTGACTCTGCTGGCGGGTGCATGCGGCTGTGGAATTGCCGACGGCGGAGCGGACGATCGCGGAGGGGACCCGCAGCCGCCCAGTACTGCGGCTGCTGGAGGGGACAGAGCGGCCGCCGCAGCGAGCGGCGACACGCGCGAGCTCTATCTGGAGTCGCTTCGGCGCCAAGCGCTGAGGCCCTCCGTCAACCTGGTGCAGGAGTACTACTCGGACAAGGAAGCCTAGCCCGGAGGAAGTCGTGAAGCCGTGGTCTCGGGTATCGACTACCGAACCAAGAACTTCCGCAAGAAGTCCGAGGCGGTCGTGGCCGGTGGCAGATCCGGCCTGGCTTGGGCGTCCTGGTGCCAGGGCAAGTCCCGGTACTGGTTCTGGTCCCGCGTGGGCCACTGGAGACTAAAAGGTGCTCAGTGCGTGCCTCTCGCGGAGCAGAAATTTCTGAATGACGGGCTCGGCGTCGGCGGGTTGACGCGGGAGCAGGCCAATACTTCCGTCAAGCACTTCGGTCGCCGAGCCGTATCACGCGAACTTCACCGACCTGATCTTGTCGGAGGCCGACGCGATCCTGGTTCCCGTCGAGCCCAACCGGGTGACATTGGAGGCCGCTCGTGCCTGGCTCGCCCCCATCACCGGGCTGCGGAACCCGCAGAACGGCGGGGTGTCCGTGGAAAAGGTCTCCTTGATACCAAATCACGCGCGCGCCGATGTGGATATCGGCCCTGAAGCGGTTATGGATCTGCTGCGCGGCTGGCGCTTCATCGGTCTGATCCCCGAGGACAAGGGTTGGATGGAGGGCCGTCAACGGTCACCGCCTGCTGGAACTGCAGATGGGGCTGCAGTTCGCGGCGACCCCCCAGAGGATCATGCGCGTCGTAAGCGACGCCTCCGTGTGTGTCGCTCCGGTGATCAGGAAACCACCCGGTCGGCGGAAGAAGCTTCTCAATCTAGAGCCTCGATAGCGAGAGCTATGACCGGAAAGGACCGTATTCGATGACGATGGGTCAACAGCCTGCCTCAGGACTTGATTTCTGGGATTCGCTGGGCGTGGGGGATCCTGCGTAACAAGCACTGCCGGATCCGCAGGACAAGCGCGTGGCAGGTACCAGGACGGATCGCCCTCAGGCCAACTCGGTGGAAGGAGCATCCGATTTGTGCGAGGCCATGCCTGTCACAGATGCTGAGCCGAGCGCGACAGAGAGCGATCCTCCTCCTGTCAGTCCGATGCCCTTCGCCAGCTCGTCTCCCTCCCTAGATACCCGGGAATTCGGCCCGGGCGCGCCGCCAGAACAGGCTGCGATCCGTGCGGGCAAGGATGCTGCCGAAGCGGTCGAGGACCAAGAACCGTCTCCGCCGCCTTTCCGGCGGAGCCCGCAGGAGGCCCCGTCACGGGGAGAGCCTCCAGGCCGCCGAAGGATCCGACGCCCGCACCCGCACCGGACAAGGGCTGGGAGGGCGCCGCGCAAATCGCAACGTCGATCAGACCTCGACTCGCTCAAATGTGGCTTGACGTGCTCGTTCGGGAGACTGGTGGCGACGAACTCACGGCACGCAGGGTGCACTACGTGCTCTGCGGCCAGCACTTGATCGGTGAACTGTGGCAGGACAAGACCATCGCCGAGGTGCACATCCGCGGTACGCGGGTGATGGTGGTCGACAAGCACGGTATCCGCGAAGTCTCCGGCTTCCCCACCGCCACCGTGGCCGCCCAGGCCATTGAGGCCGTCGAAGCCGCGAAGGAGCGGATGAGAGCCGTGATCACCGGCATTGGAGACTCCGTCGTGGTGAGCCGCATCGACGCCACGCCCCTGACTGCGTCCGATCTCATCACGTCAGGTGCGCTCACCGAGGACCTGGCTTCTCAGGTCGGGAGCGCTCTCGAGCACATGGATGCGGTGACGGTCATCGGTCCTGCCGCGCACGTCGTGATCCGCGCGTTCGCGTCGTTCATTCCCCAGGAAAGTCGCGTCTTCGAAGGGCCGTATGGGATCCTGCCCAACGGCTGCGTAGCTGCGGCGAGCCCACTGGATGCCGACTATGTCATCGGTGTGCGCCCAGGTGTGCCGGCGGAGCCGATGGCCGCGGCCGGCCAGGTCGGTGCCCTCATCGCCAATCCGGAGACCGACTTCCGCGCGGCCGTCCGGCTCGTCGTCTTGGGACGCATCTCGTCCATCCGAAAAGTCACCAGGGTGCAAGAGGCCGCCCCCTTCTGAGTCCGAGATCGGCTGAGCCTGGGCGACCGACATTGCCCGCTACCCTAGGCCGCGTCGTGGTGCTCGCTCATGGGCGTGGCCGAGCATCCGGCGCGAAAACAGGCCCTGCACCGTAGGCGGATTCACGACCTGCGGTACCACGGCAACAGGCTCGCCGCGATCGCCGGCGCCGCCCTCCCGGAACTCGAGGAACGCACGGGCCATGCGAGCAATCGGGCTGCCGTGATCTACCTGCGCGCACGACGGATGAGCGGCACCGCGAGACCGCGGACACCTTGGCCGTGAACATCGAGAGCGTCCCGGGTGCGGACGACGGGTTGATCGGAGCATTGAGGACGGCGTCCTGGTCGGTCTGGAGGCGGTCGGCCCGGAATCTCAACCTGTCAGTTGCCACGAGCGCCCATGGCCGGACTGTCCCCTTCGTCAACTGTGGGCGCCGCCTCTTGTACCGGAGGTCTCATGAACGAGGGGGTGGCAGCAACTGCCTCTCGTGTTCGGGTCGTCGGGTTCGACTGCGCATCGGCGCTTCACCGAGTGGACGGCCGCGCGGGTTAGGGCCAAGCTGCTGCGGCTCGTTTTGGACGAGTTGAGCATGCGCAGGAAACTCGACTGGTCGCGGTGCGCGATCGACTCCGTCAGCGTCCGGGCGAGCAAAGGGAGAGCTGACGGGTCCGAATCCTGTCGACCGCGGCAAACGTGGATCGAAGATCCGTCTGCTGACCGATCGTGCCGGAACGTCCCTGTCTGTCGGGATATCAGCGACCAACACTCACGACAAGCTCGCGCTGGAGCCGCTGGTGCGAGGTATCGCGCCGATTCGCTCGCGGCGCGGGCCGCGTCGGCGTCTGTCCGCCAAGCTGCCCGGCGACAAGGGTTACGACTACGCCGACCTGCGGCGCTGGCTGGGCAGGCGGGGCATCATGCCGCGCATCGCGCCGCGGCATCGAGTGCTCCGACCGGCTGGGGCGGCACCGCCGGGTGGTGGAACGGACGGTGTCGTGGATAAGCGGCTGCCGCCGCCTGTACCGCCGCTACGAACGCAAGCCCGAGCACTTCCGGGCCTTCGTAGGCATCGCCGCCACCCTCACCTGTCACCGCCGACTAACCAAATGAGATGACGTCTTAATAGGAACACAGGGCTCCAATCGGGATGCATCTCGATTTGCCCTGCAGTCCGAAGCCGCCTCGGGCGTTCGCCCATCCGCAGTCGGCTACTGAATCTCCCTCGCTGAATTGGAACGTGATGCTGTCATTCTCCAGTGGGGCGCCAGAGGGCCGCACCAGCCGGCTCAGCGTGATCGTGCCCTTCTACAATGTCGAAGAGTTTCTTGACGACTGCCTCGCCTCCATCGCGAGTCAGACGTTCCAGGATCTCGAAGTCATCATGGTCGATGACGGCTCGACCGATCGCAGTGGGGAGATTGCCCGCTCGTACGTGGAGCGCGATCCCCGATTCGTGCTGCTGAACTCGGACAACAAGGGACCGGGCGCCGCGCGCAATCTCGGTGTCGAACGCGCCCGAGGGGAGTTGCTCGCGTTCGCCGACGGCGACGACATAGTTGCGCACAATGCCTACGAGCTGCTCGTCCACACCATCGAGGAGACCGGCTCCGACCTGGTATCCGGCGGCGTGCAGCGCCTCGGTCCGGAGGGTGTGCGCGCTTCGGCGCTGCACAGCAGGGCGATCCGGTCAGACCGTACAGGGACGCATATCACCAAGACGCCGCGCCTTCTGTACGACGTCACGATGTGGAACAAGGTGATCCGCAGATCCTTCTGGGACGCCCACGAGTTCAGGTTTCCGGAGGGTGTGCTGTACGAGGACATCAGGCTCTCCGTCCAGCTCCACTGCCTGGCTCGGCGCGTGGACGTCCTGACCGACGTCATCTATTACTGGCGAGAGCGGGGGAAGGGCGACCTGTCGATTACGCAGCGGCGTACTGACATCAGCAACCTTCATGACCGGATCGAAGCGCTGCTGGCCATCGACGCGTTTCTGCGTTCCCATGGCTCGCGGCGGCTGCTCCGCAAGCATCAACGCAAAGCACTCGCCAACGACCTGCTCCTGTACTTTCGTGATCTTCCGCGCACCGACGATGCCTACCGCAAGCGGTTCCTCGACCTCGTCAACAGCTACACTTGCCAGGTCAACGCTCGAGTGATGAGGACGCTCACTTCGCGGGCCAGACTCAAGTTCCACCTCGCCGAGCGACGATTGATGCCCGAACTGTTGCACTTCCTGATTTGGGAACGGACCGAGCTGGGCGGCGCGGTTCCCACCGTGAGACGGCGCGGCCGTCTCCTGGCGGACTTGCCGTTTCGTGGCGATTCGCAGCTACGCATCCCCGACCGTGTCTTCCGGCTGTCGTTCCGGGAGACGCTTCCCGTTACCCGGGTCGACTCGGTCGAGTGGCACCGGGGAAAGCTGCGCGTCACCGGCCGCAGTTACGTCAAGTTGCGCAGTATCACCAAGCGGCGGCACACGAGCAAACTGCTCGTGCTCATGCCACAGGGGCGGCTGGGCCTGCCGCTACTAGTCCGTATGAAATCCGTGCTCGATCCCGAAGCCACCGAGCGGTCCGGCCAGGAGCGCTACTGCTACGACTGGGGCGGCTTCGAGTGCACGATCGATCCTTGGCGCCTCCGGGCGTTCGGCCGGTGGCGGCACGGCGAGTGGAGGTGCATTGTCCTCGTACGGGGCCGCGGGATGTGGCGGCCGATGTGGCTGCACACGCCTGTCCAGGGCCGGCCCCAGCGCCCCGAACACCGCCTTGGCGACCCGACGACCCGCGTACGCGCCCGATGGAGCGGCCGCAAGCTTGTGATAGACGTTGTACGCCTGGACGCGGCTCTCACCGGTCACCGCATGGACGGTGACGAACTGGAGGTCACCGGACGGCTCATCGGCTCGGCCGCGGCTCGTAGCGAAAGCCTCCAACTCCTTCTCCGACGCGTGCGCGGCACTGCCACACTGGAGTTTCCCATAGAGAAACTTACGAACCAGGAGTTTCGCGGGCGAGTCGATCTTTCCCGACTGACCGCGGAGGTGGAACTCGCAGAGCGGCTGGCCGCCACCGAGCGAACCGGAGAGGACATTCACTGGGAGCCGTTCGTGCGGGTCGGAGCCGGCGAGCCGGTGCGCCTCGCCCTCCTCGACAGGTTCACCGAGAGCCGATACGCGCATGGTGGGCGCGAGTTCGCCGTGCTGGCCACGCGCTACGGCAACGCGCTCCTCACCGAGCGGGCATTCCGGCCGGTCATTGACGAACACGAGTGGACCGAAGACGGCCGGCTCATCCTCCGAGGCACCATTATCGACCCGGACCATGAAACCATCGAGACGGTGTTGCTTCGCCATGGTTCGTCAGACCGGCACGTGTTCGGCTTCGAGCGAGATGGGGACCGCTTCACGATCGAGATCGCCGTCACAGCGATCGAATCGTACGGCGCCATCACGCCGATGCGTGACGGCGAATGGCGAATCGCTGTGCGCCGACCAGGTGCCGCCGAGACGGTCCCGGCGACGTATAACCACGCAAGCCTCGCCGCCCTGCGGGAGGAGCCTGTCACGTACGGCCCCAAACGCTATCGCTTTCTGTGCGCCGACTACGACAATCCCGTCGTCGTGGTCGAGCACGACACGGAACCCGCCGAGCGGGGCCGTTTCAACCAGCGTGTACTGCGAGAGGTGACCTACCGGCGGATGATGCGCGAACCGCTGCGCGACGCGGTCCTCTTCGTGAGTTGGAAGGGCAAGTCCTGCTCCGACAGCCCTCGCGCGATAGCCGACGAACTGCGACGACGCGGCGATCAACGCGACCACATCTGGGTCGTGCGTGACATGGCCACGCCCGCCCCCGACGGCGCGATCGTCGTACGGCAGAACAGCCGCGCCTACTACGCCGCACTCGCGCAGGCCCGGTATGTCGTGTCCAACGACGACATGCCGAAGGACTACCTCAAGCGCGAGGGCCAGAGCTACGTGCAAACCTGGCACGGCACTCCGCTGAAACGCATCGGCTTCGACATAGAACAGGTGCGGTTCGCCAGCGGCGATGCCTACCTGGATCACCTCGCCGCGGACGTGGCCAAATGGGACCTGCTGCTGTCTCCCAACCCGTTCAGCACCGAGGTCCTGGCGCGTGCGTTCCGCTATGACGGTGAGGTGTTGACGAGCGGCTACCCACGCAACGACCTGCTTTTCGCACCTGACACCGCAGAGCGCATCCGGCGAATACGCGGACATCTCGGAATCGCGGCCGACAAGCGGGTGGTGCTGTACGCCCCGACCTGGCGTGACGACCAATTCCACGGTGGCGGCCGGTATCGGTTCAACATGCGCCTCGACGTGGCGCGGGCACGGGAGCAGCTGGGTGACAACCATGTCCTGCTGATCCGCGGGCACCATCTCATGGCCGACGACGTCCACGGGCCTGCCTTGGACGACTTCGCGATGAACGTCACGAACTACCCGGAGATCACCGATCTTTACCTGATCAGCGACATCCTGGTGACCGACTACTCCTCAGCCATGTTCGACTTCGCCTGCACACGACGGCCCATCGTCTACTTCACTTACGACCTCGCCGAATACCGCGACCAGCTGCGCGGGTTCTACTTCGACCTGGAAGCCGAGGCGCCGGGCCCGCTGCTCTCGACGTCCGATGAGGTCATCGCGGCGATCCGCGAGATCGACACGATCTCCACCGAGTACAAGGCCTCTTACGACGCCTTCGTCGAGCGGTTCTGCGCCTTCGACGACGGCCGGGCCGCGGCTCGGATCGCCGACCGGCTGGTCTGATGTATCGACGCGGAGACATACATCAAGAGATGTAGCCCGGTAAGGGGCAACGACCGTCCGGCGGCGGCGTGGGGGTCGCCGGGCCTGATCGGGAGGGCATGGCCGAGGCCTGGTTCGGGTCTGTACCCGCCGGCCATGCCCCGTCGGTGGGTTGGTGTTCTCCGGCGCCGGGTCGGCATCGGGGGCTCCGGTGCAAGGTGATGACAGCCCGGCGCCGGGCTGGGACGGATGGGCCTGCGGGGGTGGGGGTGTGCCTTGCCGGGGTTTGGGGGATCGGTGAGGCCTGCTTATCCGTTGTGACGCTCGGCGCGCGGGAGTGGGGCCGCGGTGCCGAGCCGGGGAGCGGGCGCGGCCTATGGGGCCGTTGGTTCGAACATGTCGTTGTGGATACCGATGCTGTGCCCGTCGGGGAGTAGTCCGCCGGTGTCGTCGGAGACGATCACGCCGTTGCACAGCACCCTCACCCCTGTTCGGGGTGGTAGGCGACCAGGCGTGCCGCGTCGTGGTCGGGAGCGTCGGTGGAGGGGCACGGCGGTCGATGCACACACAAGTGCGGTGTCAACAGCTTGGCCGGTGGACGGGGGGTCTCAGAGCGGCGGCCGGGGTGGGCTCAAAGATCGTGTTCATGCTGGCACCCGCTGACCGGCGAGTGCGTCACGACGCGCGCATAGGACGGCGAGTTGGCGGTCCTGGTCGCCGAGGTCGCGCAGGTGCGGCCTCACGCGCTCGATCCGCTCGATCTCCGCACCGATCGCACCAAAGCCCGCACGGGTGTTTACGGGCTCATCGCAGAGAGGTGACGGGACTTGACAGCGTCACCAGTCAACCTGTCGCACGGCGCGCCCCAGGGAGCCACGCTTCACATACGCTGGGGTTAGGGGAGCAGTCGTAGGGGGCTGAATCATGGAACAGGAGCGGCTGATCGAGACTGCAACCCGGATCTTCGCCGAACTCGGGTACGACGGGGCCTCGCTGCAGATGATCGCCGATGCGGCGGGGTACGACATCCACTCTGTTCGTCACGTTGCGGAGACCAAGACGGAGCTCTACCGGCAGGTAATGCAGCGTGCCCACACGGCCGAAGACGAGGCTATGCAAGGCGCGGTCGCCCATTTCACACCTGACCGGCAGGGCATCAAGCATCCTTGCGGATGCGTTCCTGAACTTCTTCGCCAGCCACCCACAGGAACTGGCGTTGTGGCAGCACAGGTGGATGGGAGACGCCGCCACAGTGAGATACCACAACGGCATACGGCCAGCAGCGCCCCCCGCCGCACCGACACTCACAGTTTCAACGCATTCCTGCACGTGATGATCGACCGAATGTTTGCATCGCCGCCCTAGCTTTTAGAGGCTGTAACAGAGTTTGTATGTAGTGCGACTTTTGGTGATGGTCGGGTGTGGTGTGGGTGGGTGCGTAAGTACCTTTCATTGAACCGGTGATCTCGTTTTAGACCGTGTCTTGATTGGTGATTGCTCGTTGGATCGGTTGTGGCGAGCTTCAACGAGCGGCTGGTTCCCGACGAGCTGTGGGAGTTGGGCTGGCCGGGTGGACGGCGGCCGTTCTGCTCGTCGTCGCGTTGCTGGCGACGCTGCTCGGCACAGGCCAGATCGGTCATGCGGTCGCCGCCGTCGACGGTGGCGCCTGGCTGTGGAGCCGGGTGACAGGCGAGGCGGGACGGGCAACCCCGACAGTGGCCGGGTCGAGTAGCGCCGCGAGGTACCCGACGCTTGCGGCCACCGGGTGCAGGTCACCGTGGATGATCAGCATCTGATCATCCACGATCTGGACAACGGTCGGGTGCCCTCCCCCGATCTGACCGGCCCCGGATTTTCCGGGCGTTTGGACGTGGGCACGCGCGCTGCGATCCGCATCTGGCGATGGGGGCGACCGCCGCCCATCGTGATTGTGCTTCCGGCATGGTGCGGGTGTTGGATCCGGCCACGTTGCGTCCGGTGGGTCCTGTCCTGCGGTTGCCCGGCCCGTTGGCAGGCGGCGAGTTCGATGGCTCCGGGCAGCTGTGGGTCGCGCGCTGGCCCGGCAGGGCGCGGTCGCGGCGTTGGAGGTCACGGCCAATGGCGCTTCCGTGGCCCATGCCGTCGAGGTCACGGCCCCCCGACAGCGACCTTGTGCTGAGTGTGCTCGACCAAGGCGCCCTCGTCGTCGACCGCAGCGACCGTGATCTGTTGCTCGCCACCGGCAAGCACATCTGCCGGGTCGCCGCGCCAGTCCCGCTCGCCGGAGCGCTCGTACCCAAATGCACGTGCGGCGCGCTGGCCGCGGTCACCGTGCTCGACACTGGTCGTTGGAACCCGCACGCAGACTCGCGCGCGCAGGGTCGTTTCATTTGCGTGATCACGTCGTGCCGTTCGCAGGCGAGGTCCACGTGCCGGCGCGGGAGCCCGGGTAGGTGCGGGTCCTCGACCCGGCAGGATGCGAGACTGGTGTGCTGTACCTGCTCCAAGGACGTGGTGATCTGGAACTCCGGATCCGCGAGGGCGACCTGTTCGTCAACGCGCCAGGGAGCGGGAACGCCCCGGTCGTCGGAACCGACGGCCGGCCACGGACGGTGGGCAAGTATGGGCCATACTCATCGGCTTCGTGTCGGCGATCACTCCCGGGCCGAAGACGTCACCGTATTCGGTGAAGAACGTGTGGACCAGCACGGTGAACCCGCTCGCCGCAAGCCCGTCGGGCATTGGGCCCTTGCGCCGGGGAGGTTCTCATCGAAATCCGGGGCGAACGGGAACGCGGCCGGAGAAGAGACCTCGCCGCTCCTGGATAGAGCTCGGTGAGGTGACGCGTGGCTCTACATCGAATGCGGCCATGAACAGCTGAGTGTTTCGTAATTTTCGGGTGAGACGCGGGTGTCTTGCCACGACCATGTGGGATGCGATATTCATCTACCCACGTCACTCTGCGAAAAGTCGTCTGGGTTTTGCCAGGAGCTTTCTGAAGGCTGTTGAATCGTTCTGTGTGTTGGTGTCGGCGGCATAGGGATGAGTGGCGGAGCCGACCGCGCGCGTGTAAGTGCGGATCGCAACGGTGTAGGCACTGCTGTTGGCGATGTCGATGCCGGTGAAGAGGATCTGGTCCCGCTCCGTAAGGGCTACGAACGTTACAGTCCGGGAACCGCGAATCAACGCAACCGACCACTTTTCCAAAGGTCGCCCGTACCGCCGCAGAGCCCTCTCGCGGGCGGCCGGGATCGAGGCGGGGTCACCGGGTCCTCGCCGTCGGCCGCTGCGGGGCTGGGGGCAGGCCGTTGGCGGGGCGCCGCGCGAAGGACGGGCGGGCCGTCGGCATCGACCCTTTGGAGCGATGCTGGAGGTGGCGCGCCCCGCCGACGAGGAGGAGGGGATCGGCAACGTCAGGTTCGGGGAGGGGGCGCGCAGGTGTACTCGCTCCCCGAGGGCCATTTCGACGTGGCCATCAGCCGGGGAAGGATCACATACTTTGCCGACCCGGTCGCCGCGTTCGCCGGGCCGGAGGCCGTCGAAAGGGCACGGGAGGCAGTGGCGGCGACCTTGGCGTCCTTCCAGTGCGTCGGAGCGATCAGCGTCGCCACGCCCGGCTGGTGCTTCTCGGCCGTGAAGGCGGGCCGGTAGCGCATGCGTATCTCGGCGTTGCCCTGAAGGAGGCGCACCAGGTGGTCCTTGAGTCGGGGGAAGGGCACAGCCGCCCACGCACTCCTCCACCCCCGCCGGCCCGGCCGCGAGCAACAGTCGTTTCGGCGTCCTTGAGCAGCAAGACTCCGGCCGCAAGCACCGATGCCTGGAAGGGGATGGTGAGCAAGAACGCCGTCACGATGCCCGGGACGCCGATCAGCAGCGACGCGGTCCCGTGAAGGAAGGACAGTGCCCAGGCGACGCCGGCGGTGAACAGGCCGGGGATCACCAGCATCCCGCCGGTCAGCCTCAGCGAGACGTCGCAGCACTGCCCCGCCGCCAGCGACCAAGCGCTCCGCAGTCCGGCCACCGCTCCGCAGTCCGGCCACCGCTCCGCAGTCCGGCCACCGCTCCGCAGTCGTCGAGCACGCTGACGGGTACCGCCAGCATCGACCAGCACACGACCGCCCACACCATAGCGTTGGCCAGAAAGCCCGGCCAGACGGCGTCCGTCCAGCCGGCGACCTCCGTCCCGGCCGCCGCGGGGAGGGTCCACAGCACGACCTGCAGCACCGCGATGCCAAGCATGGTGACCGGCCGGCGCGCCGCCGCACCCAGGGCGGCCATGACCGAGGAGGGCCGCGCCTGCATCCATCCCGGCCACGCGCAGCGTCGTTGCGGCCAGCGTTATGACATAGGCCACGAGCACCACCGCGATCGCCAGCACCGTCCCGACGACCGCAGCCGGTGAGGTGAACTATGGCCGAAAGCCGTCCTCGGTGAGGACCGCCTCCCGCCTCACCGCGCCGAAGAACAGGCCGACCGCCACGATGACCCCCCCGGGACCAGTACGGCACCGGTCGGAACGAGCAGAGCGGCGAAATTGCGGACCGCCACCGCGTAGGCCGCCCCGACCGCACCCGTCATCGTCGGCCGTTCCGCTGCACCTGTAACCGCCAAGTTCTCTCCTCCTTTTGCGATGGCCACCTAGGGCCTGTTTCTTGGATCGCCTGACGGTGGGCGTTGGTTGGGTCACTGTGGGTTGATGGGTCGTGGTGACTTGACCGATGCGCAGTGGGAGCGGCTGGCGCCGTTGCTGCCACCGACGGGCGG
>NZ_WBMR01000257.1 GCF_008923365.1 Actinomadura montaniterrae
CGTCGCCCGCGCGGGCGGCGGCGAGCTCGGCGTCGAGCGCGGCGCGCAGCCGCGCGAGCCCCGCGCGCGTGTGCCGCTGTGCCGCCAGCTTGAACGTCAGCACCTCCAGCGCCGAGCGCACCTCGCGCAGGTCGGCGATGTCGCTCGCGGTGAACTCGCGGACCACCGCCCACGTGCGGGGACGGAGGGTGACGAGGCCCTCGGAGACGAGCGTCTTGAGCGCGTCCCGCACCGGCACGCGGCTGACCCCGAGCTCGTCCGCCAGGTCCCGCTCGACGAGCCGGTCGCCCGGCGGGCGGACGCCGTCGAGGATGTCGTCGCGGATCAGCCGGGCCACCCGCGCCGACTCGGGCTCGCCGCCGCCCCGCGCGCCGTCCTCTCCCGGCATCCCGCTCCACTCCCCGGATCGATCATCGGAAAATTTGGTATCCCATTCTACTGTGTCCTGAGATCGTCACCGGGGGCGGCGGCGCAGCGCGGCGTACGTCCGCAGGATCGCGGGGACGAGCGCGTACACGACGGTGGGCACGACGACGCCGGTCACCACGAGCGTCCGGACCGGGAGCGACAGCCCGCCCAGCAGCGGCCCGAGCAGGATCTGCGTGGCCATGATCATGACGTAGACGGCCAGCCAGGTGAACGCGGCGCGCAGGTGCACCGAGGGGACGGCGGCCTGGGGGCGGATCGGGGACATGACGGCTCCTCGCGGTGGTCGGTCAAACTCCAACTCGTGAGTTGGAGTTTGCCATGCCCGCCCGCAAAAGCCAACCCGTGAGTTGGAATTTGGCGTAGGCTCGGCCCCATGGCATGGGACACCGAGAGGACCAGGCGGCTCATCCTCGACGCCGCGGTCGGCGAGTTCGCCGCCCACGGGCCCGAGGCGGCCCGGATGGACCGGATCGCCGCCACCGCCGGGGTGAACAAGGAGCGCATCTACTCCTACTTCGGCAACAAGCGGCAGATGTTCGCGATCGTGCTGACCACGGAGCTGGAGCGCCTGGCCGAGGCCGTTCCGCTGGACGAGCGGGTCGCCGCCGACCTCGGCGAGTACGCCGGGCGGGTCTTCGACTACCACCGGGAGCACCCGCACTTCGTCCGGCTGCTGCACTGGGAGGGCCTGCACACCGCCGACGGCGAGCCCGTCGCCGCCGAGGCCGAGCGCACCGCGCACTACGCCGGGAAGATCGCCGCCCTCGCCAAGGCGCAGGAGTCGGGGCACCTGGACGCCCGGCTCGCACCGCAGGAGCTGCTGTACGCCGTCATCGTCCTGGCCGGCTGGTGGTTCGCCACCCCCCAGCTGCGCCGCATGCTGATGCCCGGCCTCGACGACGACCCGGACGGCCAGCGCGCCGCGATCGTCCGCCTCGTCCGCACCCTGGCAGGCACCGGGCGATGACCGCCGCCGAGGAGATCACCTACGCCTGGCGCGCTCCGATCACCGATGACGAGATGGTCGGCCTCGTCCGGTCGCACGGCGGCCGCGCCGTCGCCGGCTGGTGGGACCGGATCCAGCGGCACAGCCTCGGCTGGGTGGCCGCCCGCGACGCCGCTGGCACCCTTGTCGGCTTCGTGAACGTCGCATGGGACGGCGGCGACCACGCCTTCCTGATCGACACCAAGACGCGCGGCTCGTACCAGCACCGCGGCATCGGCACGGCGGTCGTGCGGCTCGCGGTGGAGCACGCGCGTGCCGCGGGCTGCGAATGGCTCCATGTCGACTTCGAGCCCGAGCTGCGACGCTTCTACTTCGACGCCTGCGGTTTCCGCCCGACGGACGCGGGCCTGATCCGCCTCTGACACGACCATGCTCCGACCGAGCAGAAAGGGGTTTCCGTGAGCGGCGTGATGGCGGTTTCGGATGCCGAGTTGGACGAGTTGCGGGCGCGGCTGGAGCGGACGCGGTGGCCGGCCGCCTGGCCCGCCGCGGCGTGGGAGGCCGGGACGGACGCCGGTGAGCTGCGGCGCCTCGTCGCCTATTGGGCGAGCGGCTACGACTGGCGGACGCACGAGGCCGCCGTCAACGCGCTCCCCTCGCACTTCGCGGACATCGACGGGACGCCCGTCCATTACCTGCGCTACGACGCCGAACGACGCGGGGCGCTGCCGATCGTGCTGACGAACGGGTGGCCCAGCTCGTTCCTCGAGATGACCGGCCTCGCGGAGCGGCTGGCGGCGCCGTCGCGGTTCGGGGGCGACGCCGCCGACGCGTTCACGGTGATCGTCCCGTCGCTGCCGGGGTTCGGGTTCTCGCCGCAGCGGCCGACGCTGGACCAGGAGCAGACGCACGAGCTGTGGCATCGGCTGATGCACGGCGAGCTCGGTTTCGAGCGGTACGCGGCGCACGGCGGCGACCTCGGCGCCGGCATCACGTCGCGGCTGGCGGAGGCGCATCCCGAGGCGCTGGCGGGCATCCATCTGATGGCGGTGGCGAGCCCGGCCTCCTATGGCGATGTCACGCCGGAGGAGCAGGCGTACCTGGACTCCGTCGCCGCGTGGAGCGCGCAGGAGGGCGGCTACCAGCACGAACAGAGCACCCGTCCGCTGACGTTGAGCTACGGGCTCGCCGATTCGCCCGTCGGCTTGCTCGCCTGGATCGTGGAGAAGTACCGCGCGTGGAGCGACAGCGGCGGCGACCTGTCGTCGCGGTTCAGCGACGACTTCGTGCTGACGCAGGCGTCGCTCTACTGGTTCACGCAGACGATCTCGACGTCGTTCCGGCCCTACTACGAGTACGCGTCGGGCCTGACCAGGCGGGTGGAGCGCGTGGACGTCCCGACCGCCGTCGCCCTGTTCCCCGCCGACCTGACGCATCCGCCGCGCAGCTGGGCGGAGCGCGTCTACAACGTCGTCAGGTACACGGAGATGCCGCGCGGCGGGCATTTCGCCGCCCATGAGGAGCCCGCCTTGCTCGCCGCCGACATCACCGATTTCCTCCGCCCTTACCGCTGAATCGCGAACGCCCGGGCCGGGTTCGTCTCGAAGATGGCGGTGGCGGCGTCCCGGCCGAGCTGGGCTTCCACCCGGGGGCGGAGGACGCGGAGCAGGTGCGGGATGCCGGGGGCGTCGGGCGTCGTGGTGTCGCCGCCCATGAGGACGCGGTCGGTGTGGCCGGCCTCGGTGAGGGCCGCCAGGGAGTCGAACAGGTGCCAGTCGGTCGCGTGGTGCGCGCGGGACGGGCCCTCGAAGCACAGGTAGGCGCCCGCCTCGGCGGCCCGGCGGTGGATCCAGGGGTCGGGCGAGCGGTCGAGATGGCTGAGGATCACCCGGTCCGGCGGGACGCCGAGGGACCCGCAGAGCAGGTCGAGGACGTCGAGGGCGGCGGTCCCGTCCTCCAGGTGGACGCCGATGGGGGCGCCCGTGGCGCCGGACGCCTCGGCGGCGGCGGTCATCGTGTGCCGGGCGTGCTCGTCGAGGCGGTGGAAGCCGCCCGCCACCTTGATCATCCCGGCGGGGCCGTCGGTGAGCTCGCGGTGGAAGAGCGCGGCGAGGCCGGGACGGATCCGGGCGAGGACGCCGGGGTCGTAGTGGACGGCCTGGTGGAGGCCGGTCGCGGCGATGATGTGCACGCCGGTGGCGGCGGACAGGTCGGCGAGGTCCCGCTCGCGGCGGCCGAGGCCGTAGGGGGTCCAGTGGGCGATCGTCCGTCCGCCGAGGTCCGCGAAGGTCCGCAGGTGGGCGGCGGCGCGGGCGGGGTCGTCGAGCTCCTGGCCGGGCAGCCGCGGCGTGCGGAGGAACAGGTGGTCGTGGGCGTCGCAGACGCCCAGCTCGGCGGGGTCGACGTCGCCGAGGACGGTCCGGACCCTCATCGGGCGCCGGCCAGGGCCGCGGCGGCGACGCGCAGGCCGGCGAGCGCCTTCGGCACGCCGACGTAGGGCGCGAGGTGGACGAACGCCTCGATGATCTCCTCGCGGGTCATGCCGAGCCGCCGGCACGTCCGGACGTGCCCGGTGAGCTGCGGGTCGACGCCGCCGAGCGCGGTGAGGGCGGCGAGGTTGAGCAGCTGGCGGTCGCGCAGGGACAGGCCGGGGCGCTGGTAGGTGCCGCCGAACAGGCTGGTGACGACCCAGTCGGCGAAGCCGGGCGCGAGGTCCTCCAGCGCGGGGAACGTGGCCTGCCGGGTGGTCTCGTCCTGGAGGACGTCCAGCAGGCGGTGGCCTTCGGCGCGGTCGAGGGTGGCTTCGGTGAGGTCCACGGGCGCTCCTTGTAACGGGTTGGGCGTTACACGCTAGCGTAACGGCCGGGACGTTACAATCGGGTCATGGCAACGAACGATCCGGAGGCGTTCCGGCTCGACTGCGGTGCGACCTGGCTGAACCTGCTGGCCACGAAGGGCCGGGCGTTCGGCGCGCGGCCGGTCGAGCGGATCCCCGACGTGCCGCGGTTCGCGCAGTGGCTGGAGGCCTGCGAACTGGCCCCGGTCCGTCCCGTGGGGCCAGCCGACCTCGAACGGGCCCGGTGGCTGCGCGAGGTGCTGCGCCCGATCGCGCTGGCGACCGTCGACGGCGAGGCCCCGCCGGACGGCGACGTCCAGGAGCTCGCCGGCTTCCTGGACCCGGATCCCGTCGTGCTCGCCGTGGACGGACGCCTCGTCCGGGCCGCGCCGGCCGACGGCGGTGCCGCGCTCGGCCGGATCGCGCGCCAGGCCGTCGACCAGCTGACCGGCCCGGAGCGGGCGTTCCTGAAGGTCTGCCCCGAGGACGACTGCCGTGGCGTGTTCGCCGATCCCGCGGACCGGCGTCGCTGGTGCCCGTCGCCCGCGTGCGCCAGCCGCGGACGTGTCCGCGCCCTGCGCGCGCGCCGCAGCGCGGAAGGCGGATAGCCGCGGCTGCAACCGTGATCGGTGCGGCGGGGTTCATGGGGTGCCGCACGCCCGGACGGGGCGTGCGCACCGACGAGAGGGGAACCCATGGACCTGCGGCTCACCGGACGCGTTGCGGTCGTCACCGGCGCTTCCAAGGGCATCGGGCTCGCGGTCGTGCGGACGCTGCTGGACGAGGGTGCCCGCGTGGTCGCCGTGTCCCGCAAGCCCGGCCCGGAGCTGGACGCGCTCGCCGGGCCGGACCTGGTGCACGTGGCCGCGGACCTGATGGACCCGGCGGCGCCCGGCCTCGCCGTCGAGCGGGCCGTGGAGGCGTTCGGCCGGCTGGACGTCCTGGTCAACAACGCGGGCGGCCCGCCGCCCGGCGCGGTCATGCCCCGGTTCGGGTTCGGGACGCTGAGCGACGACGACTGGCGCGAGGTGTTCGAGTTCAACGTGATCGCGGTGGTCCGGGCGGTCCGGGCGGCGCTGCCGCACCTGCTGGAGAGCGACGCGGCGGCGATCGTCAACGTGTCGTCGGTGAACGGGCGGCGCCCCGGCCCGATGAACTTCGACTACAACGCGGCGAAGGCGGCGCTGAACAACCTGGCGAAGGGCCTGTCGGAGGAGTTCGGGCCGCGGGGGATCCGGGTGAACACGGTGTCGCCCGGCCCGGTCCGGACGGCGTGGTGGACGGAGGAGGGCGGCGCGGCGGACGTCATCGCGCAGGCCACCGGCTCGGACCGGGACGCGGTCCTGAACGGCGGCGCCGCGGAGATGATGAGCCTGACGACCGGCCGGATGGCCGAGCCGCAGGAGGTCGCGGACGCGGTGGCGCTGCTGGCCTCGCCGCGGTCGGCGAGCACGACGGGCGCGGAGGTCGTGGTCGACTCGGGCTTCCTCAAGGAGCTCTAGCCATAAGCAATTCTGCTAGAGATCAGAAGATCCATCTCTTTGACGTATGGATAGCCGGTGACCAGGATGGGTGGTGAGCGACCGGGGAAGAGCCGAAAGGAGCCACGATGAGCGCGTACGGGACGGTGCGGGGCGCGGTGTTCGAGCCGGGCGACGAGGGCTACGACGCGGCGCGGACCGGCTTCCAGACCGCCGGTCCGCACCGTCCCGCGGTGATCGTCGTGGCGGAGGACGCCGAGGACGTGCGCGCCGCCGTCGAGCGCGCCGCCGCGCAGGGCATGCCGGTCGCCGTGCAGAACACCGGGCACGGGCTCCCGCTCCCCGCCGACGGCGGCCTGCTGATCGTCACCCGGAAGATGACCGGCGTGGAGATCGACTCAGAGGCCCGGACGGCGCGGATCGGGGCCGGCGTCCGGTGGGCGCAGGTCGTCGCGGAGGCCGCGCCGCACGGGCTGGCGCCGCTGAGCGGGTCGTCGCCCGGCGTCGGCGCGGTGTCCTACACGCTCGGCGGCGGGATCGGGCTGATGTCGCGGCGGTACGGGTTCGCGGCGGACCACGTCCGGTCGGTCGACGCGGTCACCGCGGACGCGCGGCTCCGGCACGTCACGCCGGAGAGCGACCCGGACCTGTTCTGGGCGCTGCTCGGCGGCCGCGCCAACTTCGGCGTGGTGACGAGCCTGGAGATCGGCCTGCTCCCGGTCGCGCGGCTGTACGGCGGCGGCCTGTACTTCGACGCCGACCTGATCCCGGCGGTGATGGACGTCTGGCGGCGGTGGACGGAGACCGTCCCGGACGAGATGACCTCGTCGGTCGCGCTGATGCCGGTGCCCGACGTCCCGGCGTTCCCGGAACCGCTCCGCGGCCGCCACGTCGCGCATGTCCGGATCGCCTTCACGGGGGACGCGGTGGAGGGCGAGCGGCTCATCGCGCCGCTGCGGGCGATCGGGCCGCGGCTGGTCGACACGGCCGGCGAGATGCCGTACACCGACTCCGGCCTGATCCACAACGAGCCGCCCGTCCCGATGGCGTACCGGGCGACGAACGTCGCGGTCGGCGCGCTGGACGGCGACCTCGCCGGCGACCTGCTCGCCCTCGCCGGTCCGGGCGCCCCCGACCGGGCGATCGTGGAGGTCAGGCACCTCGGCGGGGCGATGGCGAAGCCGCCGGCCGTCCCGAACGCCGTCGGCAACCGGGACGCCGGATACCTGGTCGGCCTGCTGTCCAAGCTCGGCCCGGACGACACCGGTGTCGCCGCCCTGCACGACCGGTTCGGCGGGCTGCTCGCCGCATGCGCGCGCGGGCAGGTGCTGAACTTCCTGTTCGGCCCGAACGCGACGCCCGACCAGGTCCGGGCCGCGTACGAGCCCGAGACCTACCGGCGCCTCGCCGAGTTGAAGGCACAGTACGACCCGTCGAACCTCTTCCGCCTGAACCACAACATCGCACCCGCGAAATAGGACGCGAGGCCCCGCACGGCCACCGCGCCCTCCGGGCCCTCACGCCTGAACCCCCGTTCCGGACACCGGAGCGGGGGTTTCCGGCGCGTCACTTTCGCGGGACGCGGCGCGGCAGGAGGATCGCCGGGACCAGCGCCAGGGCCAGCAGCCCGAGCGCGAACGTGTACGTGTGCTGGAACGCGTCCGCCAGCGGGCCGGCGATCACGTCGTGCGCCCGCGGGTTCAGCCGGTGTACGGCCTGGAGCGCGCCGCCGCCGTCCGGATCGTCCGGGACGAGGCCGCTCATCAGCGTGGACAGCACCACCGACGCCAGCGCCGTCCCGATCGCCCCGGACGCGGTGTTGACGAGATTCACCGTGGTGCTCGCGGCGGGCGCCTGCTCGTGCGACATCCCGCGCGTCGCGGCCGTCATCGCCGGCATCATCGTCGCGCCGCCGCCCGCGCCCATCAGCAGCATCGCCGCGCACAGCCCCCAGTACGGGGCGTCCGCGCTCAGCTGGACGGTGAACAGCGCGAACCCGGTCAGCGCGGTCGCGATCGACACGGGCACCAGCCGTCCCGGCGGGACCCGGTCGACGATCCGCCCGGCGACCTGCATCGCCGTCCCGGAGCCGAGCGCGAACGGGATGCCGAGCAGCCCCGCCACGGTCGCGGTCTCGCCCCGCACGACCTGCAGGTACAGGGGGAGCAGCAGCATCGTCCCGAAGTAGCCGGTCGCGAACAGCGCGAGCGTGCCGGTCGCGGCGGCGAACGTCCGGTCCCGGAACGGCCGCAGGTCGATCAGCGGATGCCGGACGGTCAGCGCCCGCAGCACGAACCCGGCGACGAGCAGCGCCCCCGCGGCCACCGGGACGAGCACGCGCGCCGAGCCGAAGTCGCCGCGGTCGCCGCCCGTCGTCACCCCGTACAGCAGGGCGGCGAGGCCGGGCGACAGCATCAGCAGCCCGAGGACGTCCAGCGGGGTCCGCGCCCCCGCGGCGTCGCGAGGGAAGATCCGCGCGGCGAGCGCCACGACCGCCGCGGCGACCGGCAGGTTGACGAAGAACATCCACCGCCACGACACCGCGTCGATCAGCCACCCGCCGAGGACGGGCCCGGCGAGCGGGCCGACCAGGACGGCCAGCCCGAGCGTGCTCATCAGCCGGCCGAGCCGGTCCGGTCCGGCGGCGCGCAGCAGGATCGTCATGCCGACCGGCATCACCAGGCCGCCGCCGACCCCCTGCACGACCCGGAACGCGATCAGCGACTCGATGTTCCACGCCAGTCCGGCGAGGACCGACGCGGTGGCGAACCCGGCGATCGCCACCAGGTACAGCCGCCGCGCGCCGAACCGCCCGACCGCCCACGCGGTGGACGGGATCACCGCGGCCAGCGCCAGCGCGTACCCGGTCGCCACCCACTGGACGGTGCCGAGCGGCGCGGCGAAGTCCGCCGACAGCCGGTTCAGCGCGACGTTCACCACGGTCTGGTCCAGCGTGATCATGATCGAGCCGAGGACCAGCACCAGCGCGACCGCCGTCGGCCGCGCGCCCCGCCCCGCCGCCGGCGGGGCCTGCGTCGTCGTCGCCATGTCAGCCGCCGTAGGGGCGGGCGGCGCGGGCGTCGCGCAGCGCGTGCCCCCACCAGGCGAGCTGGTCGAGCATGCCCTTGGCCGCCGCCTCGGCGCCCTCGGCGTCGGCGGGCCGCCCGTCCTCGCCGAACCAGTTCCACGGCGCGTGGAAGCTGACGGTGTCGCGCACCGTGACGGCGTGCAGCTCGGCGAAGACGCCGCGCAGGTGCTCGACGGACCGCAGCCCACCGGACACCCCGCCGTAGGACACGAACGCGACCGGCTTGGCGCGCCATTCGTAGTAGTGCGTGTCGATCAGGTTCTTCAGCGTGCCGGGAAAGCTGTGGTTGTACTCGCAGGCGATGACGACGAACGCGTCGGCGGCCTGCAGCGTCCGGGTGGTCTCGGCGAAGCCGTCGGGCGCGGGCGTGCCGAGGCGGCTGGGCGGGGGCGCGTCGGCGACGTCGACCAGGTCGAGGACGAGGTCGTCCCGCTGCCCGGCCAGCCCGGTGAACCAGCCGGCGACGGTCGGGCCGAAGCGTCCCTCGCGGGTGCTGGCGGTGATGACGGCGACGCGAAGAGGTGTGGTCTCCATGGCCCCGACGCTAGGAACGCCCCAACCGGCCGGGCATCTGTCAGCCGACTGGCCTCCCCACCGGTCGCCCGGTTCAGTCGATGGCGGGCGTGGTCGTCCACTCGCGGTCGGACGGCGTGGGCGCGCACGCCCGGGACACGACCCGCAGGACGGCCTGCGGGTCGCACCCGTACAGGCCCGCGCCCCACGCCGCGTTCGCCTCCACGACGGCCCAGCCCCGCCCCTTGACCAGGCCGACGTCGACGACGATCGCGGGCGGCAGAGGCACCTCGGCCAGGAGCGTGCCGGCGTACTCGCGCGCCTCCCCGGCGTACGGCGCCTCCCAGCGGCCGTCGCCGGTGAGCGCCAGCTCGCCGCCCGCCAGATAGGGCGACATCGCGACGACCTCGCCGTCCAGCACCTGGCAGCGGTACTCGACCTCCCACTCGACCGGCTCGGCGACGAACACGGGGGTGTCGCCGGGCACCGCGTCCGGGAGGTCGGCGGGCGAGCCGTACACCCGGCCCTCGAAGCCCTTGCGGCCGTCCGCCGGCTTGGCGAACAACGGCCAGGCACCCGACCCGCGAACCTCCGCCAATGTCGACATATCTACTTTTCGGCGGAGATGACGTTCCGGCAGGCCCGGCAGCCAGGCCGGCGGCGCGTCGATCAGCGCGACACCGAGTTGCGCCGCGATGACCTCCACGAACGTCGGCTCCCCGTACAGCGCGACGTCCTGCCCGCGCAGGTGCGCCGGAGCCCGCCACCCGCCCAGGCGCTCGGCCTTCCAGCCGGCCCGTCCGGCGGCGAGGCGCAGCACCTTCGAGTCCTCGGTGTAGCGGGGCGACAGGACGAGCGTCGGCACAACGGACCTCCACGGCTGACGGCAGGGCCGTCAAAGAATGCCGCTCCATGGACGCCCGCGTCATCCGGATATAGGGGTCAAAGGGAGCAGGGATGGCTGCAGGCGGTGCGCGGGGCGGCGGGCGCGCGGAACTCCGCCCACACGGCCCTGCCGCCGAGGGCGCTGTGCGAACCCCACGCGGTGGACAGCGCGTCGACCAGGCGCAGCCCGCGGCCGTCCTCACCGCACGGGTCGTCGCGCACGCACGGCGCGCCGCCGGTGCCGCCGTCGTCGAGGACGGTGACGCGCAGCATCCCGTCCGCGGCGCTGACGATGACGGTCACCCGCCCGCCCAGGCCGGACGCGGTGTGCTCGCAGGCGTTCGCGACGAGCTCGTCCACGCACAGGGCGACGTCGGCGAGGGCCTCGGCGTCGACGTGCGGGGCGACGCGGCGGACGAACGCGCGCGCCTCGGGGGCGGAGCGGGCGACCCCGGGCAGGCTGGTCGTGCCGAGGAGGCGCATGGGACCGCGCGTCCGGACAGTGCCCCGTGTCATCGCATCGCTCCCTGAAGTGAGTGCTCCGGCCAGCATGGGACCGCGGATGCGGCCGCACAATCGCCTCCGGTGACAAGCCGGGCGCCGCGCATTCGCCGTTTACGAAGATGCACCCGGCGGACGTGCGACGATGCGTGCTGACATCGGCGCTCACGGTGACGACCGGGTTGCCGGGGCGCGTGGGCACGGGGAGGATCGCGTGGTGAACGAACTCGAAGAGGGAACGCGGCTCGCACTCGACTTCGGCAAGCTGCGCGCCGTCGCGGCGACCGGCTCGGACGTCGTGCCGGTGGTGCTGCAGGACACGGCGAGCAAGGACGTGCTGTTCATCGGCTACGCGAACGAGCAGGCGCTGAAGGCGACGCTGGACGAGCGGATCGCGGTGCTGTGGTCGACGTCGCGCAACGAGCTGTGGCGCAAGGGCGCGTCGTCCGGCGACGTGCTGGAGCTGGTCGAGGTCCGCGTGAACTGCGAGCAGAACTCGCTGCTCTACCTGGTCAACCGGACGACCGGCGGCGCGTGCCACACGAAGTCGGCTTCGGGCGACGCGCGTCCGACCTGCTACTACCGGTCAATCACCGGCGAGGGCGCCCTCCGCCACGAATGACAGCGGCCTGCTCAGCGTCCGCCGGACCGGCGAGCGTTCGACGCGGCGCAGCACGGCCGCGCGGGCGTCCGCCGGCGGGGGCGGGTCGAACGCCAGCCGGTAGCGGAAGCGGGTGGCGGTCTCCTCGCGGTCGAGGCCGACCCGCGCGGTGACGGCGACGTCCGGGAGGCCGAGCTCGTCGAGGGCCATGCGGGCGGTCATCGTGATGCAGGAGGCCAGTGCCGCTTCGAGCAGCTCGTGCGGCCGCGGCGCGGTGGTGCCGCCGCGGCCGCCCTTGACCGTGTCCGCGCGGCCGGTGTTGGGACCCGCCTCGTACTCGACCTGGTAGCGGGCCGGGAGCGCCCTTGCGGTGACCATGGTGCGAGCCTAGGCCGCGATGTCCACATTCTGGTAATCAAATCTCATCATGTGGACTTGCGTGGGTGCTGCTCGGGAACGTTCCGAATGCCTCGGTCCTTGCTGGTGCGGCCGCGGTCCTGCCCTTCACCGTTGCTGCTGCTGTTGCTGCTGTTCCCGTTGCCCTGGCTCTTGTTCGGGTGCGTCTTCTTGGCCTTCGGGGACCTGCCGGCCTGGCCGGGCGGGGTCGTCCGGCCGTGCTGCGGCGTGCCCTTGGGGGACGGGCTCGGCTTCGGGTGCCGCGGCGGCGTCGAGCGCGGGACGACGTTCGGCGACGGGTGCAGGTGGTCGCCGCGGTGCCACGACTGCCTCGGCGCGCGGTGGTGGGACGACGCGGGCGCCGGGGACTGCCCGGGCAGGTGCCCGGTGCTCGCCGCCACCGCCACGCCCCCGCCGAACGCCGCGAGCGTCGCGGCGACCACGGCGACCTTGATCGTCGCGTAGCGGGGCACGGCGGCCCAGCGCGACCGGCGCGCCGCGGGCCTGGCCTGGGCGGCGCGGAAGGCGGCGGCCGCGGCGTCCTCGCCG
>NZ_WBMR01000258.1 GCF_008923365.1 Actinomadura montaniterrae
CGCGCGGCCTGCTGCACGGCGACGGCGACGGCCGCCCGCGGCAGGGGCAGGCCGCGGCACACGAGATACCGGGTGTTGACGGCGGCGGCGCCGACCCCGCCCGGCGTGACGCGGTTGGCGGCGGCCGCGGTGAACTGGGCGAGCGTCGTCTCGCGGAGCGGGAGGGTCCGGCCGGACGCGCCGCGCAGCGCGATCGCCGCGAAGACGTAGTGCAGCACCGCGGGGACGAGCAGGAGCGGCAGGAAGCCCCAGCGCATGTCGCCGACGGCGGCGAGCGCCGCGCGCAGGAGCGCCGGGGCGGCGACGGCACCGGCGGCGAGCACGGCGGCGAGGCCCGTGAAGCGGGCGAAGGGCGTCCAGCGGACGAGAAGCGAGCGCGTGGCGCGAAGGCGGGGTGCCTCGGCGGACGCGGGGCGTTCGGCGCCGGCGGCGATCGTGTCCACACGGTCCGTTGTGGACCACGCGGTTGACGAGCGCGCGACGGCCGTGCGCCCTGCAGGGGAATGGCCGCCGGACGTTGCGGGCCGGGCAGGGCCGCAACGTCCGGCGAGGGGGCAGGCCGTCCTGGCCGGGTCGTGGTCTCAGGCTGTCCAGGACGGGTCGCGGCCGAGGTAGTGCAGCAGACCGGCGACCTCGTCGCCGGGCGCGTCGATCGCGGCGGCGAACGCGCCGAACCCGCGCAGCGGCTCGACGATCTCGGTGGCGACCTTGTGCAGTTCGCGCGCGAGGTCGGCGGTGAGCGGCGGTTCCTGGCCGGTCGCGACGGCGATGTCCCAGGCGTGCACGGCGGCGTCGAGGGCGGCGGCGCCGGCGCCGAGCCAGGGGGCGAGCGAGCCGGGAGGGAGCGGGACGGGCGCCTCGGTGGCGTCGCGATCCACCGTGGCCCATGCGGCGGCGCAGGCGGTGAGGGCCGGTTCGAGCAGGGCGAGCGGCTCGCCGTCGAGGACGCCGGACGGGGCGAACGGGTCGAAGTCGGGCCCGGGGCCGCCGGTGATGGAGGCGGCGTAGGCGAGCTGGTCCCCGGCGGCGTGCTGGAGGACCTGGGCGACCGTCCAATCGGTGCAGGGGGTGGGGCGGTCCAGGTCGTCGGCGGTGATGCCGCGGACGGTAGAGCGCAGGGCCTCGTGGGCGGTGTCGAGGACGGTCCAGCCGGAGACGGTGATCTCGTTCATGATGACGAGTATAGCAGAACGGAATGATCTGTTCCACTCTGGATTTCCTCCCGCGACCGCCCGCGATTGGTCCACGCCATAGATTCTTTTCACCCTATGATTAGGGAGAACTACATTGTGTGGCCGTCCCGCGACCGGGGAGAGTGACGACCATGACCAGCGCCCACCAGCGACTGGGCGAGCGCATCAGGCATCTGCGCGGATCCGCGGACGGCCGCCGGGCACGCCGGCTCGCGACCGCCGGCCGGGCCCGTCCCGGCCCGCGGACCATCGTGCTGACCTGCGGCGACTATCTGGCCATCGGCGAACATCCGCGCGTCACCCGGGCGATGCTGGCGGGGCTGCGCGCCGCGCCGGGGCCGTCCGCGCCCGGTGCGGACCTCCCCGGGGACCACCCGCAGGTCCTGCTCGGCGCGCGTTTCGCCCGGTATCTGGATGCGCGGCACGGTGTGCTGCACCCGTCCGGACGGCACGCGGCGACGGCCGCGCTCCAGCTGGCCGCCGGTCCCGGGACGCCCGTCTACCTGGACGCGCTCGCGCACCTGTCGCTGTGGTCGGGCGCGCGGGCGGCCGGCGCCGACACCGTCTGCTTCCAGCACAACGACCTGGCGGATCTGCGCCGCCGCGTCGAGGCGGCCGGGCCCGGCGTGATCTGCGTCGACGCCGTCTACGGCACCGACGGGTCGGTGTGCCCGCTGGCCGGCCTGGTGGAGATCGCCGAGGCGCACGGGTGCCTGCTGGTCGTCGACGAGTCGCACGCGGTCGGGGTCCGCGGCCCGCGCGGCGGGGGCCTCGTCGGGGAGCTGGGCCTGACGGGCCGGGTCGACTTCCGCACCGCCGGCCTCGGCAAGGCGTTCTGCGCGCGCGCCGGCCTGGTCGTCTGCGACCATCCCGCGTTCGCCGGCGCGCTCGGCGCCGCCGCGTCCGGGCCGCCGCTGCCCGCGCACGAAGTCGCGGGGCTCGCGGCGGCGCTGGACGTCGTCCACGCCGACGGCTGGCGGCGCGACCGGGTCCGCGCGGCTTCGGGACGGCTGCGCGGCGGCCTCGCCGCCCTCGGGTTCGGCGCGGTCGACGCCGACACGCAGATCATCGCGCTGGAGACCGCGACGGAGGCCGAGGCGGTGCGGCTGCGCGACGAGCTGGTCGGCCGTGACATCTTCAGCGCCGCGCTGTTCTCGTCGGTGTCGCCGTCCCGCACCTTGCTCCGCCTGGCCGTGCATGCGGGTCTCACCGACGACGACGTCGACCGCGTCCTCACCGCCTGCGAGGAGCTCACCGCCCGCCCCGCAACCCCCGCCCCGGCCCACTGACCCCCACCCGAGTCACGACACGCGCGCACCCTGGCGGGAGAACCGGCGGCGTCGTGACGCGGGTTCCAGCGGGGCGTCCCGCTGCGCGGAGACGTAGCGCTGGTCGCGGGTGTGGGCGCCTATGTAGCGGAGCATGCTGCGCAGCGCCCAGTGGTTGATGCCGGTGGGGATCATCCGGTAGCCCTGCCGGTTCGCGAGGGCGAGCGCGGTGAACTGCGCCTGGTCGAGGGCGCTCCACGGGATGTCGAAGCGGTCGCGGACGATCGCGGGCAGGCAGCCGAAGGTGATCAGCCGCAGCGGGCGCTCGGCGACGAGGCGCCCCGCGCGGTCGAGGCGCGGGCCGCCGACGGGCAGCAGCGTGATGGTGTCGGAGCCGTGTTTCGCGATCTCCAGGGCGCGGGCGGCGGCGGGGGTGAGTTCCAGGCGTTCGGCGCAGACGTGCCAGAACTTGGACTGGAAGGCGGCGTAGTCGGCGGGGACGGGCCGCATGCTGACGCCGTAGCGGGCGTACCAGGTGACGGTCTCGGCGTACATCCGCTCGTGGTCCTCGGCGGTGAGGGTGCCGGGGTGGAACAGCTCGGCGGCCTTGAAGATCTCCCAGGTGAAGGTGGCGTGCGCCCACCAGAACGTCTCGGGTTCGAGCGCGTGGTAGCGGCGGGCGTGCTCGTCGGCGCCGCCGATGCCGCGGTGCAGGTCGCGGATGGTGCGGGCGCGGGCGTCGCCGTCGGGGGCGAGGATCGTCGCCCAGATCTGCGGGACGGACCGGTGGATGCGGTCGAAGGGGGCGTCGAAGAACGCGGAGTGCTCGGTGACGCCGGCGCCGATGCCGGGGTGCAGGAGCTGCATCAGCCCGGCGGCGGCGCCGGGGAGCAGGGACCGCAGGTCGGCGGCGTGCCGCCAGAGCAGGGTGCCCGGGCCGAGCGGGGCGGTGGCGGCCGCGCGGGGGCGAGGGGGAGCGGCGGTGACGGTGGGGCCGGATGCTGGGGCGGGCATCGCACCTCCTGCCAGTGTTCACTTACCTCCAGCGTACCTGGATTGAGACACGAGTCAATTTTTGTCGCATGTTCAAATACTCCGTGAGCGTACTTTTGTGGTGTGGCGCACAGCCGCGCGGCGAAGCTTCGTCGCCGGGCGCATAGCCCGGCCCGGGCCCGCGCGGGTGCAATGGCGGCCACACGAAGGGACCTCGCGAAGGGACCTCGCCATGGGCGATGAGCACCTGTCCGGGCGCAGCCGCCTGCTGTACGCGGTGGCCGGCTTCGCGGCGCTGGCGGTCGCCGCGGCCGCCATGGTGCTGTCCGCGAGCCCCTCGCCCGGACGCGTCCACCGGTTCACCGCCGTGTTCTCCGCCGCAGGCGAGGGCCTCGACCCCGGCAGGTCGGACGTGAAGGTGCGGGGGATCGCGGTCGGGCGCGTCGAGACCGTCCGGCTGCGGCGGGACGGCCGGGTCGCCGTGGGGTTCCGGGTGGAGGCGGGCGTCGCCGTCCCCGCCACCACGCGGGCGGCGATCGAGCCCGTGTCGGTCTTCGGCCCGAAGGACCTGACCCTCGACCTCGGCACCGGGCCCGCGCTGCGCGACGGCGCGCGGATCGCCCGCACGTCCGACCCGGCGGAGCTGTCGGGCATCACCGACCGCGCCTACGACCTCACCGCCGCGATCGACCCGTCCGACGTCGCGACGATCATGCGGACGCTGTCGTCCGGCCTCGGCGGTGAGGGCCCCGCGCTGCACCGGACGATCGTCCACGGCGCCGCGCTCACCGACGCGATCGACGCGCGCGCACCGCGGATCCGGCGGCTGATCGGCGACATCGCCGGGCTCTCGGGCACCCTCGCCGACCGCGGCGGCGCCATCACGGGCACGGCCGGCGACCTCGACCGGCTCGCGCCCGCCGTCTACCAGCGGCCCGACAAGGTGTCGCAGCTGCTGGACGCCGCCGGGGCGCTGTCGGACCGGGTCGGCGGCACGCTCCGCGACCACGGCGCGAGCGTCGGCCGCCTGATCGACGGGACGGCGAACGTGGTGCAGGTGGTGGCGGCGCAGGACCGGAACCTGCCCGTGCTCATGGACGTGCTGGACCGGCTGTTCCGCGGGCTCGGCGGGCTGATCCGCGTCCCGGGACCGGACGGCACGCTGCTGGGCCGCGGCGTGGACACCTTCAACCTCGACCTGTGCAGGACGTTCATCGACCTGTGCCAGGCGCCGTGATCGCGGCGAGGCGGGCCTCCAGGCCGTCCAGGAACAGCGCGAGCGCGCCGGGGTAGGCGCTGGTCACCATCGTCGCGGCCAGCGGGCCCGCGCAGGCGCTGATGTGCGGGTGGGCGGCCGGGTCCAGCCGGGCGTAGGTGGCCGTCCACGCCGCGCGGTCGGCGGCGGCGGCCTCGGCGGGCAGCGCGTTCGCCGCCGCGTCCAGCGCCGCGAACCCGAGCGTGAGGTCGACGAACTGGTGGTAGTGGCGGGCGGCGAGCGCGGGCGGGAACCCGGCCGCGCGGAAGACGCCGAGGCCCGCCTCGACGGCGCGGATCTCGTTGGGCCGGCGGGTGACGCGGGACGCGGCGAGCAGCGCGACCTGCGGATGCGCCACGTAGGTGGCGTGCAGGTGCTCGCCGATGCGGCGCAGCCGGTCGCGCCAGCCGCCGCCGTCGGGGGTGCCGGTGAGGGTGCGGCCGATCAGCTCGTCGGCGACGGCGAGCACGAGGTCGTCGGTGTCGCGGAAGTACCGGTAGATCGAGGACGGGTCGGCGCCGAGCGCGGTGCCGAGCCGCCGGACGGTGAGCGCGCCGTCGCCGCCCTGGCCGAGCAGCCGGATCGCGGTGTCGACGATCAGCTCGTGGGACAGCACCACCCCCGACTTGGTGGGACGGCGGCGGCGCTTGCGCGCGATGACGCGGTCGGGCTGCGGAGGAGTGCGGTCCATGACGCGGTCGGGCTGCGGGGGAGTGCGGTCCATGACGCGGTCGGGCTGCGGGGGAGTGCGGTCCATGGGGGGCTCCCGGGGGCGCGCGGGCGGGTCGGCCGCCACCTTATGACAACACCATTGACCACAAAAGCGCCCGCGCTATTTCATATGGACCCACCGGCCGCCCACCAGGGCGAACCGGCCATCGCGCCACCACCGTCGTCCGCTCGCGGGGCCGTGTCCCCGCCCTCACGGATCGGGCCGCCCATGACCCCCAGCCCCGCCCCCGCCCCGCCCGGCGCGTCCCTGAAACGGTCCCTCGGCGTCCTCGACGGCGTCGTCATCGCCGCGTCCAGCACCGCCGCGACCACCAGCATCGGCATCGGCACCGGCGTGATCGTCGGCGTCGTCGGGCTGCACGGGCCGATCCTCGCGCTGCTGGCGTTCCTGCCGGTGCTGTGCATCGGCGGCGCGTTCGCCCGGCTCAACCGGGTGGAGCCGAACGCCGGCAACGCCTACGTGTGGGTCGGGCGCGTGCTGAACCCGTGGCTCGGCTTCCTCGTCGGCTGGGTCAACATCGTCGGGACGATCGTCTTCCTCGCCTACACCACCACGGTCACCGGCTCCGCGCTGATGCTGCTGGCCGGCGAGGCCCACGTGCACCGCCTCGGCGGGCTCGCGCTGAACCCCGACTCCAACCTGCAGGCCACCCTCCTCGGGATGGTGGTGCTCATCGCCGTGACCGCGACGGCCGTCGCCGGGGTGAACCTCGCCGCGCGGTTCCAGCGCTGGCTGCTGGTGTTCGAGTACCTGGTCCTGCTCGGCTTCTGCGGCTACGGCCTCGTCGTCGGCGACCACCCGTTCAGCCTGGAGTGGTTCGACCCGTTCGGCTTCCCGTCCGCGCACGCGTTCGCGCAGGGCATGGTGCTGTCGGTCTTCACCTACTGGGGGTTCGACGCGGTGTTCAGCGTCAGCGAGGAGGTCCGCGACCACCGCGACGCGTCCCGCGCGGGGCTGATCTCGCTGTTCACGATGCTCGCGCTGTTCCTGCTCGGCTCGGTCTCCTTCCAGCGGGTGCTGTCGGCCGGGGAGATGGCCGACCACGGCGCGCAGGGCCTCACCTACTTCGGCGCGCAGCTCGCCCGGCAGCCCCTCGCCGTCCTGCCGCTGGTCGCGCTCACCTTCTCCGCCGTCGCGTCGCTGCAGGCCGGCGTCATCCCGACCGTCCGCGGCATGTTCGCGATGGGCCGCGACCGGACGCTCGGTCCGGTGTGGACGCGGGTGCACCCCCGGTTCGGCACGCCCGCCGCCGGGACCGTGCTGATCGGCGTCATCGCCGCGGCGGTCGCCGGGTTCGCGCTGGTCATCCCGAAGGTCAGCACGCTCATCGAGGCCGCCGTCAACGCGATCGGCATCGTCGTCGCGCTGTACTACGGGCTGACGGCGCTGGCCGCCGCGGTCCGGTTCCGCGGGCTGCTGCGCACCTCGTTCCGGGAGGGCGTGCGGGCGGTGGTGCTGCCGGTCGCGGGGGCGCTCGCCCTGTTCGTCCTCGGCGCGCTGCTGTGCGCGGACTTCGCCACCTCCACCGACCACTTCGCGCTGCGCGCCGACAACGGCTGGTTCGAGCTGTCGATGCCGGCGCTGATGGTGGGCTCGGGGCTGGTCGCCGCCGGCTGGGCCAAGTGGGTCCGCCGGTCCCCGTACTTCAATGGAGGGCGGGCCACCGACGCCGACGCCCCCGACCTGCTCTCCGGAGCCGCCGCCCGCCCCGCCGAACCGTGACGGGCCCGCCGTGCCCCGCCCGTCCGCGCCCCCCGCAGAGGAGATCGCCTTCATGACCCGCCAGCCCGCCGACCTGCTGTTCACCGGCGGACCGATCCTGACCATGGACCCGGCGCGCAGCCGCGCCACCGCGCTCGCCGTCACCGGCGGCCGCATCACCGCCGTCGGCCACGGCGAGGTCCGCGACCTCGCCGGGCCCCGCACCGAGGTCGTGGACCTGCGCGGCCGGCCGCTGCTGCCCGGCTTCCAGGACGCGCACGTCCACGCCGTCATGGGCGGCATCGAGCTCGGCGAGTGCGACCTCACCGGCACCGTCGACCCGGCGGAGTACCTGCGGCGCGTCCGCGCCTACGCCGCCGCGCACCCCGACCGGGAGTGGATCACCGGCGGCGGCTGGTCCATGGAGAGCTTCGCGGGCGGCACCCCGACCCGCGAGGCGCTCGACGCCGCCGTCCCCGACCGGCCCGTCTACCTGGTCAACCGCGACCACCACGGCGCGTGGGTCAACACCCGGGCGCTGGAGCTCGCCGGGATCACGGCCGGCACCGCCGACCCGTCCGACGGGCGCGTCGAGCGCGACGGCGAGGGGCGCCCCACCGGCATGCTGCAGGAAGGCGCGATGATCCTCGTCGGCCGGCTGCTGCCCGCCCGCACCCGCGACGACCGGATCGCCGGGCTGCTGCGCGCCCAGGAGATGCTGCACGGCCTCGGCGTCACCGCCTGGCAGGACGCCCTGGTCTGCGGCTCCGACGGCTACCCCGACGTGTCGGACGCCTACGCCGCCGCGGCCGCCGACGGGTCGCTGACCGCCACCGTCGTCGGCGCGCTGTGGTGGTCGCGGGCCCGCGGCGACGAGCAGATCCCCGACCTGCTGGACAAGCGGGAACGGCTCACCCGCGGCCGGCTGCGCTGCACCAGCGTGAAGATCATGCAGGACGGGGTCGCGGAGAACTTCACCGCCGGCATGACCGCCCCCTACCTTGACGGCTGCGGCTGCGCCACCGCCAACAGCGGCCTCAGCTTCGTCGACCCCGAGGCGCTGCCCGGATACGTGACGGCCCTGGACGCGCACGGCTTCCAGGTCCACTTCCACGCGCTCGGCGACCGCGCCGTCCGGGAGGCGCTCGACGCCGTCGAGGCCGCCCGCGCCGCCAACGGGTGGCGCGACACCCGGCCGCACCTCGCGCACCTGCAGGTCGTCCATCCCGACGACGTCGGACGGTTCCGGGCGCTCGGCGCGACCGCCAACATGCAGCCGC
Organism: Actinomadura montaniterrae; assembly: GCF_008923365.1. Lineage (GTDB taxonomy): Bacteria > Actinomycetota > Actinomycetes > Streptosporangiales > Streptosporangiaceae > Spirillospora > Spirillospora montaniterrae. The sequence goes on from NZ_WBMR01000258.1 coordinate 8,424, forward strand.
TGTGGGCCGCGCACGAACCGCAGATGGACGAGCTGACGATCCCGTTCCTCGGCCCCGAGCGCGCCGCCTGGCAGTACCCGTTCGGCGACCTGCTGCGCGCCGGGACGACCCTCGCCGCGGGCAGCGACTGGCCGGTCAGCAGCGCGAACCCGATCGAGGGGATCCACGTCGCGGTCAACCGTGTCCTGCCCGGCGGTGACGGCAAGCCGTTCCTGCCGGAGCAGGCCCTCGACCTGGCCACCGCCCTCGCCGCCTACACCGCCGGATCCGCCTACGTGAACCACCTCGACGACACCGGTTCCCTGCGTCCCGGCAACCGCGCCGACCTCGTCGTCCTGGACCGCGACCCGTTCGCCGGGCCCGCCGCGGCCATAGCGGAGACCCGCGTCCACCTCACCTACGTGGACGGCGTCCGCGTCCACACCGCCCCCGACGCCTGACCCCGGCGACGCAGGAGGCCCCCGGCGCGACGACCGCGCCGAGGGCCTCCGGTAGCGCGCGAGTCAGGCGGACGCGGGCTTGTAGACGGCGACGGCGCAGGCGCTGCCGAGGCCGATGTTGTGCTGCAGGGCGACGCGGGCGCCCTCGACCTGCCGGTTGCCGGCCTTGCCGCGCAGCTGCCAGGTCAGCTCGGCGCACTGGGCGAGGCCCGTCGCGCCCAGCGGGTGGCCCTTGGAGATCAGCCCGCCGGACGGGTTGACGACCCACTTGCCGCCGTAGGTGGTGGCCTTGTCGTCGACGAGCTTGTGGCCCTCGCCGACGCCCGCCATGCCGAGCGCCTCGTAGGTGATCAGCTCGTTGGCGCTGAAGCAGTCGTGCAGCTCGATGACGTCGACGTCCTCGATGGACACCTGCGCCTCGTCCATCGCCTTCTTCGCGGCGCGCTGAGAGACGCCGAACCCGACGACCTGGATCGAGGAGTGGTCGTCGAAGCTCTCGGGGGTGTCGGTGGCGATGTGGTGGCCGGCGATCTCGACGGCCCGGTCCCACAGGTCGTGCTCGTCGACGAACCGCTCGCTGACCACGACCGCGGCGGCGGCGCCGTCGGAGGTCGGGGAGCACTGCAGCTTGGTCAGCGGGTCGAAGATCATCGGCGCGTTCCTGACGTCGTCGAGCGAATACTCGGTCTGGAACTGCGCGTACGGGTTGTTCACCGAGTGCTTGTGGTTCTTCCAGCCGATCCACGCGTAGTGCTCGGGGGAGGAGCCGTACTTCTCCATGTGCTCGCGGCCCGCGTTGCCGAACATCTGCGGCATCGGCGCCTTGTCCAGCTCCCACTCGCGGCCCGCGGTCATCGACCGCAGGTGGTGGTCGATGATCGTGACCTTGGACTCGCCGACGCCCGCGCCGAGCGAGCCCTTCTTCATCTTCTCCATGCCGAGCGCGAGCGCGCAGTCGGCGAGGCCGCCGCGGACGGCCTGGCGCGCGAGGAACAGGGCGCTGGACCCGGTCGCGCAGGCGTTCATCACGGTCATCACCGGGATGCCGGTCATGCCGGTCTCGTAGAGGGCGCGCTGGCCCATCGACCCGTACATCGAGCCGGCGTACGCCATCTCGATCCTGTCGTAGGGGACGCCGGCGTCCTGCAGCGCGTTGCCGACGGCCTCCTTGGCCATGTCGGGGTAGTCCCAGTCGCGGGAGCCCGGCTTCTCGAACTTGGTCATGCCCACGCCCACGACGAAGGTGCGGTTGGTCATCTCGGGCTCGCCCTCCTGATACCGAATCCAGTTCGGGGCCACGATAACCCGCCGGCCAAAGAAGCGCTTGCCTACCTCCCGTTGATCGGGACGCCCCGGCCCGCGGGCCGGGGCGCCCCCGCAGGTCAGGCGTCCAGTTCCGCCGCGAGCGCCGCGACGAAGGCGTCCACGTCGTTCTCGGTGGTGTCGAACGAGCACACCCAGCGGACCTCGCCCGTCCGCTCGTCCCAGGTGTAGAACGCGAACCGCTCGCGCAGCCGCTCCGCCGCGTCCTTCGGGACGATCGCGAACACCGTGTTCGCCTGCACGTCCTGGGTGATCTTCACGCCGGGAAGCGCGCCCGCCGCGTCCGCCAGCCGCCGCGCCATCGCGTTCGCGTGCGCGGCGTTGCGCAGCCACAGGTCCCCCTCCAGCAGCGCGACGAGCTGCGCCGACACGTACCGCATCTTCGACGCCAGCTGCATGCTCGACTTGCGCAGGAACGCCAGCCCCCGGACCGCGTCCGGGTTCAGCACGACGATCGCCTCGCCCAGCAGCAGCCCGTTCTTGGTGCCGCCGAACGACAGCACGTCCACGCCCGCGTCGGTGGTGAACGCGCGCATCGGCACCCCGAGCGCCGCGGCGGCGTTGGCGATCCGCGCGCCGTCCATGTGCACGCCGAGGCCCCGCTCGTGCGCCGCGGCGGCGACCGCCGCGACCTCCTCGGGCGTGTACAGGGTGCCGAGCTCGGTGCTCTGCGAGATCGACACCACGGCCGGCTGGCGGCGCTGGACGTTGCCGAACCCCGTCGCGTACCGCTCGACCAGCCCGGGCGTCAGCTTCCCGTCCGCCGCCGGAACCGTGATCAGCTTCAGCCCGGCGATCTTCTCGGACGCGCCGCACTCGTCGGTGTTGACGTGCGCCGACTCCGGGCACACCACCGCGCTCCACGGCTGCGACATCGCCTGCAGCGACACCACGTTCGCGCCCGTCCCGTTGAACACCGGGAACGCCTCCGCCGCGGCGCCGAAGTGCCCCCGCACCACCTCGCGCAGCCGCGCCGTCACGGCGTCCTCGCCGTAGGCGGGCTGATGGCCCTCGTTCACCGCGGCGAGCGCCGCGAGGATCTCGGGGTGGACACTGGCCTGGTTGTCGCTGGCGAAACCGCGCTGGGGATCGGGAATGGCGAAGGTCATGCCCCCATTGTCCCGAACACCGGAAGCGTCCCGGCGCCGAGGCCTCAGGCGGGACGGTCGGTGACGCGGTCCGTGACGACCGGGGCGACCGGGGCGACGGGCGCGACCGCCGGCTCGGCGGCGGGCGGGTCCGCCGCGCGCAGCGCCGCACGGGCGCGCAGCGCGTCCACGTCCTCGCCGAGCCGCGCCATCGTCGCCTGCAGGTCCCGCCACAGGCCGGCGCGCTGCTCCAGCTGCGCGAGCTTGGTGCGCAGGTCGCCGATCCGCCGCTCGGCCGCCTCCAGCCGGGTGCCGTGCCCGGCGGTGTCGCGGCCGGTGCGGATCAGGCTCGTGGCGACCGCCGCCAGGTCGCGCTCGGTGTCGTCCATCCGCTCGTCGATGCGCGGCAGCAGCCGGTCGTTCAGCTGCGCGACCAGCGAGTCCAGCTCGGCGCGCAGCCCGCGCACCTCCTCGTCGCGGGTGCGCAGCGCCGCGTCCTGCTCCCGGACGGTATCCTCCAGCAGTCGCACCCGCTCCCCGTAGGAGGGCAGGAACCGTTCCAGTTCCGCCGACCGTTCCAGGTCCCGGCCGAGTCTGACGAGCAGACCGGCACCGGCGCGCAGCCGGTGCTCCGCCTCGGTGGCGGCGCGGCGGACGAGACCCGGGATCACGGTCATGGCTCCCCCCAGGGGCTGTCGAATGGATTCTCCTTAAACTCTAGGCGAACCGCCGGGAAACGGGAGATGTACTTCCCGGGTTGTTCGCCGGTTCTGGACCGGTTCCCGGGGTTTGGGCGGCCGGGCCCCCGGAC
>NZ_WBMR01000259.1 GCF_008923365.1 Actinomadura montaniterrae
GGTGGCGGTGCTGCCGTGGGCGGCGTCGCGGCTGCGGTGGCGGACGCTGCTGCCGGCCGCGTGGGCGGGCGCGGCGCTGTGGGCGGTCGCGCTCGCCGCCTGCGACGGCTGGGACGCGCTCGCCCGGCCGCTGGACGCGCCGACCGAGTACCCGGCGGGCCTGGCGCAGGTGCGGCCGGACCCGCTGGAGTGGCTGCGGACGTTCACCGAGCGGCTCGGCGGCTACACCACGCACGTGCGGGGGCACCCGCCGCTGCCGACGCTGACGCTGTTCGCGCTGGAGAAGGCGGGGCTGCCCGGCACCGGGTGGGCGGCGGCGTTCGTCATCGCGTCGGGCGCCTCGGCGGTCGCCGCGATCGCGGTGACGCTGCGGTGCGTCGCGGGGGAGCGGGCGGCGCGGGCGGCGGTGCCGTTCCTGGTGCTGGCGCCGCTGGCGCTGTGGGTCGCGACCGCGATGGACGCGTTCTTCCTCGCCGTCGCCGCGTGGGGGACCGCGCTGGCGGCGGTCGCCGCCCGCCGCGCCGGTCCCGTGTCGGCGGCCGTCGCGGCGGTGGCCGGCGGGGTGCTGCTGGGAAGCCTGCCGTACCTGTCGTACGGTCTGCTGCCGCTGTTCGCGGTGCCGCTGGCGGTGCTGCTGCTGTCCCGCCCGCGCCCGCGGGTGCTGGCGTGCCTGGGCGCGGGCCTGGTGGTGGTGCCGGCCGCGTTCACGCTGCTGGGGTTCTGGTGGCCGGACGGCGTCCGCGCCACCCTGGACACCTACCTCGTCAGCCGCGGCTCGGCGCAGCGGTCCTACGCCTACTTCCTGTTCGGCGACCTCGCGGTGCTCGGGCTGCTGACGGGCCCCGCGGTCGCGTACGCGCTGCCGCGCGCGGCGGGTGCGCTGTGGCGCGCCGCGCGGACCAGGGCGATGTCCCCGGCGGCCGCGGTGGCGCTGCCGGCGTGCGCGGCGCTGCTGGGCGTGGTCGTGCTGGACCTGTCGGGGGTGACCAAGGGCGAGGTCGAGCGGATCTGGGTGCCGTTCGCGGCGTGGCTGGTGGCGGCCGCGTCGCTGCGGGCCCCCGGTTCGGTGCCGGGCGCGGGGTCGGTGCCGGGTGGGGGGGCGCGGTGGTGGCTGGCGGCGCAGGCGGCCACGGCGCTGGCCGTCCAGGCCCTGGTCCTGTCGCCGTGGTGACCGGGCCGCCCGCCCGGTCACCACGGGGACGGGTCACCAGGGGACGGGGCCGTCGTCGTCGAAGAACCCGCCGGTCGGGCCGCCGTCCGGGAGGGTCGCCATCCGGATCGCGATCGCGGCGCCCTGCTCGGCGGTGCGGGTGATGGTGCGGCCCGCGCGGATGTGCTCGGTGGCGAAGTCGGTGGCGCAGGCGCCGGGCGCGACCGCGTTGACCAGGACGCCGGTGTCGCGCAGCTCCTTGGCGTACTGGACGGTCAGCATGTTCAGCGCGGCCTTGGACTGCGGGTAGGACGCGACGGCGCCGAGGTTCCAGAAGTAGTGGTCCGGGTCGGTCATGTGGGCCAGCGACCCGGTGCCGCTGGAGACGTTGACGATCCGCGCGGCGGGGGAGCGGCGCAGCAGCGGCAGCAGCGCGTTGGTCACCCGCATCACGCCGAACAGGTTCGTCTCGAACACCTGGCGGGTGCGGTCCAGGTCCGCCTCGGACGGCAGGTCGCGGACGCCGCCGGAGATGCCGGCGTTGTTCACCAGCACGTCGAGGCGGCCCGGGGAGGCGGCCACGGTGTCGGCGGCGGCCCGCACGCTCGCGTCGTCGGTGACGTCCAGCAGGACGAACCGGACGTCGTACCCGGCGTCGCGCAGGTCCGCCGCCGCCTTCCCGCCGAGGTCGGGGTCGCGGGCGGCGAGCAGCACGGTCATCCCGCGCGCGGCGAGCCCTTCGGCGATGGCGCGGCCGATTCCCTTGTTCGCCCCGGTGACCAGGGCGACCTTGCCGTTATTCGGTGTCTCGGTCATGTCCTTCACTCCACCACCGCCCCCGGGCCGGACTCCAACACCGACCGGACCCCGATCGATACCCTGGAGGTATGGATGTGGTGGAGACGCGGGAGCTGGCCTACTTCGTGGCGGTCGCGCGGGAGCTGCACTTCGGGCGGGCCGCCGAACGGCTCGGCATCGCCCAGCCGCCGCTGTCGCGCGCGATCGCCCGGCTGGAGCGGCGGCTCGGCGTCCGGCTGCTGGAGCGCACCAGCCGCCGGGTGACGCTGACCCCGGCGGGCGAGACACTGCTGGCCGAGGGCGGCGCGGCGCTGGCGGCCGTCGAGGCCGCGGTGCGCCGCACCCGCCGGGCCGGCGGGTCCGGGGCGCGGCTGGCGCTGGCGATGAAGCCCGGCGGGGACGGCGGCGGGCTGCTGCCGGAGATCCTCGCCGAGTACGAGCGGGAACCGGACGCGCTGCCGGTGGAGATGGTGTTCGGCTACGGCGCGCGGCAGGCGCTGGACGACGGCCGCGCCGACGCCGCCCTGCTGTACGCGCCGCGCGCCGACCTGACCGGCCTGGCCGTCGAGGAGCTGGTGGTGGAACCGCAGGTCGTCGTCGTGCCCCGGACGCACCGGCTGGCGGGCCGGGCGCAGGTGTCGATGGCCGACCTGGACGGCGAGGTGCTGCCGCGGACCCCGTACCGGCCGGACGGCGACGGCCCGATGGTGACCGAGGGCGGCCAGGTGATGCAGCTGATCGCGCTCGGCCGGATGGTGGCGGTGCTGCCCCGCTCCTACCGGCGGCTGCTGCGCGACGACCTGACGGCGGTGCCGGTGCCCGACGCGCCGCCGACGACGCTGGTGCTGGCGTGGCCGGAGGAGTCGCGGTCGCGGGCGCTGGCGGCGTTCGTCCGCGTCACCGCCGCGATCGCCGCCCGCCACAACGCCCGCGAGGCGCCCGCCGACGCCGGTGCGGGGGCGCTCCGGGTGGTCGCTGACCTGCGGTGACGCGGCCCGCGAAAAAAATCGGAGAAAAATCCGGCGGGATGTCGATCCGGCGTCCGTCCGTGCGACGCGTCAGTGAAGGCACGAGACGAGCACGTCGCACGGAAGGACACCGCCATGACCGTCACCCAGATCCTCGCCACCCCCGCCACCGGCACCGTCGAGGGCCGCCGCCGCGTCCTGCGCCGCGCGCTGTGGGCCGCGCAGTCCCTCATCGCCGCGTTCCTGTTCTTCGCCTCGGCGATGCCGAAGTTCGCCGGGCAGGCCGACGCGGTCGAGACCTTCACCCGGATCGGCTGGGGGCAGTGGTTCCGGTACGTGACCGGGGCCGTCGAGGCCGCCGGCGCGATCGGGCTGGTGGTGCCGCGGCTGGCCGGGTTCGCCGCGACCGCGCTGATCGGCCTGCTGGCGGGCGCGGTCCTCACCCACCTGCTGGTGCTGGACGCCGCGTGGGCGCTGTTCCCGGCCGCGCTCGCGGCCGTCTGCGCGGTGATCGCCTGGGACCGCCGCGCCGAGACCCGCGACCTGCTGCGCTCGGTCGCCGGCCTGCTCGGCCGGTGACGGCCCCGGCGGGGCGGGGGCGGGCGGCCATGCCGCCCGCCCCGGAGGCGTCAGGCGGCGGGCCAGGTGATGAGGGTGTGTCCCCAGGTCAGGCCGGCGCCGAACCCGGCGAGCAGCACCAGGTCGCCGCCGCCGACGCGGCCGGTCCGCACGGCCCGGTCGAGCGCGTAGGGGAGGCTGGCGGCGCCGATGTTACCGACGTCCTCCCCGGCGATCATCAGCTGCGCGGGGTCGAGGCCGGCGCGCCCGGCCAGCGAGGCCACCAGCCGCGGGTTGGGCTGGTGCGGGACGACCAGGGCGAGGTCGGCGGGCTTGATCCCGGCGTCCTCGCACGCCTCGTCGACCAGCCGGGGCAGCATCTCGGCGATGAAGCCGCGGACGGCGCGGCCGTCCATGTGGATGGTGTGGCCAAGATCGGCCAGCGTTTCCGCGCTGGCGGGCAGGCGGGAGCCGCCGGCGGGGATGAGGACGTCGCCGGCGCGGGTGCCGTCGGAGCCGAGCGTCACCGGCCCGATGCCGTAGGGGGCGGGGACGGGCCCGACGACCGCGGCGGCGGCGCCGTCGCCGAACAGCGCGGCGGTGCCGCGGTCGGCGGGGTCGAGGAACCGCGAGTACACCTCGACGCCGATGACCAGCGCGTACGGGGCGGCGCCGCGCTGCGCGGCGAGCCAGCCGAGCGCGGCCTGCAGCCCGAACACGAACCCGGTGCAGGCGGCGGCGACGTCGAAGGCGGCGGCGCCGCGGGCGCCGAGCACCGCCTGCACGCGGCAGGCGGTGGAGGGGCCGAGCTCGTCGGGGGTGGAGGTGCCGAGGACGATCAGCCCGACGTCGGCGGGGCGCAGCCCGGCCGCGTCGAGGGCGTCGCGCGCGGCGGCGGCGGCGAGGTCGGAGGCGGCCTGCCCGGGAGCGGCGACGTGCCGGTTGCGGATGCCGGTGCGCTCCTCGACCCAGTCGTCCTCCAGGCCGAGCGAGCGCGCCACCTCGGTGCTGGGCACGCGCCGTTCCGGCAGGTAGGAGCCGGTGCCGCGGATCGCCCACCGGGTGTGCGCGGGCTGCTGGTCGCTCCAGGTCATGCGTCGCTCCCCCCAGCCGGCGGTGAGGCCGGCGGTCGTGGCCGGGCGCGGCGCGGCGGGGGCCGCGCTGCGGTCCGTCCGTTGCACCGACGGTTGCCAGGCCGATTCCATGAGTGAATAATCCCATTTCAGGATTTGTGTTCCATAACTCCTCGTTAAGCGGCCTTTATCCGAAAAGAAAAGAGAGCCTTCCTTCCAGGTAAGGAGACCTCGCGTGTCCCACTCCTCTTTCCATCCGGACGGCCCCTTCGACCCCGCCGGGGAGCTCAAACCCGATGACGTCTGCGCGTTCCTGTTCGCCGGGACCGGCTCGGCCGGCGTCCCCGACCTGCCCTCGCTGGCACGTTCCGGGCCCGCCGCCGCACGCGCCGCCGCCGACGTCCTGGACGCCGTCCAGGAGGGCCTGCCGGACGGGTGGCCGTCGCTGCGCGCGATCCTGCTGGAGGACCCCGCCGGGTACCGGGCGGCGGCCCGCGCCCCCGGCGTCGCCCAGCTCGCCGGCTACGCCTCCTCCGTCGCCGTCGACCGCGCGCTGCGCGCGATGGGCGTGCAGCCCGGCTTCGCCGTCGGGCAGAGCTTCGGGGAGATCGCCGCGATGGTCTGCGCGGGGGTGTTCGCCATCGCCGACGGCGCCCGGATGGCCGTCAGCCTCGTCGACGTCCTCGCCCGGCGCGGCGCGGGCGGCGGGATGGCGCTGCTGGAGGCCGGCGAGGACGGCGCCCGCGCCTGCATCGGCGCCGCCGGCGCGCCCGAGGTCGTCGTCGCGTGCCTGAACGCCCCGTCGGTCACCGTCGTGTCGGGTCCCGACGCGCCGCTGGAGGCGGTGCTGGCCGCCGCCCGCGACACCGGGGTGCGGGCCGTCCGGCTCGCCGTGCCCTACCTGTCGCACCATCCCGCGATGGCCGGCGCCGACGACGAGTGGTACTCGGTCATCCGCGCGTTCCCGCAGCGGCCGCTGGAGCTGCCGGTGCACTCCCCGGTGCGCGGCCGCGCCTACCGCGACGACGACGACCTGCACCGCGCGCTGGCCGACTGCATCGTCAAGCCCGTCCGGCTGCCGGAGACGCTGCGCGCCGTGCACGCCGCCGGCGCGACGGTGTTCGCCGAGGCCGGGTCGGGCAACGCGCTGTGCCAGTGCGCCCGCCTCAGCGTCCCGGACGCGCACACCTTCCTGGTGCCGCTGCGCGACCGGCCCCGCCAGGACGTGCCCCGGCCCCGCACCACCGAGACCGCGCCCGGCGCCGCCGAGGCGATCGGGCCGGACGGCCCGCCGGTCGGCAAGTCCGCGCCCGGCATCACCCCCGACCCACAGGCCTGACCCGCGCAGGCCCGCCCCCGGGTCCGGCCCCGGCCCGCTCCCGCTTCCGCCCGGCCCCCTTCAGCCCGACCACTCCGTCCCGACAGGAGAGCAGCGCGATGGGCATGTCCATGGGCACCTCCCCCGATGGCGACCTCGCCGGTTTCGTGCGCGGCGCGTCCCCCGGCCCCAAACTCCGCGAACGGCTCGCCGACGCCGTCCCCGAGGAGTTCTTCACCTACCCCGGCGGGCTCACCGCCCGCGACCACCAGGCCCTCACCTACGCGCGGCTGCGGCGCGCCGGGCTCGCCGCGCCGCCCGCCTCCGAGCTGCTGGACGACCCGCCGGCGCTGTGCGCGCTGCTGGAACGCGCCGCGATCGCCGACCCGGCGCTGTTCCACGTGATGCTGCTGCACTACACCCTGGCGCTCGGCCCCGTCATCCGGTTCGGCGCCGCCGAGGACGGCCCGAGCGCCGCCCGCGAGGCGCTGGAGTCGATGGACTCGTTCGGGACGCTGCTGATGACCGAGGTCGGCCGCAGCAACAGCCACCTGTCGCCGCGCACCGTCGCCCGCCACGACCCAGCCACCGGCGGGTTCGTGCTGCACACCCCCGACGTGCAGGCCGCCAAGTTCCCCACCAGCACCGCCCACCCCGACCTGCCCAAGACCGCCTGCGTGTACGCCACGCTCGTGCACGGCGGCGAGGAGCGCGGGGTGTTCGTGTTCACGGTGCCGGTCCGCGGCCCCGACGGGTCCGTCCCGCCCGGCGTGCGGGTCGTGCCGGCGCCCGAGACCACCGGCCTGCAGGTCGACTACGCGGCCGTGCTGCTGGAGGACCTGCACGTCCCCTACGAGGCGTGGCTGCGCGACGGCGCCCGCATCGACGCCGACGGCTCCTTCCACGACCCCGCCGGATCGCCCGCCGCGCGGCTGACCCGCTCGATGGGCATCGCGCCGGCGGTGTGGCGCGCGGTGATCTCCGCGTCCGCCGCGATCACCCGCGCGTCCGCCGGGATGCTGCTGGCGCACTCGGCGGGCCGCTCCACCCTCGGCCGGCTCGCGCCGCGCCGCCCGCTGACCGACTACCGCAACCAGCAGGAGGCGGTGCTGGGCGCGCTGGCGTCGGCGTACGCGCTGACCGCCGTCGCCGCGCACGTCAAGGCCCGCCGCACCTCCGCCGACGTCCCCGCCGGCGGGCCGGAGACCGCGTGGGCGCCGTGGTCGGCGGTCGACCGGGACCTGGCGCTGCTGAAGGCGGCGTCCACCGTCACCGCGCAGGAGACGGTGTCGACGTGCCGGGTCCACTCGGGCGCGCCGGGGTTCGCGGCCGTCGAGCGCCTCAACGCCTACCGGGGCCTCACCCACGCCTACATGAACGCCGGCGGCGACAACGAGCTGATCCTGTACGACACGGCGCGGGCGATGGCCGACCTGGACCGCTACACCCCGCCCGAGGCGGTGCCGGGCCCGCCGGACGGCGGTGACCTGGACTCGCCGCGGGTGCCGCTGTTCCTGGCGCGCGAGGCCGAGCGGCGGATGCGCGACGCGCTCGCCGCCCGGGTCCGGGCCGCCGCCGACGCGGGCGCCGACCCGTTCACCGCCTGGAACGACAACCTCGTGCTCGCCGCGCGGACCGCGACCGCGTGCGCCGACCGCGTCACGCTGGAGATCTGCGACGCCGCAGCCGAGTCGGGCCCGGCGGCGCTGCGCCCGGTGCTGCGCCTGCACGCGCTGAACTGGATGGCGCGCCGCGCCGACGGCCTGCTGGACGAGGGCGTCGTACCGCCGGGCTGGCTGCAGGAGGTGGACGCGGCGCGGCGGCGGGCCTGCGACGGGCTCGCGCCGCGCGCCGGGGAGCTGGCGGCGGCGTTCGAGCTCCCGCCGGTGATCACCGCGCCGACGGCGTTCCTCACCGGCGGCTGACCCGCCGCGGCCCCCTCGGGGCGGTGCGCCGGCGTGGGGGGGGGGGGGGGGGCCGCCCCCCCCCCCCGGCCACCGCGCGACCCCCCCCGCGGGGCGCGGGGACTGGCTACCGTTCTGCTAAGACAGGCCGCGGGTGAGGGTCATCCGCCCGGTCCGATACGGAGGTAGGCACAGTGGGAGTCAGTCTGAGCAAGGGCGGCAACGTCTCGTTGACCAAGGAGGCTCCCGGACTGACCGCGGTCGTGGTGGGTCTGGGCTGGGACGTGCGCACCACCACCGGAACCGACTTCGACCTGGACGCCAGCGCGCTGCTGTGCTCGGCGGAGAACAAGGTGCTGTCGGACCAGCACTTCGTGTTCTTCAACAACCTGAAGAGCCCGGACGGGTCGGTGGAGCACACCGGCGACAACCTGACCGGCGAGGGCGAGGGCGACGACGAGCAGATCAAGGTGGACCTGCAGGCGGTCCCGGCCGAGGTCGCCAAGATCGTGTTCCCGGTGTCGATCTACGACGCCGACGGCCGGCAGCAGAGCTTCGGGCAGGTCCGCAACGCCTTCATCCGGGTGGTGAACCAGGCCGGCGGCGGGGAGATCGCCCGCTACGACCTGTCGGAGGACGCCTCCACCGAGACCGCGATGGTGTTCGGGGAGCTGTACCGCAACGGCGCGGAGTGGAAGTTCCGCGCGGTCGGCCAGGGGTACGCCTCGGGGCTGGCGGGCATCGCCGCCGACTTCGGCGTGAACGTCTGACGGTGCTCCGGTGCGGAGGGGCGGGGCCCGGGGCCCCGCCCCTCCGGCGTTCTCCGGGACCGGGTCAGGCGGCGGGGACGACGGCGAGGGCCTCCACCTCGATGAGCAGGTCGTCGCGGACCAGCCCGGACACCTGGATCAGCGACGCGGCGGGGTCGACGCCGCCGGGCAGCATCTCCGCGCGGACGGCGCGCACCACGCCGACCTTCGACGCGTCGCGCAGGAAGTAGCCGAGCCGGATCACGTGCTCCCAGCGGGCGCCGGCGGCGGCGAGCGCGGCCTGCAGGTTGGTGAACACCTGCCGGGTCTGGGCCTCCAGGTCGCCGGGGCCGACGAGGTTCCCGTCGCCGTCCAGGGCGATCTGGCCGCTGGCGACGACGAGGCGCCCGGGCACGTCCACCGAGACGACGTGGCTGTAGCCGGGGCCGGGCGCCAGGTCCGGCGCGTTGATCCGGCGGATCCCGCCGGTGGGTCGTTGTTCGCTCACAAGATCACGGTACCCGGCGCGCCCGGGGGTGGACGGGCGCGCCGGTGCCGGTGAGCGGGGGGCCGGGAGACCGGGGCGGCGGGCGGGGTGGACGGTGGGCGGGGCGGCGGGTCAGCCGAGCAGCTCGCTGCGCAGCCGGGTCTTGAGGATCTTCCCCCCGGGGTTGCGGGGCAGGCCCTCGTCGCGGAACCAGAAGTGGACGGGCACCTTGAACGCGGCGATCCGCTCGCGCAGGAACGCCTGGATCTCCTCCGGCGCGGGCGAGGCGCCGGGGCGGGGGACGACGACGGCGCCGACCTCCTCGCCGAGGACGTCGTGCGGGACGCCGATGACGGCGCAGTCGGCGACGGCGGGATGCTCGTAGAGGGCGGCCTCGACCTCGGCGCAGTAGATGTTCTCGCCGCCGCGGATCAGCATGTCCTTGGCGCGGTCGACGATGTAGACGAACCCGTCGTCGTCGACGCGGGCGAGGTCGCCGCTGTGGAACCAGCCGTCCGCGAACGCCTGCGCGGTCGCCTCCGGCTTGTTCCAGTACCCCTTGATCACGTTGGGGCCGGCGATGAGCAGCTCGCCGACCTCGCCGGCCGGCAGGTCCTCGCCGGTGGCGGGGTCGACGACCCGCACGTCGCAGACCGCGACGGGCGGGCCGACGCTGTCGGGGTGCTCCAGGTAGTTCACGCCGCCGTTGTAGGTGGTGACCGAGGAGGTCTCGGTGAGCCCGTAGCCGTTGCCGGGGACCCGCTGCGGCAGCCGCTCCTTGATCTTGTCGACGAGGGCGGGCGCGGCGGGCGCGCCGCCGTAGCTGACGCCGGTGAGGCTGGAGGTGTCGTACTTGTCGAAGTCGGGGGAGGTGAGCACCTGCCAGGCCATCGTCGGCACGCCGCCGAACCCGGTGACGCGCTCGCGCTCGATCAGCTCCAGCGCCTTGGTGACGTCCCACTTGTACATCAGCACGACGGTGCCGCCCTGCAGGGCGCTGGACACCAGCACCGAGTGGCAGCCGGTGGCGTGGAAGAACGGGACGCTGAGCAGGGTGACGCGCGGCTGCGGGGTGGTGAGCTGCTCGAGGGTGGCGCCGGCGCGCACGCCGGCCGACAGCAGCCCGTAGGCGAGGCTGACCGGGTTGGTGGTGATGTTGCGGTGGGTGCCGAGGGCGCCCTTGGAGCGTCCGGTGGTGCCGGAGGTGTAGAAGATCGTGGCGTCGTCCTCGGGGCCGATCTCCACCTCCGGCAGGCCGTCGGCGCCGTCGTCCAGGGCGCGGGCGAGGGCGGTGTCGAAGGCCTCGCCGCCGGCGGGCGGGTCGCCGCCTGGACGGGCGACCAGCAGCGGGATGCCGAGGCCGGGCAGCACGCCGGCGAGGCGCTCGGCGCGCTCGGCGTCGGCGACCAGCAGCCGGGCGCCGCTGTCGCGCAGCCCGTACTCCAGCTCGTCGGCGCTCCACCAGGCGTTCAGCGGGACGACGACGGCGCCGGCGGCGGCGGCGCCGAAGAACGCCACCGACCATTCGGGGTAGTTGCGCATCGCGATCGCGACCCGGTCGCCCTTGGCGATGCCGTACTCGGCCGCCAGCAGCCGCCCGAACGCCGCGGCGCGCCGGTGGTGCTCGGCGAAGCTCAGCCGGTCGTCCTCGTAGACCAGGAACGGGGCGTCGCCGTGCCCGCGCGAGAGCTCCAGGACGTCCCGCAGGGTGGTCGGGGCGTTCTTCCAGACGCGGGTCCGCACGCCGCGGATGTCGACCTCGTCCATCTCGAAGAGCTGGCCCGGGGCCGTCAGCCGGGCTCTGACCTCGGCGATCGTCAGCTCGGGGCCGTTCGTTTCGCGGCTCTGCACGCGCGCCTCCCGCGGACTGCACCGGCGCGCCGCCGAGCGGCCCTTTCACCGAACACGGTTCGGCGCACCGTGGGGCAAATCTATGATTTGTCTCACTCGCCGGTCAACGGTCCGCCCGGTCGCCCCCCGGTCGCCCCTGGACGTCCCCGGACCGTTCCACGCGACGATCTCCACCTGCGACAATGGGGACATGACCGAGCGCAAGCCGATCGAGTACTGGCTGTCGGACATGGACGGCGTGCTGGTGCACGAGGGCCACCCCGTCCCCGGCGCCGACGAGTTCATCCGCAGGCTCGCCGCCTCCGGCAAGCCGTTCCTCGTGCTGACCAACAACTCGATCTACACCCGCCGCGACCTGTCGGCGCGGCTGGCCGCGCTCGGGCTGCAGGTCCCGGCCGAGTTCATCTGGACCTCGGCGCTGGCCACCGCCCGGTTCCTGGCCGACCAGCGGCCCGAGGGGTCGGCGTACGTGATCGGGGAGGCGGGGCTGACCACGGCGCTGCACGAGGCCGACTACGTCCTCACCGACATCAGCCCCGACTACGTGGTGCTCGGCGAGACCCGCACCTACAGCTTCTCCCAGATCACCCAGGCGATCCGGCTGATCGAGGGCGGCGCCCGGTTCGTGGCGACCAACCCCGACCCGGTCGGCCCGTCCCAGGAGGGCTCGCTGCCCGCCTGCGGCGCAGTCGCCGCCATGATCACCCGCGCGACGGGGGTGGAGCCGTACTTCGTCGGCAAGCCCAACCCGCTGATGATGCGGACCGCGCTGAACGTCGTCGGCGGGCACAGCGAGCAGACCGCGATGGTCGGCGACCGGATGGACACCGACATCGTCGCCGGCGTGGAGGCGGGCCTGGAGACGATCCTGGTGCTGACCGGGGTGACCCGCAAGGACGAGGTGGGCCGGTTCCCGTTCCGCCCGCACCGGGTGGTGCCCTCCATCGCCGACCTCATCGACCTGATCGACGCCTGACCCGCCCCCCGGCCGCCGCCCGGCCGCCGCCCGGCGCCGGACCGATACGATCAAGGGGAGATCGACGACAGGCGCCGTGGTGTGTTCGTGCAGGTCGAGGGCTCGGTGGCGCGCGGCGGGATCGGCCGGCGGGGCCGCGGCCCGCCCTGCCGCCGGACGCCCGCGGGCGCCCTGGCCGAGCGGAGCGCCGTGCACCCCCTTCAGGACCCTCCCGCCCCTTCGGGCCCGCCGCGTCCGTCGCGTCCGCT